>CACEHH010000034.1 GCA_902559345.1 uncultured SAR86 cluster bacterium | reverse complement strand
CATTGTTAGAAAGTGCAGTTCCGCCAACAAAATCATTCCACATTACGTCTTGTGTAGAAATACTTGCAATAGCGTCTGTAACTGTAATTTCATAGTAATCAAATCTTACTTGTAAGCCTTCAAGAGCATCAACTAACATACCCATATCTTGCTCTACGCTCATAGTGAATCCTTCAGAAGATTCAGCGCCAAGATTTGGATTAGCTTTAATTAATGTTGATACTTGCTTAGAAGCACAATCTGCAGCAGATGTTCCTGCAGCAGCACAAGCTTTATAGTCATATACAGTGTTAGCACTAAATGTAGTAGCACCGTATAAGTTGTCCATTGTTGGAGCTCTGAAACCTTCACCAGTGTTTAATTTAACAATAGTTCCAGGCATTGGAGTCCAAAGAGCACCTAACTTAAATGAATCACTTTCACCAACATCTGAATAATCATCAGATCTAAATGAAGCTGTTACTTCTAAGTTATCCATAACAGGGAATAATATTTCCCCGAATACTGAATCAACTTCTCTAAGACCAGCACCTGAGTTACCAGCAGAACCACCAACTAGACCATTTTCTGAATGCTTATCGTATTCAGCAGAATATCTATTTTCGAAGTTCTCTATACCGAATAATGCTGAAACTGATCCACCAGGTAGATCCATAATGTTGTCGATTTGCACAACTACATCATTTTTCTCATAGTGGTTTGTGTACTCAACTAAAGTTGTAGCACTCATAGCAGCAGCACCTGCAGCTGAACCAAAAGGCTCACCGTTAAGATTGTTTGAATCTAAACCTGCATAACTTAGGTAATATCTACCTACATCAACTCCGTAGAATTTATTAATTTGTGTACCATACACAACTTCTACATCGTCATTAACTTGATATGTTACTTCGAATACAGCATCGTGACCTGTGTCAACTTGATGCATTCCACGGTTACCGATTTCAGTCCATCTCCAATAACCAGTTACAGGAACGTCATAAGGGTTAGCTGGATCACCAACTGCGATACTTGGGTATCTAGCAGCAGGAGGAGCATATCTACCTGTTGACTCATTTCTTAAGTAATTGATTCTTGAATATAGGCTTACTTTATCGTTAACTTCGTATTCAAAATTTGTTGTAATGCTGTCTCTAAAAGTAGCAGCATCTTGTACCATGATGTCAGCCCAAGCAAATCCGCAGATTCCTCTTGGAGCACCACCATTTGAAGGTGTTGAAGTTGCTCCTTGTCCAAAAGCAGCACCACCAAAGTTAGGTCCCCACCAACCATCAGTTGGATTATCTTGTGAACCTGGGCATGTAGGTGTAGCCATAATGTCACCAGTAACTGGATCAGCTAAGTTTCTTGAATACCAACTTAGACCATAAGTTTCACTATATAGATCAACTACTCCGTCACCATTTTTGTCATTAATGCTAGCTTTTGTATACCATCTATCTTTAAGATAGATCTCATCTCTTTCATCATGCTCAACCATAATAGTTACATAACCTTTATCGTTAGTAGCACCATAGATGAATGATACTGAGTTTTCTTCACCATCATCACGGTCTCTATCACCACGTCTGAAATTAAATTCCATTCCGTCGAAACCTTTTTTAGTTATAACGTTAACAACACCAGCAATAGCATCAGATCCATAAACAGATGAAGCACCATCAGCTAGAATCTCGATTCTATCTACTGCAACTGTTGGTATCATATTGATATTAACAGCTCCGGATCCACCAAGATGTGGTGAACCAGGCATTCTTCTTCCGTCCATGAGAACTAATGTTCTAGCAGATCCTAAACCTCTAACACTGATTGTTGCGTTACTCATAGCGCTACTACCAGCAGTTGGTCCAGAAGATCCAAAAGAGTTATAAATTGAGTTTCTTAATACGTCAGCAGTCATTAGAGCTGAAGATGCATCAATATCCTCACTGGTGATTGTTGAAACCTGTGCAGCACTATTTAAAGATTTTCTCTTTATTCTAGAACCGGTTATAACAACCTCTTCTACATCATCTGCAGCCTCTTCTTGAGCAACTAAATCAGCATTAAATAAGCCGAATGTAAGCGCAAGAAC
>CACEHH010000033.1 GCA_902559345.1 uncultured SAR86 cluster bacterium | reverse complement strand
AGAGTCTGGGTTTGATCTAAAAAGCGATCCTTTAGCACTACAAAGACTTAAAGAGGCTGCTGAAAAAGCTAAGATAGAACTCTCATCATCTGAACAAACTGAAGTAAATCTTCCATATATAACCGCAGATAGCTCAGGGCCTAAGCACTTTGTTCACAAAATAACTAGAGCAAAGCTTGAATCTCTTGTAGAAGATTTAGTAGATAAAAGTTTAGAGCCATTAAAGTTAGCACTTAAAGATGCAAAACTTTCAAAAGGCGATATAAATGAAATACTTTTAGTTGGAGGTCAAACAAGAATGCCTTTAGTCCAGAAGAAAGTTTCTGAATTTTTTGGCAAAGATCCAAGAAAAGATCTGAATCCAGATGAGGCTGTTGCAGTTGGTGCAGCTATCCAAGGTTCTGTTTTATCTGGTGATACCACAGATGTATTATTACTTGATGTGACCCCCCTTACACTTGGTATTGAAACTTTAGGAGGTGTAGCTACACCTCTTATTGAAAAGAATACGACTATACCAACACAAAAGTCACAAGTATTTAGCACAGCAGAAGACAATCAAACAGCTGTTACTGTGCATGTAATCCAAGGTGAAAGAACTCAAGCGTCACAGAATAAATCGCTAGGTCAATTTAATTTAACTGACATTCCACCCGCAGCAAGAGGCATGCCACAAATTGAAGTATCATTTGATCTTGACGCAAACGGTATTTTAAATGTTTCGGCTAAAGATAAAAATACTGGTAAAGAACAATCTATAGTAATTAAGGCATCTAGTGGATTATCAGATGATGATATTGAAAAGATGGTTAAAGATGCTGAAGCTAATGCTGAAGATGACAAAAAATTTGAGGAACTAGTTAAGACAAAAAATAATGCAGATATGTTAGTTCATGCTACAAGAAAAACTATTGAAGAATCTGGTAGCAAACTATCTGATGAAGAAAAGAAACAAGTTGAAGAAGCTGTTACTTCTTTGGAGGAAGCAGTGGCTTCTGAAAATATTGAATCAATAGAATCTTCCACTAAAAATTTGAATGATGTTTTAACACCATTATCACAAAAACTATACAAACAAGATGGATCGGAAGAGCAAGGAGATGTTGATTCTAGCTCTGAAGAACCTTCTGACAATACTGTTGATGCTGAATTTGAAGAAGTAAAAGAAGAAGAAAAATAGATCGTTATGTCAAAGAGAGACTACTATGAAACTCTTGAAGTCTCTCGAGATGTTTCAGCAAGCGACTTAAAAAAAGCTTTCAAAAAGAAAGCTATGAAATACCATCCTGATAGAAATCCAGATAATCCAGAGGCAGCCGAGAAATTTAAAGAAGCTGCTGAGGCATATGATGTGCTTTCAGATCCCCAAAAAAAATCAGCCTATGATCAGTTTGGTCATTCTGGTGTAGAGGGCATGGGCGGCGGCCCAAATTTTAACGATATAAATATTAATGACATTTTTGGAGACATCTTTGGAGATGTTTTTGGTACCCGCTCTCAATCAAGAAGACAAAGAAGAGGATCAGATCTTCAATATAATTTGGAATTAAGCCTTAAAGATGCAGTTTTAGGAATACAAAAAAAGATTAAAATACCTTCACATGTAGAATGCAGTGAGTGTAATGGCTCTGGTGCTGAGAAGGGCACAGCTCCAACAGTTTGTACTAACTGTAATGGTGCAGGTCAAGTTAGAATGCAACAAGGATTCTTTTCAGTACAACAAACATGTTCTTCATGTTCGGGCAGTGGTCAAGTAATTAAAAATAAATGCAGAAACTGCAAAGGTAATGGTGCTATCAAGGATAATAAAACCCTTTCAGTTAATATTCCTGCTGGTGTGGATAATGGTGATAAAGTTAGACTTTCAGGTGAGGGTGAATGGATGAAAGGTGGCCAATCAGGAGATCTATATGTTGCAATTAGAGTCAATGACGATCCATTATTTCAGAGGGATGGAAGAAATTTATACATTGAAGCTCCAATACCTTTTGATATATCAGTATTAGGAGGCCCTATTAAAATACCAACTCTTGAGAATACAATTTCATTAAAAATACCGCCAAATACCCAAACTGGTAAAGTTTTTAGAATTAAAGGAAAAGGCGCATCAATAGTTAGAGATAGAAGAAGGGGAGATATTTTATGCAGAGTAGTTGTTGAGACACCTTCCAATCTTGATAAACAACAAAAAGAACTATTAGATGAGCTCAACAAATCTTTAAATCAGTCAAAGAATTATCCTGGAACAGATACTTTTTTAAAAGCAGTCTCAAAGATTAAAGATTGATGCAAAAAGTATATATAAATGGAATATCTGGAAAGATGGGCCAGTCAATTTCAAAATTAATAAAAGCAGGAAATGACTTTAGGGTTATTGCTGATGACGAATTTTCTTCTGCAGAAACAGTAATTGACTTTTCTCACCCTTTATCAACTTCAAAAATAATTAAAAAATGTGTTGAAAATAGAATACCTCTAATAATTGGAACAACTGGGTTAAAAGAAGAACAGATAAAACAAATTAATGATGCTAAAAATA
>CACEHH010000032.1 GCA_902559345.1 uncultured SAR86 cluster bacterium | reverse complement strand
CTATAAAGAAATGGGTGAACTTGGTTTTTTAGGTGCCCCTATTAAAGGCTATGGTTGTGCTGGAACAAATTATGTTTCTTATGGCTTAATAGCAAGAGAAATTGAAAGAGTAGATTCAAGTTATAGATCAGCTTTTAGTGTTCAAACTTCATTAGCAATGCATGCTATATATCATTTTGGTTCAGATGAGCAAAAAGATTTTTACCTTCCTCAAATGGCAAAAGGTGACTTAATAGGGTGTTTCGGACTTACAGAACCTGATGCAGGCTCAGATCCTGCGTCTATGAAAACAAACGCAATTGAGAAAGATGGTGGTTATGTATTAAACGGTGCAAAAACATGGATAACAAATTCTCCAATTGCAGATGTATTAGTTATATGGGCTAAAGACGAGCAGGGCGTATTAAGAGGATTTATTGTTGATAAAGATCTCAAAGGTTTAACTACACCAGTTATTGATGGAAAATTTGCTTTAAGAGCATCTATAACAGGACAAATCTTTTTAGAAGACGTTTTTGTTACAAAAGATAAAATTCTTCCTGAGGTTCAGAGTTTTCGTGGACCATTCTCATGTTTAAACATGGCAAGATACGGAATCGCATGGGGTGCAATGGGGTCGGCAGAATTTTGTTGGAATGGAGCTTTAGAATATTCTTTAGATAGAGAGCAGTTTGGCAAGCCACTAGCATCTAAACAGTTAGTTCAAAAAAAGTTAGCTGATATGCAGACTGAAATTACTCTAGGACTTCAATCTGTTTTGCGATTAGGAAGGCTTATCGATGAAGATAAAATGAAGCCAGAGATGATTTCCCTTCTAAAGAGAAATAATTGTCAGAAAGCTTTAGAAATAGCTAGATTATCAAGAGATATTCATGGTGGAAATGGAATAAGTGATGAATATCATATTATAAGGCACTGTATGAATTTAGAGGCAGTAAATACCTATGAAGGCACATATGATATACACGGCCTTATACTTGGTAAAAGCCAAACATCTATTGAAGCTTTTTAATTTAAGTGTTTGTCTAAAAAATCTTCAACTTTACCAAACATATTTAATCTAGCTTGTTCACCACCAAACCCATGTCCTTCATATGGCTCAACATACCACTCATATTCTTTACCCAATCTGTCTAGTTTATCTGCTAATTTTCTTGCATGAACAAGCCTAACATTACTATCTTGAGCACCGTGCATTATTAATACAGGTGATTTAATTAAATGAGCTTGTCTCAATGGAGACGTTTCAATAATATACTCCATATCTTCAGGCTTGTCTGGGTCTCCCCATTCCAACCTTAGCTCATCATAAAAACCTCCAAATCTTCTAGAATTTCTATTTGAATCTTCTTGAAGAAGTTCTAAATCAACAACACCTACATAATTAATTCCAGCTGCATATAAATCTGGAGTAAAGGCAAGACCCGCCATGGTTGCATATCCTCCATAACTACCTCCAAAAATTGCAATTCGATCTGGATCAGCTATACCTAAATCAATTAGATAATTAACGCCATCTGTGATGTCATCTTGCATAGTCTTACCAAATTGTTTATTCGCTGAAATGTAGTGATAAGCACCATATCCAGTAGATCCTCTAAAATTAGGCTGGAATACAACATATCCTCGATTCGCCATAAATTGAACATATGAATCATATCTCATTGTATCTCTTGCATTTGGTCCTCCATGAGGGTGAACGACCATTGGTAGATTTTTACCATCTGTACCTAGAGGTATGGTTAAATAACCATGAACAACTAGACCATCTCTTGCTGTATATTTAATTGCCTTTTTTTTAGCAAGCTTAGATCTATCTATCCAAGGCGAACTATCCCATAGGAAACTTAATATCATATTTTCTTTATCAAAATAATAATAATCACCGGGATTTGAAGAGCTAGATACTGATATAACTACTTTTTTTCTATCCTTACTCCAAGTAACAGGTCTTACAATTTCACCTGGAAATTGTGCCTCGAGAATACTATTTGTTTGTTCAGCCTCTTCATCAAAGAATATTCTTACAGGTTCTTCAGCGTAGTAACTTACATAAGTAAGTTCATTGGTTTTTTCATCGATAGAGGCTCCACCATCAGCTGTTCTACATCCACCAACTGGACCAGCCACATCATAATCAGGGTCTTCATATAACAGATCAAAACTTCTTTCATTTGGGTCATATAAATATAACTTACTCTTATCATTTTCTTTATTAAATGTTTTAGACTTAGTAACATCTTGTCCAGCAACCAACCATTTATCATCAAAACCACTTAATGGAAAAAATGTAGGAGTTTGACATTTATTTGTAAAATGGATTTCCCAAGTATCAGATTCAGGTAAATATCTCCATATTCTCCAAGTATCAGCTACATTTGAAACAGCTGCTAATGGTGTTCCATCATTTTTTTCTACAACTTGTGCTAACCATTCTTCTTTATCTATATCTGGACCAGAAGCAACTTTTCTTTTAGAACCATTAAAAATATTTAGCTTGTAGTAATCGTCAACCGCTCCTCTTCTTTCATTGATTTTTACCATTACATGATTTTCA
>CACEHH010000031.1 GCA_902559345.1 uncultured SAR86 cluster bacterium | reverse complement strand
TCAGATAATTATGCCTGAAATTAATAGCGTTACACCTGATCAAGCTAAAAAGTATCACTTTGGTACTATTTTGAATGGTGGAGGAGGATTTCCAAATCAAAATAAGAACAGCAGCATTGAAGATTGGAAGAATTTGAGTAAAAGCTATTATGATTCTTCAACAGAAGTTAATGGAATTAAGATACCGATTTTATGGGGCACAGATGCTGTTCATGGTCATAATAATGTAATAGGGGCTACAATTTTTCCTCACAACATAGCACTTGGCGCAACAAGAAATGAACTCTTGTTGAGACAAATTGGAGAGGCTGTTGCAAAAGAAGTTGTTTCGACAGGAATAATTTGGACTTTTGCACCAACTATAGCTGTTCCTCAAAATGATCTATGGGGACGAACTTATGAAGGTTATTCAGAGGACCCAGATCTTGTATCAAAACTTGGTAAGAATTTTATTATTGGATTGCAAGGATCTGGAAATGAATTTTTAGACGAACATCATGTTTTAGCAACAGCAAAACATTTTTTAGGTGATGGCGGAACAGATAATGGTGTTGATCAAGGTGATACGATTCTAGACGAGATCACTTTAAAAAATATTCATGGCCAACCATATTATGATGCAATTGATTCGTGCGCTATATCAATTATGGCTAGCTTTAATTCATGGAATGGTATGAAGAGTCATGGGAATGAATATTTGTTAAATAATATTTTGAAATCACAAATGGAATTTGATGGTTTTATAGTTGGTGATTGGAATGGCCATGGACAAATTCCTGGTTGTAAAGATTCTGATTGCCCTCAAGCGCTTATAGCAGGCGTTGATATATTCATGGTACCAACTGAATGGGAATCACTTTATTGGAATACATTAGAACAGGTAAAGTCAGGAGAAATACCAATAGAATCTCTTAATGAGGCTGTTTATAGAATACTTTTAGCAAAGAAATACCTTGGATTGTTTGACGGAAGAAAGCCTCACGAATATAACAAGAATCATATTAGAGATAAATCACATGTTGAATTAGCACGAACCTCAGTTAGAGAATCTATCGTGTTGCTAAAAAATAATGATGTTTTGCCTATGAATCCAGGAAAAAATTTTTTAATTATTGGAGAGCAATCAAAATATATTGAAAATCAGATGGGTGGATGGACAATAACTTGGCAAGGAAAAAGCTGGGAAGGAACAAATATTTCAAATAATGATTTTCCTAATACTAAAAGTATTTATGAATCTTTATCAAGCCATATTAAGAATATGGGAGGTCATGTTGAATACTCAAATGATGGAAGTTATAAAAGCAAGCCTGACTTTGCAATAATGGTTTATGGTGAAACACCTTATGCTGAAGGGTTTGGAGATATTAAAGATTTAGATTTTTCAAAGACAAATAAACAAAATCTCAAAATCATGAGTAAATTTTTAAATGAAGATATTCAGGTGTTGTCTCTTTTTATAACGGGTAGACCATTGATTGTTGATCAAGAAATAGAATTGTCTGATGCTTTTGTAAGCATTTGGCTCCCTGGAACCGCAGTTGAAGGAATCAATGATGTTATTTTTAGTAATATAGATAGTTCTATAAATTATGATTTTTCAGGTAAATTACCTTACTCATGGCCAAATGCAAATTCTAAAAATCCTTTAAACTTAAAAGATAAAGATAATCAGCCTAGATTTGAATATGGTTATGGTCTTAGGTATGAATCTAACGAAAATGAATAATATATTATTAGTAGATATTGGTGGCACCAATATGCGTCATGCTATCGCATCATCAGCCTCTAACGAAATCAGTGATTTATCTAAATCAGCTTTTAGCGATATGACTGAATTTGAAGATAAATTAGAAGATTTAATTACTAACAACTTTATTGATATATTAATTGCTTCTGTTGCAGGACCAAAAATTAATAATTGTATTTCAATGACTAATCGTGATTACGTCTTTGATTCAATCAAAATAGCCAAAAAATTTAATTTAAAAGAGTGTTACTTACTTAATGATTGGGAGGCTATTGCACATAGCTATGACTATGTCAGTAATAGTATTAAATCTATAAAAGATGGAAAATCATTCAATGAAAATAAATTATTTATAGGTCCTGGTACTGGACTGGGAGCAGCTGTTCGTATTAACAATGAAGTAATTCTTCCTACGGAAGTAGGCAATACAACAAATTCAACTGAATTCATGCTAAATATCTTTAAAGTTAATAATGCTAACCCCATAACCCTTGAGAATGTTATTTCAGGATCTGCCATTTCCAATATATATAAAATTAAGACTAATAAATCTTTGTCTTCTGAAGAGATTTTTAGAAGATTTATAAAAGAAGATCAAATAGCTGCAGAAGTTATTAATAGTTTTATAAAATCATTAGCCTACACATTGTCAGACTTAGCATTAACTTTCAACATTGGAAAGAGTATATTATTTGCAGGAAGTCTAATGAGGAGCCTATACCCCCATATCGATAAAGATATATTCCATAAAGATTTCATCAACAATAAAAAAGATATTCATAAAGATATGCTAAATGCTGTCCATATTGGAGTAATTACAAAAGAAGGCTCTCCGCTCTATGGAAATTTAGGTTTTTATAAAAAATTAAAAAATTGATTAAAATTTAGATACTTTGTGTATAATTCATCACCATAATGGCAGATAAAAAACAAACAAAAGTATATTTAATACCTGAAAGTG
>CACEHH010000030.1 GCA_902559345.1 uncultured SAR86 cluster bacterium | reverse complement strand
AGAATTAGCATGGACTATAATTCCTTTTTTAATCCTGATTGCAATGGCCATTCCAGCATCAAAGACGCTTGTGAAGATCTATGATGATGAGTCTGGTGATATAAATATTCAGGTAACAGGGTATCAATGGAAATGGCAATATAGATATCTAGAAGATGATGTTAGCTTTTTCTCAAATCTTTCCACAGACCTTGATGAAATATATAACTTAGTTCCAAAAGGGGAAAACTACCTTCAAGAGGTTGATGAGATGGTTGTTATCCCAGCAGGAAAAAAAGTAAGATTCCTCATCACTGCAAATGATGTTATCCATTCATGGTGGGTGCCGGCATTTGCAATTAAACAAGATGCTATTCCTGGGTTTGTTAACACAGCTTGGACTGTCGTTGATACTCCAGGAATTTATAGAGGAAAATGTACTGAGTTATGTGGAAAGAATCATGGCTTTATGCCGATAGTCGTGAAAGTAGTAGAGCAAGAAGAATATGACCTATGGGTTGATAACAAAAGACAGGAAGCAATAAAATTAGCTGAATTAACGACTAAAGATTGGAGCACTGCAGAGCTTATAGAAAGAGGACAAACAGTATATGAGGTAAACTGTGTTGCATGCCACCAGACTGATGGACAAGGCATCACTGGAATATTTCCTGCTTTAGCAGGTAGTGAAATAGCCTTATATGATAAAGACAGACATATAGAAATAATGATGGAAGGGGTTCAAGGGGCTGCAATGAACTCATTTGATTATTTGTCTGAAGTTGAACTAGCAGCAGTAATTACTTATTCAAGACAGGCATGGGGCAATGCTGAAAAGGGTGACGGTGAAATAGTTGTTCCCAAAGATATAGTAGATTACAAAGAACCGAAAATATAATAGGAATATATTATGAGTGCAGTAATAGAAAATCATCATG
Organism: uncultured SAR86 cluster bacterium; assembly: GCA_902559345.1. GTDB lineage: Bacteria > Pseudomonadota > Gammaproteobacteria > Magnimaribacterales > D2472 > SAR86A. The sequence goes on along the minus strand of CACEHH010000030.1, from coordinate 1,806 downwards.
ATGACCATCATCACGGACCTGCTAAGGGTATAACTAGATGGCTTTATACAACAAATCATAAAGATATAGGAACGCTGTATTTATGGTTTAGTTTTGCTATGTTCTTAGTTGGTGGAGCTATGGCGATGATAATAAGAGCAGAGCTATTCCAGCCAGGAATGCAGATTGTAGAACCCGAGTTTTATAATCAAATGATAACCTTGCATGGTCTTATTATGATATTTGGCGGAGTAATGCCAGCTTTTGTTGGTTTAGCTAATTGGTTAGTCCCAATGCAAATAGGGGCACCAGATATGGCTTTGCCTAGAATGAATAATTTAAGTTTTTGGATATTGCCATTTGCATTTTTTATTTTGCTTTCATCTTTATTTATGGAAGGTGGAGCACCAAACTTTGGATGGACTTTTTATGCACCTCTTTCAACAACATACGCCCCGCCAAGTGTAACTTTCTTTATTTTTTCTGTTCATATAATGGGGGCGTCATCAATAATGGGCTCTATTAATGTTGTAGTAACTATCATGAATATGAGAGCTCCAGGAGTTTCTCTTATGAAGATGCCATTATTTGTATGGTCATGGTTGATAACAGCATATTTGTTAATTGCAGTTATGCCGGTTCTTGCTGGCGCAGTAACTATGATGTTGATGGATATTCATTTTGGAACAAGTTTCTTTAATGCAGCTGGCGGAGGAGATCCAGTTCTTTTTCAACACATTTTTTGGTTCTTTGGACACCCTGAAGTTTATATAATGATTTTGCCCGCTTTCGGAATTGTTTCACATATAATTGAAACGTTTTCTAGAAAACAGTTATTTGGATACTCTTCAATGGTATGGGCAATGTTGTCAATTGCGATACTATCATTTGTAGTTTGGGCACATCACATGTTTACTGTAGGATTGCCATTAGCAGCTGAAATTTTCTTTATGTGGGCAACTATGCTTATAGCAGTTCCAACAGGAGTAAAAGTCTTTAACTGGGTAGCCACGATGTTTAGGGGATCTATCACATTCGAAACCCCTATGTTATTTGCTGTTTCTTTTGTCGTATTATTTACAATCGGAGGTCTTTCGGGTTTAATGCTCGCTATTGTTCCAGCAGATTTTCAATACCATGACACATACTTTGTTGTTGCTCACTTCCATTATGTTTTAGTTCCAGGAGCGATATTTTCAATTATGGCAGCAGTATATTATTGGATTCCTAAATGGACAGGCAATATGTATGACGAAAGACTTGGGAAGCTTCATTTTTGGCTATCATTTATAGGTGTAAATGTTACTTTTTTCCCTCAACATTTTATTGGACTGGCTGGAATGCCAAGAAGATATCCAGATTATGCACTTCAGTTTGCTGACTGGAATATGGTTTCAAGCGTAGGAGCCTTTTTATTTGGGTTCTCTCAATTACTATTCTTATTTATAGTGCTTAAAACAGTAATGGGCGGCAAAAAAGCAACTGATAAAGTGTGGGAAGGCGCAAAAGGACTAGAATGGTCTGTTGCATCACCAGCCCCATATCATACTTTCTCTACTCCACCCAAGGTTGACTAATGAATAAAGGAGCTAAAAAAACATTAACAAGACTAATTATTGCAGTTCCCTTAATGTTTGCATTTGGTTTTGCGCTTGTTCCTTTATATGATGTTTTTTGCGAAGTTACAGGGATAAATGGAAAAGTATTTCAATCAGAACATTCAGATGAATTAGTAATAGATGATGGAAGGTCAATATCATTGCAGTTTATTTCTACAAACAATGAAAATATGCCATGGACTTTCAAGCCATCAGAGCAGGTTATGAA
>CACEHH010000029.1 GCA_902559345.1 uncultured SAR86 cluster bacterium | reverse complement strand
AGATTTAAATTAGATCTTTATGCGCTCTATTCAGACAATATATACATAAATTTGAGTCCAGCATCTTCATTTAGAAATAGATGTGAATTTAGTTATTCTAATAATGCATTTGTAATGCATGATGGTAAATCAAAGATATACATTACACATTTTACTAATGCGACTCCCTCTATTCAAAAAATAATGCCATTAATTCTAAATATTATTAATAATAATAAGCTAATTAAAAATAAATTATTTCAAATAAACTTTAGATCAAATAGCTCTGAAGATGTTTTAATTACATTGATATATCACAAACCTTTATGCTCAAAGATTAAAGAAACATCTCAACAAATTGCTAAAAAATTAAATGTAAAAATTATTTTAAGAGCTAAAAATGAGATTTATCCTGTTGAAAATATTTACTTTGAAGACTACCTAATTACAAATAATATAAAAATATATCAAACAGATAATTGTTTTTATCAACCAAACAAGTTTTTATTGCCATTGATGATAAAAAAAGTAATGTCATATGTTAATAAACCAAAAGATTTAATAGAGCTCTATTGCGGTGTTGGAACTTTTAGCCTTCCTTTATCGAGTATTTTTAAAAATGTTTTAGTTACAGAAAATAATAGAGATTCTATTAGATGCCTTAATAAAGGTATAGAAATAAATAATATTTCAAACATACATAGTGCAAGACTATCAGCATCAGAGGTCGTTGAGCTTTTTAATGAAAGAATATTTACTAGAATGAACGATGTTAGTATTTCAAAATATAACTTTACTCATATTCTTGTTGATCCACCAAGAAGTGGATTGACTGATGAAGTCATAAAATTAATTAGTAAGTTTAAAAATATAATATACGTATCATGTAACCCAGAAACATACATCAGAGATATAAAGTTATTAAACAAACATAAAATAGTAAATATTGAAATTTTTGATCAATTTCCAAATACTAATCATTTAGAAATTGTATCTTTGCTATCAATCAATTGACTTAATTTCTATAAAGTCAATTAAGAACCTTCCTTTGTCTGGATCTGATAAATTTGAACATATTTCATTATTACAATATTTAGAAGGATCAATATTATTTGAATCAAAATTTCCACCTGATGCTACATTTAGTATCAAATAAAATTCCTCATTAAAAGGATAATTAGCATTTATAAAAGGTGTTGAATTTATGCCTTCAGAATAAAATGGTTCATTATTTGTATCTAAATAAATATTTATTGAATCCTGAGTCCATTTTAAAGTTATTGAGTGGAATTTATCTTGAAAATTAACGTTCATGGGCACTGAAACTTCATGACTTATATATTGATGTGAATTATTAGCATTTGCAAAATGAATTGCTGATCCAATTGCTTGTGCTATCCTGCCTCTTGCTTCCATTAAATCAATCTCACCATCATCAGGCCAAGATTTACTTCCTTCTATAAAACCTTGAGGTAACATCCACAAAGCTGGCCAGTGACCTGTTCCATCTGGGACTTTGAAGCAAATTGTAATTTCATTTCCAGGATTGATTGTTTTATTAGTAGAGGTGATTATTCTGGCAGAAGTATAATCCCAAGTAGTTTGACATTCTTTATCGGCACAATAAGGATCTGGAAATGGATTTGTATTATTGTAAATAGGTTGAATTTTTAAATATCCATCTTCAATAAATGAATTTTCTGATGTATTTGTAGTTGTATTAAAGTTTCTAGCATAACCATTACCAGGACCTGTATAGTATTGCTGTTCATTATTGCCCCAGCCTGCTATCCAAGTATTATTTGCAAAAAATCCATTACCAAGTTGATAGCTATAAATATTTGGATCTAATGTATTAGTGTCAAAGTTATCAATCCAATAAGATGAAGAGTTGTTATTTGGTTCTTTGCAATATGAATCTTTATCAATTTCATAAATATTATTGTTATCACGCTCAAGCACATCGACTGATATATTAGCATCAACTGAATTAGAGCCATTAACAGCCAAACATGTGAGAATAAAATTGTATTCTTTTATATCTGTTAGTTGTAATGTTTCTGAGCCATTAGTATTCTTATTTCCACTCCAATCACCACTAGCAGAACATGAATTAGTATTAATACTTTGCCAAGATAAGCTAATACTGTCATTAACATAAATAGATGTTGATGATGAATTAAAAGAAGATATAGATGGTAATAATTGAATAGTTTCTGAAGATGATCCACTACCACCACATGAAATTAACATAAAGATTACTAAATATTTTAGTGGTTTCATTGTTTAAATATTTTTCTATTTAGTTTTAAAATCGTCAGAAAGTAGTTTCATTTCCTTTCTTAAAACAAACATAGCAATTAAATTGGGTATAGATACAAGAGCTACAACAACATAAGCTATATTCCATACAACAGTGGTATCAATAACAGCAGCAAGAATAAAACATAGAACATAGAAATTTCTGTACCAAATAACCCCTCTCTCTCCAAAAATATATGCTGTAGACCTATCACCGTAATAACACCATGTAATAGCAGTTGAAAAGGCAAATAGAAGCAATGCTATTGCAACCAATTTACCCCCATATTCACCCATTATTCCATTTGAAAAAGCTTTTGCTGTTAATTCGGCTGAGCTAACCAATGACCTGCCTTTAACAATTTCATTAAAAATAAATGATTTTTCTTCGTCTAAATTAGTTTCCCTTTTTTCAAGTAGTTCATCTTTTTCAGCTAAAAGCATAGATAATATTGAATCATCTCTTTCTGGATTATTATCTTCAAGAGATATCTTTGATTCAACTTCTTTTATAAGCTGATCAAGAAGGAGTCCATTGCTAAGAACTAGTTCATACATAACCTTGCCTGATTCTGCATCTTTAACACCAGACTGAGGATCTAGAGTTCTAAAAGATTTATTTTTACTATCATAGGTATAAGAAATAGCCTTATCTAT
>CACEHH010000028.1 GCA_902559345.1 uncultured SAR86 cluster bacterium | reverse complement strand
TCGTTCGCAGCATAAAAATAAAGAAAATGCATTAAAACAATTAAAATCCAAGCTTTACGAGTTAGAATTACAAAAACAAAATGAAGAACAGCAAATTCTTGAAGATAGTAAGTCTGATATTGGGTGGGGAAGTCAGATAAGATCTTATGTATTAGATCAATCAAGAATTAAGGATTTGAGAACAAATCATGAAACCGGTAATACTTCAGCAGTTTTAGATGGAGATTTAGATGATTTTATGAAATCATCATTGAAAGCAGGCGTATAAATGGAAAAAGAAAAATTAGGTGGTGAAAAAGCTCTTATAGAAGAGAGAAGAAAGAAACTAGAGCAACTTAGGGATAAGGGTGATGCTTATGGTAATTCTTTTAAACCAAAAAATAATGCAAAGAATCTTCACCAAGAGTATGGAGAAATTTCTAAAGAAGATTTAGCTAAGAAAAATATAAAGAATATTTCTATTGCTGGACGAATTGTTTTAAAAAGAGTTATGGGAAATGCTAGTTTTGCAACACTGAGAGATTCTTCTGGCGATATTCAAATATACGTAACAAAAAATAATGTAGATGAGAATGTCTATGAAGATTTTAAGACGTGGGACTTAGGAGATATTGTAGGTGTTTCAGGAACATTATTTAGAACTAAAACAGATGAATTAACTATAGATGTTTGGGATTTAGAGATGATCACCAAGTCTTTAAGGCCTATGCCTGAAAAATTTAAAGGATTAACTGATGTTGAGTTAAGGTATAGGCAAAGATATCTAGACTTAATGACAAATAATTCAACAAAAGAAATCTTTATCAAGAGAACAAAAATTATTGATTCTATGCGCAAGAAGATGAATGAAATAGGGTATCTGGAAGTAGAGACACCTATGATGCATCCTTTAGCTGGCGGGGCAGTAGCAAGACCATTTGTAACTCAACATAACGCTCTTGGCCAAGATCTTTTTTTAAGAATAGCACCAGAATTATATTTAAAAAGACTTCTTGTAGGTGGTTTTGAAAAAGTTTTTGAAATTAATAGAAGTTTTAGAAACGAAGGATTATCAACAAAGCATAATCCTGAATTTACAATGATGGAATGGTACGAGGCTTATGCCACAATGCAAGATCAAATGGACCTTACTAAAGATATTATACTTAATGCTGCTTTGGTTGCAGATTGTGGTAAATCAATAGAATGGGATAATAATAAAATTAATTTAAGCAATTTTAACCAATCAACTTTATCAGAATTAGTTCTAGAACATAATAATACTCTTACTAAAAAAGATTTATCTGATAAAAAAGCACTTGAAAAATTCTTAAAGAAATTAAATGTAAAAATTGAAAAAAGTTGGGGTGCTGGAAGATTATTATTGGAGGTCTTTGAAGAAACAGTTGAGTCTAATTTAATAGACCCAACCTTTGTTACTGAATATCCTGTAGAGGTTTCACCACTTTCTAGGCGAAATGAGGGAAACCCTGATTTTGCAGACAGATTTGAACTGTTTATAGGCGGTAAAGAATTTGCAAACGGTTTTTGTGAACTAAATGATCCCGATGACCAAGCTTCAAGATTTGAAGATCAAGTTGCTGCTAAAGACTCCGGAGATAAAGAGGCTATGGACTATGACCATGATTATATTACTGCCTTAGAGCATGGTATGCCTCCAGCTGTAGGAGTAGGTATGGGAGTTGATAGATTAGTTATGTTGCTTACAAATCAATCATCAATCAGAGACGTACTATTATTTCCACAACTGAAATCATAAACAGTAAGATATAATCGCTATATACATTAATTAATTTGAAATTACATAAAGTATGAGCATAACGCTAGCATTAACGATAGGAGTTCCATTAGCTATAGTTGCTTATATAGTTAAATCTGATAAATTCCCCGAGCCTAATTATTTAATTATTCAGACTTTTTTTGTTGGAGTTTTTATATGCTGGCCAGCAGGATTTTTAAACAGTTATATATTTTTATTAGAAGATAGCTTAGGTATCAGTGATATGTCTTTTTTAGCGGGCTTTACCGAAGAGCCTCTAAAGTTTTTGGCATTCATGCTTTTTATCAAAGCTAAAACAGAATTTGATGAGCCTATGGATGCAATTGTTTACGGAACAATTATTTCATTAGGTTTTGCTACCTACGAGAATATTGAGTATGTTTATTTAATCTATAGCGATCAATCACTTTTTATTGCTATTCTAAGAGCAATAAGCGCAATTCCGCTTCACGCGTCTTGTGGTGTCATCATGGGCTACTATATTGGACTTTATATGTTTAAAGGATCAAAAAAATACATCATCCAGGCGCTGCTTATACCTGTTTTTGTTCATGCTTTGTATAACTTCCTTACAGGATTTCCTAATATAATCTTCTTTGGCTATCTAATAGTTGTAATATACTTTGCCAATAACCTTCATAAAAAATTTGTAGCTGAACAGAAACAAAAGACATTTGAAAGCGAGCAAAGAATAAGATAAGAAAGTATATTTAATGTAAATTTACCATCTAAACTTGTCAAAATTTTCTGGATTTGCCCATCCTTTAGAGTTATTCCAGGCCCTCTTATTATTATAATTTTTAAGGTTATAAGAGAAACATTTTATATTATTTGTTTTATCTCTAAATTCTGTTTGAAGACCAAGCTTCAGCATTTGAGTATCTACACCTTTATCATTATTAAAATCATTAAATATGACAATCTTTTGACTAAGAAGGTTCTTCACTCTGCCAATATTAGTCTCATTTACATGCACGTCATCTAAAACAACATATAAATCATAAACTTCATTGCTATCATCAATAAACTCAGGCGAGATGGATATAGCTTTTGAATTTGTTTTTTCTATTCTTTTTATTAAGTTTGAAATATCTGTTGAGGTTAGAAGATGAATATTTTCAGGATTTTCATCATCAATAATATTGGAGATAAAGCTATAGATTATTTTTTCTTTTTTTGTCATTCCATTAGATGTTTAATAGCATCTTTTTCAGAAAGTAATTCATCTATTGATATTTGAAACTTTGATTTTGCAAAATCTGAAAGAGAAATATCTCTT
>CACEHH010000027.1 GCA_902559345.1 uncultured SAR86 cluster bacterium | reverse complement strand
AAGAGCTCTCTGACCTTAAACCATGGAACGCCCATAGCAATGCCCATTCTCTTTGCCTCTGTGCTTCTTGCAATAACACATCCATCATTATTAGAAAGCACAACAATAGGAACATTTTTTAGATCAGGACGAAATATTCTTTCGCAAGATGCATAAAAACTTTCGCAATCAACAAGGGCAAAGGCCATTAGAATTTATTAATTGCAGCCGTAACAGTCCCTACTATTTCTAATTCTTGACCATGATTAATAAAGATAGGAGGGTACTCAGGATTATCCGGCATTAAACACATTCTTGGTTTGAGTTTTAGTCGCTTGCATACAAACTCACCATCTATAGTTGCAACCACAATACTGTTATGAGACGGTTTGATACTTCTATCAACTATTAGAACTGCTTGGTTAGTAATACCAGACCCAATCATAGATTGCCCTTGAGCTCGAACTAAAAAAGTTGCAGCACCATTTTTAATTAGATGCTTATTTAGATCTATAGGACTTTCAATATAGTCGCTAGCAGGGCTGGGGAACCCTGCATGGACCGCTTCAAGAAAATAGGGCACAAATATTGCCGGCAGATTTTCTTCAGAAATTTTTCCGATATAGTTAACTTTCATAGGAATTACTTAATACTGTATAAATATACAGTATATTAAGACTTAGAACAATAGGATTTTTAAATTTTAAATTCTTTTAGATCTAAATTATTTTCAATTATAGAAAAACACCAACCAGACTTGTCCCAATCACCAAGAACGACTCTTTTGGTTGAATTATGTTTATGTATTTTTGGCCTGTGCGTATGTCCATGGACAAAGATATCAGGCTTATTTTTCTTAATGAAGTTATTTACTGTATCAAGGTTTGCATCTGTAATTTCAAGAGGTTTTTCAGAAGTAGCATCTCTACTATTAGACCTCAATGATTTTGCAATGTCATTTCTTTCATCAACACTTTTAGACAAGAAATCTTTTTGCCACTCATCCGATCTAACTTCGCTCCTAAAATTCATATAGTCAATATCATCTGTACACAAGAAATCTCCATGACTTAAGATTGTCTTCATACCATTTATATCTAAAGTATAAGGATCGGAAAGGATAGAAATGCCAACTTCATCTGCAAAAGCTTCACCAATTAAAAAATCTCTGTTGCCGTGCATTAAAAATGTTTTAGGGCCATCCGAAGTAAAATCAATAAGAGCTTTCTTTATATCTTGATTAAAAGGATTGTTATCATCATCGCCAATCCAAATTTCAAAGAGGTCACCTAATATAAAAAGGTGAGTGCAAATTTCCTTAGATTCATTTAGAAATACTTTGAAAGCATTAGTTAAATGAGGCGTGTCTTCACTTAAATGTATATCTGATATAAAGCGTGGCTTCATTAACTAATAGTAACAGACTCTATTGTTATAACGTCTACCGGAACATCTTGATGACCTCCAGAAGACCCTGTCTCAACATCAGCAATTTGATCAACAACATCCATTCCTTCAGTTACAGTACCAAAAACCGCATAACCCCAACCTTGTGGGTTTTCTCCGGTATGATTTAAAAATCCATTGTCTTTATGATTTATGAAAAACTGACTAGTTGCTGAGTGAGGGTCACCAGTTCTTGCCATTGCGATAGTACCCCTATCATTCGATAGACCATTATTTGCTTCATTTTGTATTGGAGCAGTTCCGCTTGATTTATTGCTCATATCAGCGTTTAAGCCTCCGCCTTGAACCATAAAACCATTAATGACTCTATGAAAGATAGTTCCTTCGTAATATCCAGAACTAGCAATAGTTTTAAAGTTTTCAACTGTAATAGGCGCTTTTTCATCATTAAGTTCAAGCTTAATTTCGCCAACTGATGTTTTAATAGTTACTAGTGTCATATTTGTCTCCATAGGTATCTCTCTAGAGCACGAAGCAATAAAGAAAATTAAAATAGTAAATAATATTTTTCTCATAGGCTTTATTTTGCCACATATTTTTAATGATTTTTATATCTAGAAGGCTTTAGTTTGAATATATTCTTGGAAGCGCTCTTCAACAATTTTTGAAGTTAAGCCAAACTCTTCGAGGGTGTAGGAATGTTTCTCTTTTTTAAGGTTTTTTTGCTTTGCTAGATATTCTTCCATGCCATTTTCTGTTTTTATATCCATATCTAGACCTATTTTTGAATAAGCTTTTTTAACCGAACTTATAGGATTATTAATAAATTGATAGTAGCTTATATTAGCTATTTGGTCTGAATGTAGGTTTTCTTTATCTATCATGCCCTTGTACAGCTTATGCCTCCAAAAATCTAAAACCATTTCACCTATACGCTCATTGTTAACTGATTTAGTAAAGCCCAAGCGAACGTTTTTTGTCAGACTGCAAAAAGAACCAATAGACTCAACAGGATCTCTATGAATATTTATAAATTTAGCATTTGGATATGCCGACAAAATTTCAGGAATGTGCCCAATATGACTTGGATCTTTTAAAAGCCATCTTTTTGGTTTTTCTGTCATCTCAAGCACTTGAAGAAATCTTTTATGCCATAGAAATACCGATTCAAAACTACAACTTTTTAAATATTCGGCATACTCAGGGACATCAGCCATACACAGATAAACAATGCTTCTTATATTCATAGTAGCAATTAACATACATTCTTCTGGAGTTTCACCTCTTATGTGATGCATAGCTCTTAGTTTAGGAATTATTGTTCTAGCAAACTTAAGTTGAAAATTTATTTTATTTTGTCGCCATTTTTTTTGTTGCGAGGTTTTTACTAACGGAAGGGGGTTCATAATTTCCCAATACAATGGTGACCTATGATTAGGGTCTAAAGATAATAGGTTGAACAAGAAAGTAGTGCCTGATCTTGGAAGCCCAGTTACAAAAATTGGGTCTGCCGGCTCTGGCAACCTGAGATCTTTTGTTAACTTATAAATTTCTTTTCTAACCCTCAATCTATCTTTAAGTTGATTCTTAAAAGCAAATGAACCAAACAGATTAAATTCATTATTTTTATTTGCTGAATTTACTAAAATTTCAAGCGGCTGAGTGAAGTCATCTTCACCTAGTTGACCTTCAAGACTGCCAAGCATCTTTTGAACTGTAACTTTTCCAAACATACATATAAGATACCTTTATAATTAAGAATCCTCAATTTAAAATACATAAATGAATATTTTATTCTTGTGTGTAGGCAACTCAGGCAGAAGCCAGATCGCTGAAGCATTGGCAAAGGACATGTTGCCTAAATCATTTGATATTAGGAGCGCTGGCTCAATTCCTGCTGAAAAAGTGCATAAAGATGCTATTCTAGTTATGGGCAATGTTGGAATAGATATTTCAACAAATCAGACTCAATCAATAGATAGTATCGAAGCAGATTTTATTAATAATTTAGATTACGTTATAACCTTATGCAAGGAAGAGGTGTGTCCTGTTGTTCCAGAAGCCACAAAGATATTTCATTGGCCTAATGAAGATCCTGATAACAATAATTTTAATGAGATTCAATCAATTAACGCTTTTACAAGGACGAGAGAAAATATATTTAATCTATTAAAGAAGTTTTTTATTACAGAGGGTTTTTAATTAATCAGAATTTATTTTAATTTTTAACTAAAATTGAAACTTTAGTTATAAGATATAACTAGTAATGGCTCCTCAGGTTGGGATCGAACCAACGACCAATTGATTAACAGTCAACTGCTCTACCGCTGAGCTACTGAGGAACGCTAATAGCAGAGCATTATAAGTAATTTTTAATACAGAAGTAAATGACAAAAGCATTAAAGGTAGTATCTGATTTTGAACCAGCTGGATCTCAACCAGATGCTATAGGTAATTTAGTCTCAGGTCTTCAAGATGGTTTACTTCATCAAACTTTATTGGGCGTTACTGGCTCAGGAAAAACTTACACTATGGCCAAGGTTATTGAAGAAACTCAAAGACCTGCAATTATTATGGCGCACAATAAAACACTTGCTGCACAATTATATGGAGAGTTCAGAGATTTTTTCCCAAATAACTCTGTTGAGTATTTCGTATCTTATTATGATTATTATCAGCCTGAAGCATATGTTCCAACATCTGATACTTATATAGCAAAAGATGCATCAATTAATGAACATATTGAACAAATGCGTTTATCTGCAACCAAAGCTTTAATAGAAAGGAAAGATACCATTGTTGTTGCAACCGTTTCGTCTATTTATGGACTTGGAGCACCAGAATCTTATTTAAAGATGGTAGTTCATTTAGATAGGGGCGACACAATTTCTCAGCGTGATTTAGTGCTTAGATTATCAGCACTTCAATATACACGAAATGATTTAGACTTTAGAAGAGCAACCTTTAGAGTTAGAGGTGATACAGTTGATGTATATCCCGCGGACTCTGATAAAGAGGCTCTGAGGATTGAATTCTTTGGAGATGAAATAGAACGACTATCTTGGTTTGATCCATTAACAGGAGTTGTTATAAATGAAATTCCAAGAGCTACAATATTTCCAAAAACTCACTATGTCACTCCCAAAGATACTGTCACCAACTGTATTCCTGATATAAAA
>CACEHH010000026.1:0-2500 GCA_902559345.1 uncultured SAR86 cluster bacterium | reverse complement strand
CTCGGTTTCCCTACGCCTACCCTAATTGGTTAAGCTTGCTACTAAAATTAAGTCGTTGACCCATTATACAAAAGGTACGCCGTCACAGAACAAGTCTGCTCCGACTGCTTGTAAGCACAAGATTTCAGGTTCTATTTCACTCCCCTCGCCGGGGTTCTTTTCGCCTTTCCCTCACGGTACTAGTTCACTATCGGTCAGCATAGAGTATTTAGCCTTGGAGGATGGTCCCCCCATGTTCAGTCAAGATTTCACGTGTCCCGACCTACTCGATTTCACTTATATTAGTCTTTCACATACAGGGCTATCACCTACTATGGCTAAACTTTCCAGAATATTTTGCTGGACTAAAATAAGCTTAAGGGCTAATCCGGTTTCGCTCGCCGCTACTACCGGAATCTCAATTGATTTCTTTTCCTCTAGGTACTTAGATGTTTCAGTTCCCTAGGTTTGCTTCTTATACCTATGTATTCAGTATAAGATAATATACTTATGTATATTGGGTTTTCCCATTCGGAAATCCTCGGATCAAAATTTGTTTACCAACTTCCCGAGGCTTATCGCAGGTTACTACGTCCTTCATCGCCTTATGCTGCCAAGGCATCCGCCTTGTGCTCTTCCTTTACTTGATCATATAACCTTAAAAAGGTTATCTAATTTTTTTGAGAGTACTTAATAAAATATATTAACTACTTTTTAATTTGCAGTGATCTCATGTATACAAAAATGTATACACTAGAAAATTACATACCATTAATTTTACATAACTTTAAACTTAAATATTTGGTTACTCGTGTGGGCGTTGAAAACACTTTTTCGTTAAGGAGGTGATCCAGCCACAGGTTCCCCTACGGCTACCTTGTTACGACTTCACCCCAGTCATGAAGCACACCGTGGTAAACGCCCTCCCGAAGGTTAGACTATCTACTTCTGGTGCAATCCACTTCCATGGTGTGACGGGCGGTGTGTACAAGACCCGAGAACGTATTCACCGCGACATGCTGATTCGCGATTACTAGCGATTCCGACTTCATGGATTCGAGTTGCAGACTCCAATCCGGACTACGAAGAACTTTCTAGGATTAGCACCACCTCGCGGCTTAGCGTCCGTCTGTATTCCCCATTGTAGCACGTGTGTAGCCCTACTCGTAAGGGCCATGATGACTTGACGTCGTCCTCACCTTCCTCCGGTTTATCACCGGCAGTCCCCTTATAGTTCCCGACCGAATCGCTGGCAAATAAGGGTAAGGGTTGCGCTCGTTATCCGACTTAACGGAACATCTCACGACACGAGCTGACGACAGCCATGCAGCACCTGTATCTTGGCTCCAAAAGGCACACTCTCATTACAAGAGCTTCCAAGTATGTCAAGAGTAGGTAAGGTTTTTCGCGTTGCATCGAATTAAACCACATGCTCCACCGCTTGTGCGGGTCCCCGTCAATTCATTTGAGTTTTAGCCTTGCGGCCGTACTCCCCAGGCGGACAACTTAAAACGTTAGCTGCGCCACTGAAAAACATTGTCTTCCAACAGCTAGTTGTCATCGTTTACGGCGTGGACTACCAGGGTATCTAATCCTGTTCGCTACCCACGCTTTCGCACCTCAGTGTCAGTACAGATCCAGGAGGCCGCCTTCGCCACTGGTATTCTTCATAATATCTACGCATTCCACCGCTACACTATGAATTCTACCTCCCTCTATCGTACTCTAGTCAATTAGTTTTGGATGCAGTTCCTAGGTTGAGCCCAGGGCTTTCACATCCAACTTAACAAACCACCTACGCGCGCTTTACGCCCAGTAATTCCGATTAACGCTTGCACCTTCCGTATTACCGCGGCTGCTGGCACGGAATTAGCCGGTGCTTATTCTGCAGGTAACATCACGGTCATAAGGTATTAACTTATAACTTTTTCTCCCTGCTTAAAGTGCTTTACAACCCGAAGGCCTTCTTCACACACGCGGTATGGCTGGATCAGGCTTGCGCCCATTGTCCAATATTCCCCACTGCTGCCTCCCGTAGGAGTCTGGGCCGTGTCTCAGTCCCAATGTGGCTGATCGTCCTCTCAGACCAGCTAAAGATCGTAGCCTTGGTGAGCCATTACCTCACCAACAAGCTAATCTTACGCAGGCTCATCTAATAGCGAAAGCTTCAAGAGAGGCCCTCTTTCTCCCTAAGGAGGTATACGGTATTAATCCGAGTTTCCTCGGGCTATCCCCTTCTACTAGGTAGATTCCTACGCGTTACTCACCCGTCCGCCGCTCTACTCATATCCGAAGATACTTTCTCGCACGACTTGCATGTGTTAAGCCTACCGCCAGCGTTCAATCTGAGCCATGATCAAACTCTTCAATTAATATCATGTTTGTTGATTTTTAAATAAAAAATCTAAATTTTTTCTCGTATTTTGAACACCCACACGAGTAACCAAATATTTTAAAGAACAACCGTCTCGATGAACGGGAAACGTATTCTAACGGAGATATGTATAAGAAGATAGTCTTT
>CACEHH010000025.1 GCA_902559345.1 uncultured SAR86 cluster bacterium | reverse complement strand
CAATCATCATACTGGGGAGTATTCTTATGAACGCCCAGACGCAAGATTGAAATATAATCCTTATAAAAAGATATATTATTTTCCTAAATAGATCCTTGCTTTAAAGTTCGCCATCATAATCTTGATGTTGTAGAATAAATTTTAACTTGAGACAACTAACTAAAATTTTTACTGAGCATCCCAAATCAAACGGTGAGACCTATTTTGAACACCTAAGATGCGCTTCATATTATGGCTTTAAGATGATTGTTTCTGGGGCTGCTGCAATCGTTCATGCAATACTTCCTTTTTTATTTGAAACAGCTGCAAGCGACTGTGCAAAAATGGTAAATGAAGAGGTAGACAGAAGAAAGAATAATTCTTTTTCAGAGTGAAAGATTTTTCTAATAAAGTTGCTTTAATAACTGGAGCTGGCTCAGGAATAGGCAGGGCGCTTGCAACAAACTTAGCTGATCAAGGCTGTAGCCTAGCTTTAGTCGACTGGAACAGTGAATCACTCGAAGAAACCAAAGAAATAGTAAGAAAAAAAAATATCTCAGTTTCAACTCATGCCATTGATATAAGTGATAAAGAAAAAGTAAATGAGCTCCCAGAAAAAGTTCTTAACATTCATAATCAGATAGATATTGTTATTAATAATGCAGGAGTTTCAGTTATTGGGTCTGTTGACGAGGTTAGT
Organism: uncultured SAR86 cluster bacterium; assembly: GCA_902559345.1. GTDB lineage: Bacteria > Pseudomonadota > Gammaproteobacteria > Magnimaribacterales > D2472 > SAR86A. The sequence continues at coordinate 6,338 of CACEHH010000025.1, read as the reverse complement.
GAAGATGATTGGAACTGGGGGTTAGATATTTTGTTAAATTCTGTTATTCAAATGACAACATTATTTCTTCCTTATCTAGAAAAACGACCCGAGGCCGCAATCGTAAACACATCGTCAATCTTTGGTCTTTTTAGCGTACCAAAGCAATCTATATATAATGTCGGTAAATTTGGTGTAAAGGCATTCACAGAATCTTTATCACTAGAGCTACAAATGTCAGAATCGCCTGTCGAAGCATATTGTGTCTTTCCTGGTCATATAGGAACTAATATTTATAGCTCATCAAGATTTAAAAGTTTTGAGCAAGATGATGCAGGGGCTGCGGTATTTGGGACTAATGCATCTACCATCGAGGAGGCTGGAGTTCAATTTAAGCAGAATGCACCGTCAACCCCTGATTATGCAGCAAAGACCATCTTAAAAAATATTAAAAAGAAAAATAAAAGAATATTAATAGGTTTTGATGCACATTTTTATGACTTTATGAGCAGACTTTTCCCAAAAAATTTTACAAAGATTATATGGATTCTGCCTTTTTTTAGAGGCTTGTTTAGCTTTAAAAAATCTTCAAAATGATTTCAAAACTAGACCACCTCATTGTTGCTGTAAAAGACCTAGATGAGGCAGAGAGTAACTATAAAAAAATTTTTGGAGTTGAGCCTGTTTGGATGGGTGAGCATAAAGAGCTAGGGACTGCTAATGTAATTTTCAACTTTAAAAATACCTATTTTGAGCTTTTGGCATCGAATGGTGTTGGGCTTGGATCAGATTTTGTTAATACAACCATAGAAGAGAGTGGAGAAGGGTTGATTGGCTCTGTTTTAGGGTCAGAAAACATTAAATTAACTTTCGATTCTATTAAAAATAAAGGCCACCTCCTTGGAGATATTTCTGACGGAGAAGGAACAAACCTTAAAAATAACGAAATAAGAAAATGGAAGAATCTTTTCTTACCGCTCGAACTTACAAGGGGGATATTTACATTTATTATTGAGCACACAGAAGGAAATCTTCCTATACCTAACCGCTTTAATGACGCATCTATCAATAAACTAGACCATGTTGTAATAACCACGAATGATGCAGACGGATTTATAGAAATATACAGAGATATATTCGATATAAGACTGGCTCTTGATAAAGTGATAGAACATTGGAATACAAGAATGTTGTTTTTTAGATTAAACGAAACAACTATAGAGGTTGTAGCAAAAGAGCATAATAATAAGAATCCAGATGAGTTATGGGGATTGGCTTGGGAGGTTGAGTCAATTGCCAACACTCGTAAAAGGTTAATTAATGAAGGAGTAGAAATAACAGAGATTAAAGATGGCATTAAGGAGAATACTTTAGTTGCAACAATCAAGTCTCATACCCATGAAGTCCCAACCTTACTAATACAACATATAACAAAATGAAATTATTAGCAGGAATCTTTTTAGTTTCTATGGCAATCCTCTCTAGCTCTCCATTAATAGCACTAATTTTGGGTGCAAGCTTTGCTTTGATTTTTGGATCGTCAGAAGAATTAATCAAAAAATCAACCGGAACATTATTACTTCAAACAGGCATAGTAATTATTGGCCTGACCATGTCCGCATCAAATGCAATAGATTTAACTGCTGAGTATTTGCCATATATTTCAATTTTCGTGATTTTTATATTTTTGTTAGGAATATTAATTGGAAGAATTTTAAAAATAGATACAAAGTTATCTATATTATTGGCTTCGGGCACAGCAATTTGTGGCGCTACCGCAATTGCAGCTATTTCACCCTTAATAAAACCCAAGGAGAAAGATTTGCTAACCTCGTTAGCATTAATTTTTATCTTCAATGCAATAGCACTTGCAATATTCCCAGTTATTGGAAACAGCATAGATATGACAGATGAAAGCTTTGGTGCATGGATTGCAATGGCTATTCATGACACTAGCTCTGTTATTGGTGCGGCTCTATCATATGGAGGAAATGCAGCCGAAATAGCTACGACATTAAAACTAGGAAGAACGTTATGGCTTATACCCTTAATAATAATAATAGGACTTTTATTTAAAAATGATGACAATAAAAAAGCCAAATCACCTTTGTTTGTATTTGTATTTATTTTAGCAGTACTCATAGGAACACAATTAAATTTAAATCAACAAACTATTACAACTTTAGATAGCTTAAGTAGATTATTTTTAATTGGTGCTTTGTTTTGTATAGGAGCCCAAATTAACTCAAAATCACTAAAGGAAGTAAACCTAAAAACTATAGCAGCAGCGTCTGTTTTATGGTTTTTTGCTCTTATATCTTCTTTTTTTATTATTAATTGGCTCAATTAGAAAAAGGAGAAATTATGTTTAGTCATGTAATGGTAGGAACAAACAACATAGAAGAATCAAGAGTGTTTTACGACAAAATATTTGAGGTTCTTGGAGCAAGCCCTGGAAAAATGTATCCAAACCTAACAGGACAAAAAAGATATTTTTATAACTTAAAAGGAACAAGCTTTTGCATAACTGAGCCGATTGATGGACAGCCTGCAACAATTTCAAATGGAGCAACAGTTGGTTTTAATATAGAGAGCATTGGGCAAGGCGATGCTTGGCACAAAGCTGGCATTGAAAATGGAGGCACCTCAATTGAAGATTCTCCCGGTATCCGAGATTATGGAAAATTTAAGATGTACCTAGCTTATTTAAGAGACCCAACAGGCAATAAATTATGTGCAGGGCTTTTGATAAAGTAGAATAATTCTATGAGAAATATTTTAGATTAGCCTGAAGGTTATTTAGGAAAAGTATGGATAAAGCCATTAAAATAATATTCTTCTTATTGATCATCCGATTCAAGTATAACAATTGTATATCCGCTCTCTAATAAGCACTCTTGCACTTCTATTGTGCCCCTATATTTTTTATAAACTTCGCCGGCATACATGGTGGAGGCACCTGCTACAACAAGCCCAACTGCAATTGGAACTGCCGAGACTGCACCTGCAAGGCCTGTTCCTATTGCTGCAGCTCCAGACAAAAGAACTGTTCCGCCAACTCCTTTTGAAGTAATATCTAAAGGCCTTGTAGTTTTCTTAGCTTGCAAGAGGCATTCTTGATATTTTTCATCTAAATTTTCATCAGAATTTGAAACGATGAAACTCGGCCCATCATAATCAGTCAAATCGGCAGAATCCTGTTTTAATGGATTTAAAGATGTGCACGATGCTAAAACTAAAATAAAGAATGGCAAGATTCTTTTCATTTTTTTAGTCCAAGTATAGACATTGTTGCTAGCAATACTAACATTAATATAACAAACTCTTTAGAATCTGATAATGCAGAAACTAAAATTGCAGCAGCCCAAAGTATTGATTGTGCAATTACAATTTTTTTACTCATAACCTCTGCTCCTAAATATAAAAAAGATAAAAGGAGCTATTTGTAAAAAGCTCCATATGTTTATTATTATATCTCCAGCAAAAACCAAATAACATATACCATATGTGATAGGAGGAAATAAAGATAATTTCTTAAAGAAAGGTTTAAAAAAATTTAAATACCCTTCTATATCAAATTTTTCCTGTCTTTCAGGCCCCATGGTGTTGTAACCAGCAATTAAATATTTTGCATTATCTTTATTAATTCCATACCCAATCGCCAAATAAAGGAGTGACATAAATAATATTGTAATTAACATTATCGATTCCATAGCCATAGAATAATCTATTTAAAGAGCCTTATAAAAAATATGTTTTAAAAAGAGTACAATTATCAGAATGAATAAGTTGCTAAGCTCTATAAAAGAACATTCTTTGTTTCAAATTTCTGTTACAACCGTAATTTTATTCTCGTCATTAGTTGTTGGAATTAGCACTTATGATTTTGAAGGTTGGTTTGTAAGGTTCTTGGTTATAAGTGATATCTTTGTAACTGTCTTCTTCGTATTAGAGATATCCATTAGGTTCTTTGCAGAAAAAAATAAATTAGATTTCTTTAAAGATGGTTGGAATATATTTGATACAGTTATTGTGGTTTCATCGCTTATCCCAGCAGGAGCAGGAAGCTCAGTTATGGTATTGCGATTATTAAGGCTGGCAAGGCTATTAAGAGTTATATCTTTTATTCCAGAGTTGAGATTTGTTATTGAAGCCCTTATAGAATCCTTGAAAAAAAGTGTTTATGTATTAATTTTAATATTTATTTTGCTTTATATTTATGGTGTTGCTGGAGTAATTCTTTTTGAATCAATAGAAGGTGGGCGATTTGAAGAGCTGGGTGAAGCAATAATTACTTTAATACAAATTATGACACTCTCATCTTGGGAGACAGTAATGCTTCCAATAACCGACGTTTATCCTATGTCGTGGATGTATTTTATTAGTTTTGTGATTTTTTCTTCAATAATTGTTTTAAATCTTTTTGTCGCTATCCTTGTGGATGTTGTTGCTGAGCGAAGAAAAAGATTAGAGAAAAAGGAGTGATACTAGAATAAAACAGATAACAAAAAACCCTATTACCATTCCTAGATAACTGCTTAAACAGCTTCTAACATCTTCTGCAAAAAGCATAAGAATAATTAGAATTAAAAGAATAAATTCCGTTTATAGAAGTTAATTTATTTAGCGCAGCAAGAGCACTCGCAGCAATCACAACAATCACACATATTATTACCTCTCTATAAACATTATACAGGAAAATTAATTGTCAAAATCGATTAACTCGCCAACTTCGTCCATCCTGCTTTTAAGCAATTCCTCTAAATTTGATATTTGGGTTATTCTCCAATAGTTTTCAATTTTATTTAGTTTAAGTTCTAAATTTACCTCATCGCTAGTAAGAGGGTCTATCGCAACAAGGCCTAATTTTGCTACTTTGCCATCTTTTTTTATATAAGACATTTGAAATGAGCCAACAATATTGCCAAACTCAGAGCTAGATTCATAACTATCAAAATTTTCTATCTCATGTTCCCAAAAATCATCGAAGGCTTCCTCTATTACACTTTCAATTGTTGGTTTAAAAATAGAAGTTAGTCCTGATGCCCAAAATGCTGGATTTAATAGAGAATATTCATTGCTCTGCCCATTATCTACTTCGTCTATAAACATCTCTGAAATGTCATCTACAATCTCTTCAATAATCTTTTGTGAATCAACATGCTTTTCAAATAAAAGCCTGTCTTTGTTTTCAACAGATTTCTGAATCTGCAATAAGCTATATTGAGGTGTGTTAATCCAATAGTTATAACCAATTAATCCTATAACTAGAATGGCAGCTATTATTATGGTTCTTTTGAATTTTGTCTTCATTTTTTAATCTTTATTTTCTCTAAAACTTCATTCTAGCAGTATTGATCTTCAATTCTTATATATATTGACCACAGTAACGCCTACTATGATCAAAAATAGTCCTAATATTGTCTGCCAGTTTAAAGATTGTTTATAAAATAAATAACTAAGAATCGCAATTGAAAATATTCCGACGCCTGACCAAGATGCGTAAACTATTGATAGTGGTAATTTTTGTGATACGGCTGCTAAAAAATAAAATGAAAGACCATAAGCAATTATTAAAGCTGATGTAGGGGCTATCTTTGTAAAATTCTGTGATGCAGGTAGCAGCATAGTTCCAAAAACCTCTAAAATAATTGCAAAAAATAATAAGAAATATGTATTCATATAATAGTCTTACCTAATATAGACTTTCACCACCATTTTCTAATATGGTCTTCATCGCCAAGCATACTAATAGTTGTCTCAAATCCACATATTTCACACTTGTCTTTATAAAAATAGCTAATCTCATCCTTCTTTTCAAACCATAAAGTAAACATAAAACTTATGCCCACTGTAAGGATTCCTAATAAATGCCATCCACCAGAATTAAAACGTCCTTTTTTTAATAATTCTTTTTTTATTAAGTAAGATTCGTGAGAAGTTTTTTTGTTACATTTATCACAATATTTTTTAATAGGTAAATCCATATCTTTATTGTTGTTTAGGTGTTATTGAGAGTTTCCATTGACGAACATTGTTGCTTGCAATTAACACCAGCAATCCAGCAAAGATTCCCAGGTTTTTTATGAAGTTCTGCATTTCATGGCCTGTGTCTGTGTTTGGATATTCATTCCAAAAATCATGCATTCCAATATTTATAAAGATGGTTAAAGCAGCGAGGATAAGGGCAGATTCTTTTATACGATGTCCTATTACAAGCATCAACCCCAAAACTATCTGTAAAACTATTGTTAATGGCAAAAGAAAGTTTATAAACGATATGTTATGAAGAGCCATATACTCAACCATAAAATCATATCTTGGTATTTTTATAATTCCTGGATACAAAAAATATAAAC
>CACEHH010000024.1 GCA_902559345.1 uncultured SAR86 cluster bacterium | reverse complement strand
AAGAAGACTCTTCAGAAGATGAAAAAAAATAAACTAATCTGTGTAGCATCTATAGGAAGACCTAGGGGCTTAAAAGGAGAATTCTTTTTAAATTCGTTTTGTAATCCAACTGAGAATATTCTTAATTACTCGCATATATTAAAAAATGAAGAAGTTTTTCCTAACTTAATAGTTAAATACATCAGACAAATAAATTCTAAGTTTTATTGTAAGATCAGCAATATCAATGATTTAGAATCAATAAAGAAATATACGAATACAAATTTATATATTGACTCAAAAGATCTTCCAAAATTATCAAATGACGAAGTCTATTGGCATGATTTAATAGGAATGAGAGTTATAGACCAAAACTTTAATGAGATACTTGGCATTGTTGATGGATTAAATAATTTTGGTTCAGATGATTGTTTGCTAATAAAACCTACTCAAGATTCAGTTGATGAGGAAGAAAGATTAATACCATTTATTAAAGATAAATTTATAAAGGTAATTGATAAAAAAAATAGAGTATTAGAAGTTGATTGGAAAAAGGATTATTAATTTATGAATTTTAATATTTTAACAATTTTCCCAGAGATATTTGAAATTCTTAATGTAGGTGTGATATCAAAATCTATAGACAAAAAAATGATATCTATTAATACATTTGATATAAGAAAAAACTCAATTAATAAACATAATCATATAGATTCAAAACCATATGGAGGTGGTGAGGGTATGGTTATGATGGCAGAGCCAATAGTTAAGACGCTATCTGAAGTAAATAAAAGAAAACTGGGTAAAGTTATATATTTATCACCACAAGGGAAAAAGCTTACACAAAAAAAAGTTGTTTCATTTGCAAATAAAAAAAATATAACTCTAATATGTGGAAGGTATGAAGGTATTGATCAGCGCGTAATTGATAAATATGTTGATGAAGAGATATCAATTGGTGATTTTATTTTAAGTGGTGGCGAATATGCTGCAATATGTCTTATAGATGCTGTATCTAGGCATATACCAGGAGTTTTGGGTAATAAAGACTCATATCTTAAAGATACTTTTTCTGACGGCTTGTTAAAGGGACACTTATATACAAAACCTGAAATATTTGAATCAATGCAAGTTCCAAACGTACTTTTATCAGGAAATCATAAAGAAATTGAAAAATGGAAGATACAAAACTCATTACTTCAAACATTAGCTAAAAGACCCGACTTGTTGGACAAGAAAAAATTATCAAAAAAACAGAAAAAACTCTTGGAAGAATTGACATCTAAGGCTATCCTATAGCCCTTTTTAGGCAATTATTATGAGTGATAACAAAGATAACAAGAAAAAAGGCTTTTTTGCTAGATTGTTTGGCAGCTCTGATGCGCCTAAAGAATCTAAAAAAGAAGTAAGTTCTGTTCAAGATATTGAAGAAATTCCAGCTGAAGGCAAAGTAATTACTGAAGTTTTATCTAAGTCTGCTTTAAATAAAATGAAAAAAGCAGATATAGTCGAGGCTGCTAAAGAGAATGGGCTTGATTTAGATATTAATCTTACTAAAGCTAAATTGATAGAAGCATGGTTCTTACATTTTGATTCTAAAAATGAAGGTCAAACAGAAACATTAAAAACTGATCCTGTCGAAGAGGTTCCTGTTGCGGAAGAAGCTCCTGCTGAAGAAGAAGCACCAGCTGAAGAAGAAGCACCTGCTGAAGAAGAAGCTCCTGCTGAAGAAGAAGCTCCTGAAGAAGAATCTCCTGCTGAAGAAGAAGCACCAGCTGAGGAAGAAGCTCCTGAAGAAGAAGCACCAGCTGAAGAAGAAGCTCCTGCTGAGGAAGAAGCACCAGCTGAAGATATTAAGATCTCTTTAGATGAAAAATCACCTGCACAAATAATTGATAATTTTGAATCGAAACAGATGAAATCTGATTTACCAAGTTTTAGACCGGGTGATACTGTTGTTGTTTCAGTGAAGGTTAGAGAAGGTGAAAGAACTAGATTACAAGCATTTGAAGGTGTTGTAATGGGAGTCAAAAAAGGTGGTTTAAATTCTTCATTTATTGTTAGAAAGATTTCAAGTGGTATTGGTGTTGAAAGAACCTTTCAAACTCACAGTCCAATGATAGATTCAATAAAAGTCAAAAGAAAAGGTGATGTTAGGCAAGCAAAACTTTTTTATCTAAGAGAAAGATCTGGTAAATCTGCAAGAATCAAAGAACGCCTAGAATAATAAGATGCTCAAATCAGTTAAAGAAGATCCTAATCTTAGGGCTTTTTTAAGTTATTTATTTGTTGAAAAAGGATTATCACAGAATACTGTCAAAGCATATCAAAAAGACATTGAAAGTTTTTTATCATGGCTTCAAAAGTACCACATAAATTACATCAACTTAACAGAGGCTGATACGAACAAATATATATCATTTTTATTTGAGTCTAAATTAAAAAGTTCATCAGTAAACAGGAAAATATCATCTCTAAAGGCATTTTATTTATTTTTATTAAAGAAAAATAAAATTAATATTTCACCTGTTGCTGAAATTATTTCTCCAAAGCAAGAAAAATATTTACCAATTTCAATGTCAGAAGATGAAGTTGAAAAATTATTAAATAGTCCAAACTTATCAAAAGAAATAGAAAGAAGGGATAAAGCTATGATTGAAATGCTATACGCTACTGGAATGAGAATCTCAGAACTTGTAAATCTAAAACTTGTTGATATTGATATGCAAAGATGTGTTATTAAAGTTTTAGGAAAAGGTTCTAAAGAAAGATTAATTCCGTTTGGTGAGTCAGCTTTAGAATCATTGAATAATTATCTTTCTGATAGAGCCGATTCCGCATCTAAAGAGGTATTCTTGTCAAATAGAGGCTCTAAATTAACAAGGGTATCCTTTTGGAAAAGAATAAAAGTATATCTTTTAAGAGAAAATATGAAAAACTCAATATCACCTCATACTTTAAGGCATGCATTTGCAACCCATTTATTAAATAGGGGTGCTGATTTAAGATCTGTTCAACTCTTACTTGGTCATAGTGACTTATCAACAACTCAAATATATACTCACATTGCAAAACAAAGATTAGGTGAAGTTTTAAAAAAACATCACCCGAGAGGTTAAATGAAATTTAAAATACTAATTAATACTTTATTTATTTTATCGTTTTCAGTTTTTTCTGATGAAGTAGCAATAGAGGAAAAAATTTCAGCAATTTTACCACCTGGCACAAGTATCGAAATGATCGAGAAATCAAACTTCCCAGGTATATATAAAGTTTATTATGGAGACATTCAACCATTATATGTTTCACAAGATGGAAACTTTTTTTTATACGGAGACATGTTTGAAATTAAATCTTCACAAATTGTTAATTTAACAAATAAAGATATCAGTCAAAGGCGTATTTCATTGATGAGTGAAATTAATAACGATGAATTAATTTCCTTTCCATCTAAAAACGAATTGTATAGTGTTACTGTATTTACTGACGTAGATTGTGGATATTGCAGAAAGTTACATAAAGAAATAATCGACTATAACAAATTAGGAATTACTATAAATTATGCAGCTTTTCCAAGATCAGGTATTGGTACTGAAACTTTTACAAAAATGGTAGGAGCATGGTGTTCAAAAAATCCAAAAGAGTCTTTAACTAATTTAAAAGATGGAGAAAACTTAAGATTAAATTTTTGTGATTCACAGCCTATTGCTAAGCATTATACTATCGGTCAAAAACTAGGTATTACTGGAACTCCTGCAATAATTTCTCAGGATGGGCAATTATTCCCAGGATATCATTCTCCTGAAGATTTGTTAGACAAACTAAAGAGCTAATTATGAAAAGTTTAAAGATTGGCATATGTGGTTGGGGTAATGTCGCTACGGGATTATTTAATACAATTAAGTTAAATTATGAATCGATTCAATCTAATGGAAATTTAGATATTGAAATTGTTGTAATTGGTGCTAGAAGAGACAATCCAAAATGCAATCCTGGTGAAGTAAAAATTGAAAGAAATATTTTTGATGTTATTGATCATGAAATCGATGTTGTGGTTGAGTTAATTGGAGGAGTTGAAGTAGCTAGAGAATTAATTTTAAAAGCTATTAAAAATAAAAAACATGTTGTTACCGCAAACAAGGCAGTAATATTTCACCATGGTGATGAAATATTTAAAGAAGCAGCTAAAAATGGAGTTAAAGTACTATTTGAGTCATCTGTGTGTGCCGGAACACCAATTATAAAACTTCTTACAGAAGAATTAGCTGCTAATAAAGTTACCAAGATTGCTGGAATGCTTAATGGAACATCAAACTTTATCTTATCTAATATGGAGGAAGGTGCAGAATTCAGTTCTACTCTTCATCTTGCGCAAAAAGAGGGTTACGCAGAACCTGATCCAACTTTTGACATTGAAGGCACTGATGCAGCTCATAAAATTGGCATACTATCATCTCTTGCATTTGGAACCTCTTTACCTCCAGAAGATTTTTATATTGAGGGAATCTCTAAAATAGAAAAAATTGATTTTAAATATGCCATGGAAATAGGCTACACAATAAAACATCTCGCAGTTGCAAAATTTAACAATGGTATTTATGAATTAAGAGCTCATCCTGTATTAATTAGTGATAGCTCATATCTTGCAAACTTAAAAAGCGTTAGGAATGGCATTGAAATAGAAACTGATCTTTTAGGAACATTACATATTGCAGGATCTGGTGCTGGACAAGAGTCAACAGCATCAGGAGTGATATCAGATTTAGTGTATCTTGCTAATTCCAATGAGAGTATTTCAAAAAATAAAATTACTACTAAAAAGATTGAATTCATAGACTTCCTTGACTTAACTTTTAAATATTATTTTTGCATCGAAGCTGAAGACCTCCCGGGCGTCATGACTTCAATTTCATCTATATTTTCTGAAAATAAAGTTGGAATTGACTCGATTGTTCAGAAAGAAGAACTGCCCGACAATGTTGTGCCAATCGTAATTATCACAGATTCATTTAATGAAAGAAATCACAGAGAATTATTGAATAATATTCTTAATTTAGACTCCGTAAAAAATGTTAGGTCTATAAGAATAGAGACAGATTAAATTATGCTTTTTCATAGCACTAGAGGTGGAGATAATCAAAAGACTTTCGAACAAGTCTTAATGCAAGGTCTTGCTAATGACGGCGGATTATTCATGCCCGATTTTTGGCCAAAAGTAAATATAGATGATTTAAGAAATCTTGAATCCTTTGTTGATGTTGCAAAATATATCGTTCCCTTATTTACAGATTCATCATTCAATAAAGATGAAGTTGAAGAGTTGCTTGATAAGACTTGGCATAATTTTGATAAAAAAGATCTTATTAATATTATTGAAATCAATGAAAAAATATCTATTTTAGAATTATTTCATGGACCAACTGCTGCTTTTAAAGATTTTGGACTACAACTTGCTGCGGCTTTCTTCAATAAAACTTTAGAGAACCTAAATAAGACTGCAATTGTATTTGGTGCAACATCAGGAGATACAGGATCAGCAGCAATAGATGCCTGCAAAAATTTTGATTTAATAAAAAGTTTTATTCTTATTCCTGAAGGAGGTATGTCTGAAATACAAAGAAAGCAAATGACCACTGTCGATAAGGAAAATGTTTTCCCTATTCTTGTGGATGGTACATTCGATGACTGCCAAGATATTGTAAAGAAGGGTTTTAAAGAAAGGAAATTCTTACAAGATAATCAATATTTATTGGCAGTTAATTCAATTAATTGGGTAAGAATAATAGGTCAGATTTGTTACTATTTCTTTGTTTCGCTAAAAATTAATAAATTCTCAGAGCCCTTAAATTATTCAGTACCAACAGGAAATTTTGGAAATGTTTTTGCATGTTATGCAGCTTCAAAAATGGGTATGCCTCTTTCAAAGATAGTTGTAGCAGTTAATTCTAATGACATTATGGATAGATTTTTTAGAAATAATGATTATTCAAAAGAAAAAGTAAATGAAACAATTTCTCCTAGTATGGATATTAGTGTCGCAAGCAATTTTGAGAGATTGTTATACGACTTATATCTTGATCGTGATTCAGATTCATGTTCCAAATTTTATTCAACGTTTCCAGAAACAGGAATTGAGTTAAATGATAGAATTTGGGAAAAATCATCTGCCTTATTTTTAAGCTATAGCTCTGATGACAATGCCACATATGAACGCATGAAATTTTATTTCAAAAACTATAACTATATTATGGATCCTCATACAGCTGTTGCTGCTGATGCAGTAGAAAATTTGAAAGAAAAGCTAGATTATAAAACCATAATATTATCAACAGCACATCCAGCTAAATTTCCTAATGCTATAAAAGATGCTGAGTTATCAATAGAGAATTTGCCAAAAAAGTTAAACGATGTCTTAAATAAAGAAGAAGTTGCAAAGAAATTAAGTTATAAAGATAATTCAATTTTTGATTATATAAAGCGAAATAACTAAATTTTATTAATGGATTTACAAGAATTAAAAACAACCTTATTAGATCTTCAACAGAGAGTTAATGAGATTAAAAAAAATGTTCTTAAAATAGAATCAAAAGAGAGTAGGTTAAAAGAAATAGAAAAAGACCTCGCAAAAGAAGAAGTCTGGTCGGATTTAGAATTATCCCAAAAGTTAAGTAAAGAAAAAACATCTTTAGAAAAAACGATTAGTTCTTACAAGGTTGTTTCTGAAAAACTATCAGATGCACGAGTGCTGCTAGAGGTATCTATAGAGGAAAATGATGAATCTTCAATTGATGAAATTTCAAATGAAACAACACAAATTTTGTCATTAGTTGAGGAACTTGAATTTAGTAGAATGTTTACAAAGAAAATGGATTCATCATCTGCTTATATCGAAATACAATCTGGTTCTGGAGGAACAGAGGCTCAAGACTGGGCTGAGATGATTCTAAGGATGTATACAAAATGGGCAGAGAGAAGAGATTTTACCTCAAACTTAATCGAGATATCTCATGGAGAAGTTGCAGGAATTAAATCAGCATCTCTTCATGTACAAGGTGATTATGCTTATGGATGGCTAAGAACTGAAACAGGCATTCATAGATTAGTTAGAAAATCTCCATTTGATTCAGGT
>CACEHH010000023.1 GCA_902559345.1 uncultured SAR86 cluster bacterium | reverse complement strand
CTATTAACGCTCAAAACCTTTTTGATGTTCTTGATGACCCTATGAAAGATGATAAAGCTTATTTACCAATCGAATTAAAGAAATCAAAAAACCATATCAACTCTTGTAAAGATATTAAGGTCAATTCATGGAAAGATGAATGTTTAAATCTTGACTGGGATGAAGAGACAAAAAATGCAAAGTTAAAAAATTTAGCTAATGAAATTATAAAATATAATGATTCAGGGCCTGATATTTTAGCCCTTCAAGAAGTTGAAAACTTAAATATTTTAACTCAGTTATTTAAATTGCTTGAACCATATGGTTATAAAGACCTGGCTCTAATAGAGGGTAAGGATTACAGAGGTATTGACACCGCATTTTTATCTAAATTCAAGATTGTAGAATCTAAATTACATTACATTTCTTTTACAGGAAAGCATGAAAATAAAGATACGAGACCAATCCTTGAGGCGACACTAAAAATTAGTAATAAAAAAATAAAAATATATAACGTTCACTTTCCTGCTGGATATCATGATGTCTCAATGAGAATTGATTCTTTGAATGTATTGAGAGACTTATTGAAAACACATCAACATCCTTCCATAGCACTCGGAGATTTCAATATTAATAGCAAAGAAGATAAAAAATTAGATATATATAAGTCACAGGAAAATTATTGGTTTGTTGCTCATTTAAATGGATGTAGTAATTGTAAAGGAACTTATTATTATGCCTATGAAGACAACTGGAGTTTTCTTGATACAATTTTTTTATCAAAAGACAGGGATATTAAATATATTCCACAAAGCATTAAAGTTTATTCAACTCCCACAAATTCATATAGTGATACAGGTAGGCCAATTAAATTTAATCCAAAAACCAAACTAGGTGTTTCTGATCACCTGCCTATGGTTGCAAAGTTTATATTAAATTAGCTAATTTAATTATCGTGACAGGAGCATTCTAACTCTTTACATGTTCTATAATTCTTAAAGTGAGAAAATGCTACGAGCATTGATCCAGCAAGCGTTACCAACTGCTCTCCAAGCTCACTAAGTAAATTTTCGCCCAACATAACTGCAAGAATAAGAACTGATAAGCCTGCTATGCCTGTAATCAGATAGGATGCTTTTTTATGATTTCTATAGCCAATTGCTAAAGCAATAGAGCTTATAGGAACCGCAAGCATTACAATCAGGTAATGAACTAATTCACTTTCTATGCTGAATGAAGAAATTCCGTATGAAAAAATTATTAGTGTAGGAGCAAAAAAACAGTGGATAACACAAACTGTTGATAATCCCATAGCCAAGCTATCTGATGCATATTGTGTTTTGAACATTTATTGTCTCCAGCCACCCCTATCAAATATTCTTAAGTAAGTAAGCTGATCATGGTCTGAGTCATTCACAACTTTACAATAGTCTCCAGATTCAACAAGAACTACATCTCCAGCAGAAAGTTCATATGAGTCTTTATGTTCAATTCCATAGGACGGATTTGATCCATGTCCTTCATCAGAATTCATATACTCTACAACCTCCATAGTTCCTCTTCCATTTGTAATTATATAAACAACATCTGAATCAATAAGTTTATGTCCTAGGGTTGATTTGCCAGGTTGAATAACAGTTTTGCTAGCAATAATTCTTTCAAGAAGGTCATTTGACCATACAGTATAATCATCTGTTATTTTTTGTGGAGAACCACCAATTCTAAAGTTTGTGTATTTTTTAGCCATAATAGATATCCTTCGGTAATTATAATTATTTGTAATGAATATACCAGCATATATTGTTAATATAGGTGTTGTTATTAAATATAATTTACTATACTTAGTCATACATATATTCAATATATAGAGGAGTACTTTCAATGAGCAAAACATATTCAAACCCAGAAACTATTGGTCTTCATGCAGGATGGAGAAAAGATGAGAACACTAATTCAGTAGCAGTTCCAATCCATCAAACAACAAGTTTTCAATTCGATGACACTGAGCACGCTGCAAATCTTTTCGCATTATCAGAGCTAGGAAATATTTATTCTAGAATAATGAATCCTACTTGCGCAGTCTTAGAAGATAGAGTTGCTGCCCTTGAGGGTGGTGTTGGTGCTTTAGCAGTTGCATCAGGTCAAGCTGCTTCAGCAGTAGCAATTCAAAACTTAGCTACAAATGGAGATAATATAGTTGCATCCGCACATCTTTATGGTGGTACCTATAATCTTTTCAAAAATGTTCTCTCTGACATGGGTATTGAAGTTCGTTTTGTAGATCCTGCAGATCCGAATAATTTTGCAGAAGCAACAGATGAAAAGACTAGAGCTTATTATGGTGAGGTACTTCCCAACCCTAGCTTTGAAGTATTCCCAATATCCGAAGTTGCTGAAATTGGTCGGCCATTGGGTATTCCATTAATTGTTGATAATACTGCTGCTCCAGTAATTTGTAAGCCATTTGATCATGGTGCAGCTATTTCAATGCACTCTACAACAAAATTTATAGGCGGTCATGGAACTTCAATTGGAGGAATAATTATCGATAGTGGTAATTTTGATTGGGAAGCAGTTCCTGAAAGGCAGCCTGCTTTAAATACTCCTGATCCATCATATGGTGGTGCGGTTTGGACCGAAGCAGTAAAACCTTTAGGACCTATAGCTTATATTTTAAAAGCTAGAACAACTATTTTAAGAGACATGGGGGCTGCAATGAGTCCATTTAATGCTTTTATGTTCATTCAAGGGTTAGAAACACTTGCGTTAAGAATGCGAGAGCACTGCAGTAATGCTGAAAAAGTTGCCCAATATCTTTCAAATCATGATTCTGTGGAAAGAGTTAGCTATCCCTCTTTAATGGACGGTTATGCAAAAGAAAGAGCTGAAAAATACTTAACAAGAGGTAATGGTGGTTTAATGGGTTTTGAGGTGAAAGGTGGTAGAGAAGCAGGAGAGAAGTTCATCAATGCTTTAGAGATGGTATACCATGTAGCAAACATTGGTGATTCAAGAAGTTTAGCGATTCACCCTGGTAGCACCACACATAGTCAGCTTAATGAAGATGAGTTACTAGCGGCAGGCATTACACCAGGATATGTAAGGCTTTCAATTGGCTTAGAGCATGTTGATGACATCATTGCTGACTTTGAGCAAGCTTTGTCGAAGATATAAAAAATTTTGAGCCAAGAATTAGTTACTTACATAGTTCTTGGCTCATACGAAAGATTAAAGGGCTTAAAATTTCCTAATTTATCAAAAAATGAAGAATTTATATCAGCCAATCTTTCTGATAAAAAATCACATGAAGAGACTATTGATAACATCATATTTAATGCAAAGGGAAACCTTGTAGTTTTACTTCCCCCATCATCACTTCCCAATATAAAATCTAAAAAAATATTACAAAAAATATCCATGATTGATCAATCTTCATGGGGATGGTTTAAGTTTAATGATAAAAAGAATAATTTTTTACAAAATTTAAAAAAAATTTCTTCATCTATGCGAAGTATTCCGGATATTGAACAAGGCATATACTTCAGCAAAAGACTTTATTTTTCTGTAGGGGGTATTGGTAAATTTGGTTCATCCCCTTTTAACGAGATATCAAAAAGATTTTATTCACGAATTGATCCACAAAAACCATTACCTCCTCTTATAATAAGGACTAAAAACTTAGATATATTTGAAAAATGAATACTGAACTTATTAAAGCTGAAAACATATCTTTTAAAATTAATGAAAATAGACTTTTTCATAATCTTACTTTTTCCTTAAATAAAGGAGAGGCATTACATATTACTGGATCTAATGGTTCTGGGAAGTCGACCTTAATAAGGATTATTTTGGGAATAACCCCACAATCAAAAGGCTCAATTATGATAATAAATAACAATAATATTTGTTATTTGGGCCATAAGAATGCTCTTAAAGGATATCTATCCGTTATTGATAATCTAATGCTTCATGGATTAAATAATCATAAAGATCTTAATTACTATTTAGAAAAACTTGATCTTATAAAGTTTTTAGATGTTGTTGTTGCAAATCTATCATTTGGCCAACAAAAGAAACTCGCACTATTAAGAGTTTTCTTAAATGATTCTGATCTAATAATTTTGGATGAGCCTTTTGTAGGGCTTGATAAAGACGCTCATGATTTTGTTAAAAATTTCTTATTAAAAGAACTCGAAACCGGTAAAGCTATTGTTTACACATCTCATATAGATTGTGAAATTGAATCAAAGGTACTTAACTTGCAATAACTTATGAATGTTTTTTACTTAGAATATTTAAAACTTAAGAAAAAGACGAGACATTGGATTGGACCAATCATAGTGTTTATTCTAATTATGATTGCGTATCCACTTACAGTTGAATTTCTCGAGAAAGATTTAGAAAAAGGTTTTTATTCCTTATTATGGATATCAATTCTTTTATCCATGATGTTGGCTACCGAAGATATTTTTTTAGAGGATTATAATGACGGTACTCTAGAGCAGACCATTATTTCTATATCTTCCTTTCCATTTCTAATAGCAAAAAAGATTTTCATTTATTGGTTTATGATTGGTATTCCCATATCTTTATTTAGTTTTCTTTTTTCACTTGGAATAACAAAGAATTTGAATATAAGTCTTCTTGTTTTTCCTTTCGCAATGATCTGTTCATATATTTTTCTTAACTTATTTGTATTTGGTAGCGCCTTAAGCTTAAACAAGGGATCGGTTCTTGGCGCTATTATTACAATGCCGTTAGCTTTGCCTGTATTAATTGTATTAGGAAAAGGTGTGATAGCTATTCAATTTGGTATTAATTATCTTGAACTTCTTCTCTTATTATTAGGCAGCTTATCTATTATAATTACATCAGTGCCTTTTATTGTATCTTATATAATTAAAGCCCATTTAGAATAGCTTTAAGCTAGCCTCATTAAAAGTGATTAAAAAATTTATACATCAATTTGCCTCACCTAAAACTTATTTATTTCAGGTAAATAGAATGTATAAGTATATTTTTTATTTCTCATTATTTATTTATATATTTTCTCTAGTTTGGGGGGTATTATTTACTCAAGAAGATTTTGTTCAGGGTAACTCGTTTCGAATTATTTATCTTCATGTTCCAGCTTCATTTCTTTCTCAATCTATATACGCAGCTATGGCTATTTCTAGTGTTATATATTTAATATGGCGAGTAAAACTTTCTGCCTACCTCATTCTTGCAATGGCACCAATTGGCGCATTAGTTACTTTTTTAGCACTTTTTTCAGGATCAGTATGGGGAATTCCAACTTGGGGTACCTGGTGGCAATGGGATGCAAGAATTACTTCAACTTTAATATTATTTATAATGTATTTGGGTTTAATTTCACTTCATAATTCTTTTAGCAACCATGAGAAAGCTGATAAATTATTATCTTGGTTGGTTATAGTTGGATTTGTAAATATACCAATTATTAAGAAATCAGTTGATTGGTGGAGTACTCTTCATCAGTCAGCATCTATAACCCTAACTGATAAGCCAACCATAGATCCCTCAATGCTTTACCCTCTAATCGGTTCGATAATAGGCTTTTTTGGAATAGTAATATGTTTAATAATTATTTCTTCAAAAGTACAGATCTTCAAAAGAGAAAAAACAAAATCATGGATTAAAGATTATGTTTGATTTTCCATTTAAATCTATAGAAGAAGCCTTATATATGAATGGTCATGGTATATACGTATGGAGCGTAGTACTTGTAGTTACATTTTGTTTAATTTATGCATTTGCTTATTACAAAATAAAGCTTAAAAAATTTAAAAAGAAATTTAATGAACCCAACTAGAAAAAAGAGAATTTATAGCATTCTATTTGTTTTTTTATTTTCTGTTTCAGGAATTTCATTAATATTGTACTCATTAAATTCAAACTTAGATTTCTTTTTCACACCAACAGAACTTAAAAATAATAATATTCCACCTGAGAAAAGAATAAAAATTGGCGGCATGGTATTAGAGGGGTCTGTTGAAAGAAATGGTTCTGAAATATCCTTTGTGATTACTGATTATGAAAATTCTATAAAAGTAATATTTGATGGCATAGTGCCTGATCTATTTCAAGAAGGTAGTGGTGTAGTGGCATTGGGGTTTTTAAATAATAAGATTTTTTATGCAAAAGAGGTTCTGGCAAAACATGATGAAAATTATATGCCTCCAAATATAGATATTAAAAATGATAGTTGAGATATCACATTTTCTATCACTATTGGCCACAGGATTATTTTTTTTAGTTGGATATTTCTCACTATTTATTAATAATAGTTCATATGCCTCAAACCTTATAAGCAGAACATATTCTCAAGCCTTTTTACTATTATCTTCCTCATTTCTTATATATGTTTGGCTAGCGATTACAGATAATTTTAGCGTTGAATATATAGCTAATCATTCAAATTCAGCATTGCCTATTTTTTATAAAGTATCGTCCATTTGGAGCGCTCACGAAGGTTCAATGTTCTTGTGGATTGTTTTTTTATCTGTATGGGGGTTTATTTTTAATATCTCCATCAATAATGATGAGATTTTAAAACCTAAAACTATGGGAATAATTTCATTTATATTGGTCGGGTTTCTATTATTCCTCTTATTAACTTCAAATCCATTTGTTACAATTTTACCAATAGCCCCAATCAATGGCGCTGATATAAATCCAGTATTGCAAGATCCTGCATTAGCAATTCATCCTCCAACTCTTTATTTAGGTTATGTTGGGTTTGTAATTCCATTTGCATCATCATTAGCATTTCTTATAAACGGCGATTCAAGTATTAAATGGGAAAAGTTGATCAAAAAATGGTCTGTAATGGCTTGGGTCTTTCTAACCATAGGCATCTCATTGGGCAGCTGGTGGGCTTATTACGAATTAGGATGGGGTGGGTATTGGTTTTGGGATCCGGTTGAAAATGTTGCATTGATGCCCTGGTTAGCTGCTACAGCATTTTTGCATTCATTAAGTGTTTCTATTAAATCATCTCATCTTAGGATATGGACGATCTTGCTTTCTATTTTAGTATTTTCTTTAAGTCTTTTTGGGGCATTCATAGTAAGGTCTGGAATAATAGATAGCGTCCATTCATTTGCAAATGACCCTCAAAGAGGTCTTTATTTATTAGCATTTATTGGAATAATTATCACGACATCAGTTTTTTTATTTATCTCACGTTTCTCAATGATTAAACCTATTAGTAATATAAAAACTTTATCAAAAGAATCATTTATCTCAATAAATAATATTTTATTTGGAACTTTAATATTTTCAATTATGCTTGGAGTAACATACCCACTTTTTTATGAATACCTTTACGATCAAAAGATTAGTGTGGGAGCACCTTTTTATAATGCGATATTTATACCAATTGTAATATTGGCATCATTATTTTTATTTTTCTCAGTTG
>CACEHH010000022.1 GCA_902559345.1 uncultured SAR86 cluster bacterium | reverse complement strand
CAACTTTACAAGCACCTACGGCGGTTGACTCAACATTTTCTGGTTTAATTATTTCTTTTCGTAGGGTGTCAGATAATAGTTGGCAGAATGTTTTATTTTGAACCATACCGCCATCAACAAGGAGTTTATTTATATCAATATTATAATTTTCTAATATGGAGGTTATTTCTTTTGTTTGAAAGGCTATTGACTGAAAACATGCTGTAGTCATATCTTCTTTTGTCGTATCTTGCGTTATTCCATAAAAGCCTCCCCTTATGTCTGAATTCCAGAAAGGAGCACCAAGACCATTGAATGCAGGTAAAAATAAAACATTGTTAGAATTACCAGAATTATTAATAAATTTTTCACTTTCGCTTGCGCTACTAAAAAAATTCATTCTATCTCTAAGCCATTTAATTATGTTTCCACATGAGTAAATACTTCCTTCAATAGCATAATGAACCTCATCTCTTAATTTGTAAGCCACGGTCGTTAATAAGCCTTCGTTAATTGTGAAAGGCTCTTTGTTAGTATTAACCATCAAAAAACAACCCGTTCCATATGTTGACTTCATATCACCCTCTTTAAAACAATCTTGACCAACAAGAGCTGCTTGCTGATCACCAATTACCCCTCTTATAGGTATTTCATGATCATCTGTTAAGAGAGTTCCAAAATTATCATCACATGCTAATACTTTTGGCATCATTGATTTAGGAATATTAAATAGCTCGAGCAAATCATTATCCCATTCCATAGTTTTAATATTGAACAATAATGTCCTAGATGCATTCGTTACATCGGTTAAATGATTTTTTTCTTTAGAAAGAACATATATTAAATATGAATCTATTGTTCCAAAAAGAAGATCTCCTTTTTCAGCCATAGATTTAGCCCCATCAACATTGTCTAATATCCATTTGATTTTAGTAGCAGAAAAATATGGATCTAATAACAAACCTGTTTTCTCCTTTATAAGGTCTTCATACCCTTCTGATTTTAATTTGTTGCAATATTCATGTGTTCTTCTATCCTGCCATACGATAGCAGAATATATTGGAATTCCCGATGTTCTAGACCATACAATGGTCGTTTCTCTTTGATTTGTTATTCCACAAGCTTCAATATTTTTATGCTTCTTTAAAACATTGTTAACAGTTTCTTTAACTGTCTTTATCACATCTAAAGGGTCAAGTTCTACCCACCCGTCATTTGGATAGGTTAAATCATATTCCTTTTGGGCATCATTAATTAATTTTAAATTTGCATCAAATATGATTGCTCTTGAGCTTGTAGTGCCTTGGTCTATAGCTAAATAATTTTTCATATTTTTTTCTCCAGTAATAATTATCCACAATTTATTAACTTATTTCCAACAGCTAAAAAACACCATATATACACTATATTGTGTAAAAAAATGAAATTGTCACAATATATTGTGTTTTTTTGCTTGATTCTTTGTCCACAATTAGTATATTAGTGTTTAGGAGAAAAAGTTTTAGATACTGCAGACATCACTTAAATTCTTCCAAGAAAATAAATTAAGACTGACTCAAGATAGTAAGGGAATTATTGGGGAAAAAATGGAAACACAACAACAAGAAGAAAATAAAATACCAAATCAGGCTACATCAGAGATAGAAACCACTGCACCAGGAAAGTTAAGAGTAATAAAAAGAAATGGAAAAGTGGTTCCATTTGAAGATGACAAAATAAAAGTTGCTATAACAAAAGCATTTTTAGCTATTGAATCAGGTAATGCGGCTGCAAGTGAAAGAATACACAAAAAAGTTAATAGGTTGACAGAAAGTGTTGTGGAGGTATTTAAAAGAAGAATGCCATCTGGAGGGACCCTACACATTGAAGAAATCCAGGATCAAGTCGAGCTACAGTTAATGAGATCAGAGGAATTGGACGTAGCTAAAAGCTATATTTTATATAGAGCAGAAAGGTCTCAAGAAAGAAAAAAAGAGAGTCCTGGGATAGATATACCTGATGCACCAAATATAAATGTAACAAAAAGTGATGGAAGTGTTGTTCCTTTAAATGTTGAAAGGTTAGCTGGATTAATAAACGATGCATGTGAAGATTTAGAAGAGGTTTCAGTCAATGAAGTACTTGATGAAGCATTAAAGAATCTTTATGACGGGGTTTCAATTGCCGACATGAGAACAAGCCTGGTTATGTCTGCAAGGACCAAGGTTGAAAAAGAGCCGAATTATTCTTTTGTTACAGCTAGGATATTAATGGATCAGATTAGGAATGAAGCATTGAATTTCCTTGAAGTTGCTGAAGAGTCTACCTATCAAGAAATGAAAGAAAACTACCCAAAAGCATTTAAAGCATACGTAGATAAAGGGATTGAGCTAGATATATTAAATCCTGAGCTAAAAAACTTTGACCTTAACAAATTAGCAGATGCAATAGATCACACAAGGGACAATCAATTTACATATTTAGGCCTTCAAACACTATATGACAGATACTTTATCCACTGCGATGACGTAAGGTATGAGTTACCTCAAGTTTTTTTCATGAGAGTTGCAATGGGCCTTGCTCTTGAAGAGGAAAAAAGAGAAGAAAGAGCAATTGAATTTTATAGACTATTATCCAGCTTTGATTATATGAGCTCAACACCAACATTATTTAATTCAGGAACTAAAAGACCTCAACTTTCTTCTTGTTACTTAACAACAATACCAGATGACTTAGATGGAATCTTTTCTGCTATGAAAGATAATGCTCTCTTATCAAAATGGGCTGGTGGTCTTGGTAATGATTGGACTCCAGTAAGAGCAATGAATTCTTATATTAAGGGCACAAATGGCAAAAGTCAGGGAGTCGTTCCATTTCTAAAAGTTGCCAATGACACAGCTGTTGCTGTAAATCAAGGAGGAAAAAGAAAAGGAGCAATGTGCGGATATCTTGAGACATGGCACTTAGATATAGAAGAATTCCTAGATCTCAGAAAAAATACAGGCGATGAAAGAAGAAGAACACATGATATGAATACAGCCAACTGGGTTCCTGATTTATTTATGAAAAGAGTTGAACAAGATAAAAACTGGACTCTTTTCTCTCCAGGAGAAGCTCCAGATTTACATGACTTAATTGGAAAATCTTTTGAAGAAAAATATGAAGAATATGAACAAAAGGCAGCAAATGGAGAAATGGACCAGTTTAAATCAATTCCAGCTAAAGAATTATGGAGAAAAATGTTAACTATGCTGTTTGAAACAGGGCATCCCTGGATAACATTTAAAGACTCATGTAACTTAAGATCTCCTCAACAGCATGCAGGAGTAATACACTCATCAAACTTGTGTACAGAAATAACACTAAACACAAGTGCTGAAAACGAGATTGCAGTTTGTAATTTAGGATCAGTGAATCTTGCAAATCATATGCAAGATGGAAAACTAAATGAAGATAAAGTAAAACAAACTGTTTCAACAGCTATTAGAATGCTAGATAACGTAATAAATATAAATTATTACTCTGTTGATACTGCTAAAAATTCTAACTTCAAACATAGGCCTATCGGTTTAGGGCTCATGGGATTCCAAGATGCGCTATATATTCAGAATATTCCTTATTGCAGCGATGAAGCAGTTGATTTTGCTGATAAAAGCATGGAATTAATAAGTTACAACGCAATTCTTGCCTCAACAGAACTAGCAAAAGAAAGAGGTTCATATGAATCTTTTGATGGATCATTATGGAGCAAGGGAATACTTCCAAAGGATTCAATTCAAATACTTGAAGATAATAGAGGGAAAGACTACCTAAACGTTGATAGATCTGAAACGCTAGATTGGGATTCTCTAAGAAAGAAAGTAAAAAAAGACGGAATGAGAAATTCAAATGTAATGGCAATAGCGCCAACGGCAACAATATCTAATATAACTGGGGTCACGCAATCTATCGAACCAACTTATCAAAATCTTTATGTTAAATCTAACCTATCTGGAGAGTTTACTATTGTAAATCCACACTTAGTTAGAAAATTAAAAGAACTTGGTTTGTGGGATGATGTGATGATAAATGATCTAAAATATTTTGAAGGAAGTTTATCAGAGATATCAAGAATACCTGAAGATATCAAAAAACTATTCTCAACAGCTTTTGAGGTAGAGCCTAGGTATATAGTTGAATCTGCAAGCAGAAGACAAAAATGGATTGATCAGGCTCAATCTTTAAATCTATATATAGGAAATGCTGATGGTAAAAAATTAGATATTACTTATAGAATGGCTTGGTACTCAGGTCTTAAAACAACATACTATTTAAGATCTATAGCTGCAACATCAACAGAAAAATCAACAGTACAACAGGGAAAACTTAACGCAGTCAGTTCTGATGTAAATCAGAATTCAACAGAGGAATTAGGGGCACCAGCGCCAATTCCAGATGCTTGCTCACTGGATGATCCAGATTGTGAAGCTTGTCAATAAATTTTATGGAGAAAGAATATGTTAAATTGGGATGAATACGGAAAAGAAGAAAAATCAACACCTCCGGTAACACCAGAAATTAAGAATGAGGCACCTGCTCCAAAAGCAGAGGCACAACCAACCGAACCTCCGCAGCCAGCTGAAACTGCAGTATCAACCGAATCATCTAAAATTGTTGAAGGATCTAGAGCAGCAGCAGCAAGAGAAGCTGTGAATAATCTAGACGAAACAGCTGGCATGGAGGAACTTGATGAAATGATGGAAAATGCAGGTCGGGTTCAAGTTGATCAAAAAATGATGATCAATTGCAAGGCAGATCTTAATCAGCTAGTTCCATTTAAATACGACTGGGCCTGGCAAAAGTATCTTGATGGAAGTGCTAACCACTGGATGCCACAAGAAATTAATATGACAAATGATATTGTGTTGTGGAAATCTGAAGATGGATTAACTGAAGATGAAAGAGTTATTGTTAAAAGAAATCTTGGTTTTTTCTCAACAGCAGACTCACTTGTTGCAAATAATCTTGTTCTTGCTTTGTATAGATTAATTACTAACCCAGAATGTAGACAATATATATTAAGACAAAGTCTGGAAGAAGCTATCCACACACACGCTTATCAATACTGTATTGAATCTTTAGGAATGGATGAGGGTGAAATATTTAATATGTATAGAGAAGTTCCTTGTGTTGCAAGAAAAGCCTCATGGGGACTTAAATATACAAAAGAAATTTCAGACCCAGATTTCAAGACGGGTACTGAAGAAACAGATAAGCAGCTTTTAAAGAATCTTATTGCATTCTATTGTGTATTAGAGGGTATCTTCTTTTATTGTGGATTTACTCAGATATTATCAATGGGAAGAAGAAACAAAATGACAGGGACAGCAGAACAGTTCCAGTACATTTTAAGGGACGAATCCATGCACGTTAATTTTGGTATTGATGTCATTAATCAGATTAAAATTGAAAACCCACATTTGTGGGATGATGAAATGAAAGCAGAAGCTGCTCAAATGATTCTAGAAGGCACCGAGCTAGAAATTCAATATGCAAGAGATACTATGCCAAGAGGCGTTTTAGGTATGAATGCTGCGATGATGGAAGAGTACTTAAAGTTCATTGCCAACAGAAGACTTACCCAGCTAGGCTTAGATGAAGAGTTTACTGGTGTCAGCAATCCATTTCCTTGGATGTCAGAGATTATTGACCTAAGAAAAGAGAAGAATTTCTTTGAAACAAGAGTTACTGAATATCAGGTTGGCGGCGCTCTAAACTGGGAATAAAACTTGAAATTATATTCAAGTCCAGTTGCACCAAGTCCAAGAAAGGTTCTTATCTTTATTGCTGAAAAAGGCATAGAAAATATTGAAGTTGAGAACCTTGATATTGGTAAGCTGGAGCATAAAACTCCTGAATACAAAAAAAATAGCACCAAACTCAAGAATACCTGCTCTTGTGCTGGATGACGGTCAAGTAATTTTAGAAACTACAGCCATATGCAGATATCTAGAGTGTTTATATCCAGAACCAAACTTATTTGGCGACAATCCAATGGAAGTTGCAGAAATCGAAATGTGGTACTCAAGAGTATCTTTTGAGTTAATGCTTCCTCTAATGCATGGCTTTAGACACACTCATCCTCATATGAGTGCATTAGAAAATCAAAATAATGAATTTGGTTTAGCCCAAAGAGAGTTAGCTGTTAAATCACTTGGGTATTATGAAGAAGTTATTAAGGGTAAAGAATTTATAGCTTGTGATAAATTTTCATACGCTGATATACAAACTGTGACGTCGTTACAATTTTTAGTAAGACTGAATAAGATTGATTTAAATAACTACAAAAACCTTAGTATTTATATAAATAATATTGCTGCAAGGCCTAGCTTTTTGGCATAGGTGATTTATTTATTTATTAATTCAAAGAACTTAAGAGTCTGCTCGCCGCCATTTTGAAGAGCTCTAGCATCTTCCATATCTGAAATTTTATCCCAATTTGCCTGAATGTTTTCTGGCGTCATATCTTCGCCCATCCCCAATGAAACACCCATAGTTTCATGGATAAATATTCTTGAGAAGACGCCAGCGCCTGCAGCCATTATTGCTCCGTTTGGTGCATTTTCACTAGCCAAATAGATTACTGCTGGAGTTACATACTCTGGTTGTAAGTTTTTGCCGAAATCTTCAGGTATTAGGCCCTCTGTCATTCTTGTATAGGCAACTGGTGTTATAGAATTTGTATGAATATTCTTATTTTGGCCTTCTATTTTTAAAGTATTCATTAATCCAACCATTGCCATTTTTGCAGACCCATAGTTCGTTTGACCAAAATTACCAAAGACTCCACTAGAAGAGCTGGTGAATATAATTCGACCATATTCTTGTTCTCTCATTATTGGAAAAACTGTATGTGTGCAATTTAAGCTTCCTTGAAAATGAACATCCATAACAAGATTAAAGTCTTCAAGAGTAACCTTATGGAAACTCTTGTCTCTCAAAATGCCAGCGTTATTAACAAGGATGTCAACCCTTCCCCATTCGCTCATGGTTTGATCAACCATTCCCTTAACAGCATCTAGGTCAGTCACACTTGCACCATTGGAGATAGCCTCTCCTCCATCAGCCTTAATAAGCTCAACAACTTCTTCTGCTGCGTCACTAGCTCCACTCCCATCAACGCTACCACCTAAATCATTAACAACAACCTTTGCGCCTCGTTTTGCAAGTTCTAGAGCATGTTGTTTACCTATACCACCACCAGCACCAGTAACGATTGCAACCTTATCATCGAATCTTATAGTCATGTTTGTTTCTCCGAGAGTATTTCTTTTAGATTGAGACTATTTTAATCAAAAAGAAAGTTATTTACTATGATAGAAAATTAAGGATTAGAATCTAATTTAGGAATATAATTACTAATTATTTATTCAATAAGGGAAATATGAGCTCATCAGTAAAAGTAGTTGTAACAGGTGCAGCAGGTCAAATAGCATACTCTTTGATACCAAGGTTAGTTGATGGAAGGACCTTTGGTGATAAAAAGGTAGATTTAGCACTAGTTGAGATTCCTCATGTTGTAAGCAAACTGGAAGGCTTGGTAATGGAGTTAGAAGACTCTTATTTTCCAAATATGGGTGAAGTAACTTTTACAGATAACTTTGAAGAAGCATCAAAAGATGGTGATTGGTTCTTGTTGGTTGGAAGCATTCCAAGAGGCATTGTTTACAACGGCAAAAAAATAGAAGAGAGATCGGATCTATTAAGTATAAACGGTGGTATTTTTGTTGACCAAGGAAAGGCAATTGGATTACACGGTAAAGATAATGCAAAAATCCTTGTAGTTGGAAATCCTGCAAATACAAATGCTTTTATAGGTAAGAATGCTGCAGGAAATAATTCTCAACTTTGGATGGCAATGACAATGCTTGA
>CACEHH010000021.1 GCA_902559345.1 uncultured SAR86 cluster bacterium | reverse complement strand
TTAAAAATAATGAAAATACAGATCTTATTTATGAAGATGAAATGGATGATGAAGAGCTAAAAAAAATAGATGATGAATTAGATTAGTTATTTATTTAGTTCTTTTTCTAAAGATTTATAGAATTTTCTACATGCAAATACAACTATTATTGCAAAAGGCACCCCAGTAATTACAACAGATGTCTGAAGAGCTTGAAGACCGCCAGCATATAAAAGAACTCCAGCTAATATTCCAAGAAGTATTGCCCATGTAGCTCTGGATATCATAGGAGAATCATCATTTATATTAGATTGATTTTTTGAAGAAAGCATAGATGCAACTAATGCTCCTGAATCAGATGAAGTTACAAAAAATGTAACAATCAGTATTAGAGAAATAATTGAAATAATTTTAGTAAGAGGGTAAACCTCAAAAAGAGAAAATAATGCTACATCAAAATTATCATTTACTATTTGAGCAATTTGACTCGTTTCATTAATAACTTGATAAATTGCAGCATTTCCAAAGATGCCCATCCATAAAAATACTATCAGTGATGGTACAAAAAGGACTCCAACTATAAATTCTTTAATAGATCTTCCGTAAGAAATTCTTGCAATAAATAACGATACGAATGGCGCCCATGCAAACCACCATGAATAATAAAAAAGTGTCCATCCGTCTTGCCATGATGATGAGTCATATACTTCCGTCCAAGTTGCTGATTCTAAAAGAGTATTAATATATGCTCCAAAGTTTTGTATTAATGCATTAATAATAAAGACAGTTGGGCCAAATAAAAATACAAATGAAAGAAGCAGAATTGCCAAAACCATATTTATTTGTGATAGTTTTTTAATACCTGAGTCTAAACCAAGCGAAACACTTATAAGACCGATAAGAGTAATCACAGCAATAATTATAATTTTATTAAAAAATGTTTCTTCAAATAAGAATATGTGACTTATTCCTGCACTTATTTGCTCGGTTCCCAAACCAAGAGATGTAGTAACACCAAAAATAGTAGTAATTATTGCAATAATATCTATTGTTATAGCTAAAGGTTTATTATTAGCAACCTTTCTTCCTAGCAAAGAGCTGACCCTAAAAGGAAGATTTTTATTATATGTAGCAAATGCAAAACAAAGTCCTAAAGATGAATAGATTGCCCATCCATGAAGACCCCAATGAAGATTTGCTAAACCAATAGCCTTGCCTGCATTATGAGATATATCACCTTCAATCATTCCAGGATAAGAATTAAGATGCATTATTGGTTCTGCAACTCCATAAAAAAGTAATCCTATACCCAGCCCTGCACTAAATAGCATTGCTATCCAATTTGGATATGAGTAGGTTGGCGTAGCATTAGGCCCGCCTAATCTTATATCTTTATATTTGGTAAATACTAAAAATATAGAAAAAATAAGAAAACCATTAGCAAGAACAATTATCATCCATCCTAGATATTTGGATAGGAATGCCTGTAGATCAAGGAATAACTGTTTAGATACAGAAGAATTTAAAGAAACTACCACAGTTATAGTCAGTATTAATAATACTGAAATAATAAACCTGAGCTTGCTAATATTATTCATTTGAGTAGATTAAATCACATCTAGTGAAACATAATTAAAATGATTTATCTAGTTATAAATATAGCTTATTAAGGATTATATACATATTTTATATCTATATTGCATCATTATTTTAAGATGTTATGATTGTGCTAAGACCGATTTAAAGAAATTGCTGGTCTATAAATATGGCTAAACTTCTCTAGGGGGGAATGCTTCTGGGGGTACCAGGCTGGTTTATTTTGCAATTTATATTAACTAACTATGAGGACTCATATGTTTAATTTTATTAATACAAAAGAACAATTAAATAAAATAACAAATAAGCTTTCTTTAGGAGTTTTAGGTGCCGTTGCTGCAATGGTTCCACAAACTGCTGAATCACAAGAAAGACAAATTGAAGAAGTTGTTGTTTCTGCTACTAAGAAGGATGAAAGTGCTTCAAAGGTAGCTGTAACAGTTACTGCTTTAACAGAAGAAACATTAAAAGAAATGAATGTATCAAATTTTGATGAATATGTTCAATTCTTACCAAATGTTTCATCAGGTGGTAGAGGACCTGGTCAATCAACAATCTATATAAGAGGTATGGCTGTTGATCCAGTAAACGTTTTTCTATCTGCTGCTCAAGGTTCTACGCCAAACGTAGCTCTTTATTTAGATGAGCAACCACTTCAAGTTCCAGGAAGGAATTTAGATGTATATGTTGCTGATATGGAGAGAATAGAAGTATTGCCTGGGCCACAAGGAACATTATATGGTGCTAGTTCTCAAGCTGGTACTGTACGGATGATTACAAATAAGCCTAAATATAACGAAAGAGAAGGCGGTTTCAATATGTCTCATTATGGAACAGCTCATGGAGATCCAAGTTATTCATATGATGCGTTTTTAAACGTACCTATGATTAATGATGTTTGGTCTATTAGAGGTGTTTTCTATAAATCACAACAAGGTGGATATATAGACAACGTTGCTGGAACTTGGTCTGGTGCGGGAAGAGGAAGTTTCCCTGCAGCTGGAGCGGCTATGTTTGTTACTGAAGATAACTCATCTTTAGTAGAAGATAATTTTAACGATGCCTCATACGAAGGTTTCAGAATTTCATCTGCTTCTTCAATCGGAGAAGATTGGGAGATGTTAATTACACACATGAGTCAAGATATTAGCGCTGA
Organism: uncultured SAR86 cluster bacterium; assembly: GCA_902559345.1. Lineage (GTDB taxonomy): Bacteria > Pseudomonadota > Gammaproteobacteria > Magnimaribacterales > D2472 > SAR86A. The sequence goes on along the minus strand of CACEHH010000021.1, from coordinate 6,624 downwards.
TGGTGTTTTTGATTATGACCCAGAAAAAGGTGATCTTAATGTAAGCAGGTTTGTTCCTGATACATTAGATGATTCATTTACACAAACATCTCTAACATTAGAGGGTAGAATGGGTAAATTAGATGCTTTATATACTGGAGCATATTTAGAAAGAGAATCTGAACAACAAGTTGACTATAGTGGTTATGCAAATGTTGGTGCATGGTTACCATACTATGTGTGTAACTACACAGCATATAACCTTTGTGGACCTGCTACAGTTTCTGTTGAGTTATTAGATGATAACCAAAGAACAACCCATGAGTTCAGAGTATCAAGCAATGAAGAGAGTGATTTACCATTCTCATATACCGCTGGTGTATTTATTGATGAAAGTATTCTTGAAACAGAAAATGATTATTGTTACTTAGGTACAGATCATCCATACGCATCTGCTGGTACTTGGGCTGCTTATCAGGTAAATAATCCTTTACCTGGTGCATGGTCAAGGGAAGGCAGAGTTAGAAGACCTGCTTGTAGATTCTTTAATGATCTTAAGAGAACTGAAGAACAAACAGCATACTTTGCTGAAATGACTTTCCCAATTAGCGATAAGTTAGATCTTATTGTTGGTGCTAGAAAGTATGACCTAGATGTAGATTACACAGGTCAATCAAAGTTTGGTTATAGAGGATCAAATGTTGCAAATGGAAGAGACTATGATGTGTCTGGTGATCATAGCGCTGAACCATTAAATATGAATGATACTATTACAAAACTTTCAGCTAAATATACTGTTGATGAAGATACAATGTGGTACTTCACAAGATCTGAGGGTTATAGACCTGGTGGATTTAACAGAGGTGGTGGACTTGCTTCAAGGAATTCAGCATTACCAGCTGTATTAATTACATATGGTACTGATGACACTACAAATACAGAAGTTGGTGTAAAAACTGTAATGTTAGATGGAACATTAAGATTAAATGCTTCATATTACGTGGTAGATTGGACAGACGTTCAAGTATCCCAATTTGATCCAGTTAATGTTGGATTACTAACATTTATAGAAAATGCTGCTGATGCAGAAATTAAAGGTATGGAAGCTGATATCCTTTGGTATCCAAGTGATAATGTAACTGTTGCAAGTGCAGTATCATATAACGACACTGAAGTTACAGCTGATAAGTCTAGAATTATTCAAATATCAAATGTTGGTAGTTCAATGCCTTTATCACCAAAACTACAATATAACATTAGAGTTAAAGTTGATTCAGAGTTAGCAGGAAATCCTGCATATACTCAAATAGCAGTTAAGAGTTCTGATAAGGCTTATAGCTCGCTTGAAGCAGCTAAACGTTTAGAGCAACCATCTTATACTATATGGGATGCTGCTTATGGCGTAACTATTAATGGAACAGATGTAGAGTTCTTTATCAGAAACATAACTGATGAAAGAGCAAACTTCTATTATAACGATCAGGATGATATTCCTAGAATTACAACTAATAGACCTAGAAATATTGGTGTAAGAATATCTTATAAATTCTAATCTGAGATAATATTTTAAAAGGCCAGTTTATACTGGCCTTTTTTTTACATAAGTGTATTAAAATTAACATATGAATCAAAATGCTGAACCAGCAAAAATTATTGAAAATTCTTTAAAGAATAAAGAATTTAAAAATGCTTTATCTTTATGCAAGAAATATTCATCTTCGCTTGGTGAAAAAGATTTTTATTATTTAACATCTGTATGTTACAGGTATTTAAATGAATCTAAAAAAGCATTAATTAACTTAGATAAATTAATACAAATTGATCCTAATTATGGAAGGGCATATCAAGAAATAGGTCATACAAATGTTTTGTTAAAAGATAAGAACAAAGCATTAAAGGCTTATTTAAGAGCTGTTAGACATAACCCATCTTTACAATCATCTTGGCTTGGAATTCTTTCATTAGAAAATAAGAATGAAGAACTTATTAAATTTGTTGAACAAAATGTTATTTATCTTAAAAATTTACCTCCTGAATTAAAAACCGTAATAAGTTTTACCCATGAAGGAAAATTATCTCGAGCAGATAGAATCTGTCGTGAGTATCTAAGAGATCATCCGCATGATATTGAAGCAATGAGATTGCTTGCAAATATAGGTAGAGATTTGAATATATATGAAGATGCAGAATTTTTATTAGAGAGCGCATTGCTGTTTGATCCCAACAACGCCAAAATTAAATATGATTATATTAATATTCTTACTAAAAGACAGAAATATGGTGAGGCACTATTTCATGCTCAAAACTTTTATGATGAAGACCCTTCAAATATTAATGCTATGAAATTATTGTCTACTGCTTTGTTTAGAACTGATAGATATAAAGAAGCAATAAAAATTTATAATGATATTTTAGAACTAGAGCCTAATAATACTGATGTGATGTTATCAAAAGGCCATCTGTACAAAACTTCTGGAGAATTAGATAAATCTATTGAATCATATAAAAAAGCCTATCAAACAGATAAATATTTTGGAGATTCATATTGGAGCTTAGCTAACCTAAAGACATACAAATTTTCAGATAAAGAAGTTGAATCATTAGACAAGATGGTAAATGATGTATATGTGTCTGAAGATGAAAGAGCTTTTATGCATTTTGCTCTAGGTAAAGCATATGAAGATCTTAATGAATATAAAAAATCTTTTAAACACTATAAAGAAGGAAATCTAATCAAGAAGAATAAATCTTTGTTCAACACAAATGATTTTAGCAAAGAATGTCAAAATCAAATTGATGTATGTACAAAGGATCTTTTTGAAATGAAGAAATCTTGGGGATCAGAATCAAATGCTCCAATTTTTATTTTAGGGCTCCCTCGTGTTGGATCGACGTTAATAGAACAAATACTATCATCACATTCACTAGTTGAACCCACGCATGAGTTACCAAATATTATCTCAACGGCATTGAGATTAAATGAAAGAAAATCTCAAGATATTAGTTCACGATACCCTGATATCTTACTTAGTTTATCTGCACCTCAACTTAAACTTATTGGTGATAAATATATTAGTGATAGCGAAGTTTTTAGAACTGATAAGCCTTATTTTATAGATAAAATGCCAAACAATTTTAGACATATAGGACTTATAAAATTAATATTACCTAATGCAAAAATTATAGATATAAGAAGAGCATCTATGTCTGCATGTTTCTCATGTTTCAAACAGCTTTTTGCTGAGGGACAGGAATTTACGTATGATCTTAAAGATTTAGCAGGATATTATAATAATTATGTAGAGCTTATGGATCATTGGAATTGTGTATTGCCTGACCAAATACTTTCAATAAACTATGAAGATGTTGTAAATAATTTTGAAGAATCAGTAAGAAAAATATTAGAATATTGTGAGATTCCATTTGAGCAACAATGTTTAGAGTTCTATAAATCTAAGAGATCTGTTAAGACTCCAAGCGCAGAACAAGTTCGTCAACCCATATATACAAGCGGGATGGATTACTGGAAAAATTACGAACCTTATTTAGATGATTTAAAAAATAATCTAAAATACTAATATATAAACTTAATCGGGGTTAAAAGATGGAAAATTTAATAATTTGTGTTGGAATGTTTTACATTGCTCATTTGTTTTTTACAATGAGTTTTTCACTACATAAAGTGCCATTTATTAATTGGACTTACACAGGTGGTGATATTTCCGGAATGACAGATTTATCTTCTAGAATGTCATCCGCTAGCGACAACCTAAGACAATCTTTGCCATTATTCCTAACTTTTGCTGTTTTATCCGTGGTAATGGAAAAAGGCGACATTAATTTATTGCTTGCACAAGTATGGTTTGGCTTAAGAATTGCCTACTTGATTGGAGCTGTAATCAATTTGTATGCAATTCCAATGATAAGACCCTTAATTTGGTTACCATCTATAGTAGTTTTAATTTTAATGGGTTTAAATCTTTGTATAAGTGAAGCTCCAAAGTCTCCAGACATAAATGCTAATAATGCATATACTCAAGACTCCCATACTTCATTATCTGATGAGATTATTTATTATCCTGTTTCAGTATCTAAAGATCAAAGTGTTTTATTAAGTATCTATGATGTTGATGACCAGATGAAAATTATCTTCAAAGATTCGAACGGCGTTATTCAGAAAGAACTTGAATTTAATATGGGGTCTGTATCAACTATAAACGTTCTTGATTATGTATCTACAGAAGGATCCACGATTAATTTGGAGTTAACAAATAGTATTGCTGGTTATACTTTTGGATGGAAGTTAATTGTTGCAGATCAGGTTATTCACGAGCATAGTTGTGGTCAATTTAATTCGTATGGTTGTGATGGTGATAGTTATTCAACTGGTATTGTATACAAAGCTAAGATTAAGCTTAATTAAATTTTCTTTCAGTTCTAGTTTTTCCTCTGTATACACAACTTAAATTAGATGTCTTATCGTCTATGAGCGTTACTATTTCATGATCAAACATGCACATGTTTTGAATAAGGTCTGTTATATAAACTTTGCTTATTGAAGATTCTAAAAAACTAGTAACTGACAAAATATCATATTTTTCACATTGTTTTATTTTTGTTAATGCATCCTTATAAGCATCTTCATTGGATTGAAATCTTAATGTTATAAGAACCGAACATTTTTTTTCAAAATCAGCAACTAATGGAACGCATAAAAATAGTACGAATAATCCTATTAACATCTTCATGCATAAAGTATATATTAATCATTCAATTTATATATCAAAATAATATTACTTTATGAAAGTAAAAAAATAAGGATATGATGTTATGACTTCGTTTAAATCATTTGTGCCACCTCAGAGAATTTTAATGGGTCCTGGTCCATCTGATGTTAGTCAGAGAGTCCTAGATGCAATGGCTAAACCAACTATTGGACATTTAGATCCTATTTTTATTTCAATGATGGATGAGATTAAAACTCTTCTCCAATACGCATTTCAAACTAAGAATGATTTAACTTTTGCAGTATCTGCACCAGGAATGGCCGGGATGGAATGTTGTTTTGCAAATCTTGTTGAACCAGACGATAAAGTTATTATTGCAAAAAATGGTTTCTTTGGTGAGCGAATGAAAGAAAATGTTGAGAGATTTGGTGGTATACCAATTGTTGTCGATGATGTTTGGGGTACAAAGGTTGACCTTAATAAAATTGAGGATGCATTAAATCATCACAACGATGTAAAAATAGTTGCATCTGTGCATGCTGAAACTTCTACAGGGGCTCTCACAGATCCAAAATCAATAACAAAGCTTGCACATGATCATGGATGTTTATCTATTGTAGATACTGTAACGGGCCTGGCCGGGGTTCCGCTGAATGTTGATGAATGGGAAATAGACGCAATTTATTCAGGGACTCAAAAGTGTTTATCTGCTTCGCCTGGTCTTTCACCAATAAGTTTTAGTGATAAAGCTAAAGAAAAAATAATGAGCAGAAAATCTAAAGTAAAAAGTTGGTTTTTAGATTTAAATTTAATTATGTCCTATTGGGAAGGAGATGGTGCAAGATCATATCACCATACAGCACCTATAAATGCTTTATATGGATTACATGAAGCATTATTAATTTTAAAAGAAGAAGGTCTTGAGAATTCGTGGAAGAGACACTTAGATAATCATCTTATACTTCGTTCTGGTTTGGAAAAACTTAACATTGAGTTTTTAGTTAACGAAATGGACAGATTACCCCAATTAAATACTATATTTATTCCTGATGGAGTTAATGATCTTAAATCAAGACAAAGACTTATAAATGAATTTAATCTTGAGATTGGAGCTGGGCTAGGGGTTCTTGCTGGGAAGGTTTGGAGAATAGGTTTGATGGGGCAATCTTCAAATAAAAAGAATATTGAACATTGTCTTAATTCTCTTGCTGAAGTTATTTAAAGGAAAAAGAATCACCTTCGTTCATGTAAACGTTAATATTCTTTGATAAGGCCTCAACATTTAAAGGTTTGGTATAAAGGAAATTACTAATAAATCCTTTTGTTTTATTTGGGTTATTACCGGTAATAAATAATTTATTTGATTCAAGCAAGTTAACAGCTTTTAATGATTTTTTATAATTCATTCCTAGTTGAATAAAACCAAATAATTTAGCTTCTTCTGCGGTTAAAATAGCAATATCAGCTTTGATCTTATGTTTAGCTATATATTTAAAATTTACCCTATGACCTTCATGAAAAATCTTATTATTTTTCTCATCTTCAAATAATATTGAAAATGTTGATTTGTAATATGGATAGCTTGTAGGCAATGATTTTACCGTTATGGAATTTATGATTGTTCCTTTTTCAGAAAGAATTTTAATAGGGTTATTAATTTTATTTTTTAAGAGATAGGGTTTAACAAAACTAGATGTGTAAATAGTTATTCTATCTGAAAGCATCTTTAAAGTATCAATATGAAGATGATCCTCAAATGGAGCAGTTATGATAATTGCATTAACTTTCCTAATTAGGTTTTGAGATAAGCATGAGCTATTAACTTTAGATCTTTGAATAAAAAATGAATCTTTAGGTTGAAGTTTATTTGTTAGCCATGGATCTATTAATATCGATTTATCAAAATTTTCTAAGTACC
>CACEHH010000020.1 GCA_902559345.1 uncultured SAR86 cluster bacterium | reverse complement strand
CACTGCTAAGTCTTCTTGTGTGAGAGCTGAGCCAATTAATATATTTGCTACTACATATATTGATGAATATGTTCCTACTAAGACTCCCAAGATAAGGGCTAAACTAAAACCTCTTAACAATTCGCCACCAAATATAAACAGAGCAAATAGTACTAGCAAGGTTGTAAATGAAGTAACTATCGTTCTACCTAAGGTTTGATTTAATGAAAGATCAACCAAATCAACAGGCTCAAGGACTCTATCAGTTCTAAAGTTTTCTCTAATCCTGTCAGAAACTACAATCGTATCATTCAAGGAGTAACCAATAACTGCTAGCAATGCTGCAAGGACTGTTAGATCAAAATCCCATCTGAAAAAAGAAAATAATCCCAAGATAATAATAACGTCATGAGCTAGAGCTGTTACAGCACCGAAAGCAAATTTATACTGAAATCTGAAAGCAACATACATCAATATCATAAATAATGCTGTTAAAGCTCCTTTTGTTCCTTGCTCAAGAAATTCATCACCAATTTGCGAACCAACGAATTCAACCCTTTTTAGCTCTAATGAGCCTCCATGTTTTTCTAAGATTGTAAATGTATCCTCTAGGTTATATGTAACCACTTCTCCTTCTATAAATGCGCCTGATAAATCACTAAATATTAAAATAGACTCTTCAGAATTATGACTCACGACTTTAGCAGTTGTTTCTGAAGTTGAGCCTTTAATTGATGTATCTATGTCTAATATAGCAGTAGGATTTGAAATTAATAATTGATTGTCAAGGATTGAGAAAATACTTTCTCCAATAGAGCTATTTCCGCTTTGATCAGAAACTTTTATTAAGACATCTAGATTTGTACCAAAATTTACAACTTGAGAATTTGGATAGCCATTTTCTTCAAGAGTGTCTCTTATGCTCTGCAATTCAATTGGTTTTTCATATGAAACTTCTATTAAGGTTCCCCCACTAAAATCTAAACCTAAGCTTAAACCTCTAAATCCTAAAGATATAATTGAGAGTAAGAATAAAACAATAGACACAATTGCAGCAATCTTCCTAAATTTCATAAATTTAAATCTTATATTCATTATATTTTTAGGGTCCTAATGTTTCGGTTTCCGTAAACTAAATTAACCATTCCTCTGGTACACATAATTGCAGTAAACATAGATGTAACAATTCCTACTGATAAAGTTATTGCAAAGCCTTTTACAGGGCCAGTACCAATAAGATATAAAATTAAAGCGGCAATCAGTGTAGTAACATTTGCATCAAAAATAGTTACAAAAGCTCTTGCAAAACCATCTCTTATTGCTGTTTGCGGGTCCTTATCTTTTAATTCCTCACGTATTCTTGAAAAGATTAAAACATTAGCATCTACCGCCATACCAACAGTTAACACAATCCCTGCCATGCCCGGAAGAGTTAATGAAGCTCCCAAAAGAGACATAACCCCAGTAATTAAAATTAGATTCCAAATTAAAGATATATTTGCAACGATTCCAAAAACTCGATAATAGAAAGTCATAAAGAGTACAACAAGTGCAAAACCTATGACGATAGACTTCATCCCTAATTCGACATTTTCTTTTCCCAGACTTGGTCCTACAGTTCTTTCTTCAACAAATTTCATTGGAGCAGCCAAAGCCCCTGCTCTTAATAGCAAAGCTAGCTCACTAGCTTCAGTTTGAGATGAAAGCCCAGTAATTCTGAATCTTGTTCCTAAAACTGCTTGAACAGTAGCTAAGCTAATAATATTTTTTTCAATATAAGTTGTTTGCTCTATAACTGATTCTCCTTGAGAGTTTGTTACTAATTCAGATTTAGTTTTCTGTTCTACAAATAACACGCCAAGCCTTCTACCAATATTTCCTGAGGTAGCTTTTTGCATTGCTCTACCACCATCTAAATTTAAATCAATACTTACTTGGGGTTGATTATTTTCATCAACACCAGATTGAGCTCCAGAAACAACATCGCCTGTAATAATGACAGCCTTCTCAAGAAAAGCACTTCGAAATTCATTTTCTTTAAAATTAAATTCTTCTTTACGCAATGGAGAAGTCCTTGAAGTTGCTTCTAATCTCCACTCAAGGTTTGCTGTTTTTCCAATAATTTTCTTAGCAGCTGTTGGGTCTTGGACACCAGGAAGTTCGATCACAATTCTGTCTTTGCCTTGTCTCTGAACAATAGGCTCTGATACACCAAGCTCATTTACTCTTTTTCTTAGAGTGTATAAGTTTTGTGTAACCGCATAATCTCTTATTTCTCTTAAAGCAATATCTGAATATTCTAATTTAATTTCATTAGCGCTTGGTCGTTCAGTAATAACATACTGCAATCCTGAAATTGATTGACTCTCTTCAGTGTATTTTTTTAATGCCTTGTTATAACTGCTCTTATCAGAAAATTTAAAATAGAGAGCAAAATCTTTTACGTACGAATTATCAACTTTTATTTTTTCATCTCTAAAAGACTTTCTATAAGAATCTAAAAGACCCTCAAGTCTGTCATTTTGTAATGTATCTATATCTACTTCTAAGAGAAAATGAACTCCTCCTGATAAATCAAGACCAAGTTTAACTGGATTTGCACCAATTTTTTTAAGCCACGAGGGTGTAGAAGGCTCTAGAAATAAAGCAATAATAACTTTATCTAGAAGATTTTTTTGCAATATTGTTTTAGAGCTTAATTGAGTTTCAACATCGCTAAATTTAATAACGATTTTATTTTCACGTAAAAAAATTTCGTCATAAGCATTCTCTTTAACCATTATTTCTTTTGTTGCTTCGTCTGCATCAATATAACTAGGATCATTTTGCATATCATCTTCAGCATTCTTCTTAAGAATATTTTCAAGTTCATTTAGTAGCGCTTGGTCAGCAGATTTTGCTGAATCAGTATATGCTACTTGAATTGATGGCTGGGTTTGGTATAAGTTTGGTAAAGCGTAAATTGATCCAACTACCAATACAATTAGTATTAATAAATATTGATATATGGAAAATTTATTCACTGCAAATTAATTAATTGAATCTATCGTGCCCTTTGGAAGAATATTGGCAATTGAAGACTTTTGGAGTTTAAAAACAACATTCTCACTAACTTCTAAGGAAACATATAGACCCTTTATAGCTTTTACTTTTCCAATAATACCGCTTGCTGCAATAACCTCTGATCCAGGCTCTAATTTTTCAAGCATTGCATTAATTTCTTTATTTCTTTTATTTTGAGGTCTGATTATTACTATATACATAAAAAGTAATAAAAAACCTAAAAAAATTAGAGGTGTAAATGATTCCATAATTTTTTCCTATATTGGCCCATCGGGCATATCTAAATTTCGTTTATTATAAAAGTCTTTTAAGAACTTCGCGAATAAATTATCTTTTATAGCATTTCTAATATCTCTCATTAAAGACTGATAATAATAAATATTGTGATAAGTCGCCAACATAGACCCCAACATTTCATTTGTTCTTTGTAAATGATTGAGATATGCCCTGCTGTAATTTTGAGACACTTCGCCATCACAATTTTTGTCTATGGGTTCATCACTATCTTTATATTCTGCATTTCTAATATTTATAACACCCTCAGAGGTAAATAATTGTCCATTCCTTGCATTTCTTGTAGGAAGAACGCAATCGAACATGTCAATTCCATACCTAACAGCTTCAACTATATCCTCTGGCGTTCCAACTCCCATCAGATACCTTGGCTTATCTTGTGGAAGTTTGTCGGACATAAATTCTAATATTTCAGTCTTTTCTTGTTTTGACTCACCTACACTTAATCCGCCAAGAGCAATTCCATCAAAATCAATATCTATTAATCTATTTAGAGATTCCTCTCTTAAATCTTTGTACATTCCGCCTTGAACAATTCCAAATAAAGCAGATTCTGATTTATGAGCTGCTTTGCATCTTTTTGCCCATCTCATTGATAACTCCATAGATTTTCTTGCTTCTTTATGAGTAGATGGATAATCGGTGCATTCATCAAATGCCATAACAATATCTGATCCAAGATTTTCTTGAATCATTATTGAATCCTCAGGTGTCATAAATATTTTTTTTCCATCATAAGGGGAGCTAAATTTAACACCTTCTTCAGAAATCTTTACCAAATCACCCAAACTCCATACTTGAAATCCGCCTGAATCTGTTAAAATAGGTTTATCCCAATTAATAAATTTATGTAGGCCTCCTAAATCTTTTATTAGTTTGTCTCCAGGCCTTAACATTAAATGAAAAGTATTACCTAAAATAATCTCTGAATTAGTCTCTTTAAGATCATTAACTGTTAAACCTTTGACAGTCCCATTTGTGCCAACTGGCATAAAAGCTGGGGTGTGTATTACGCCTTTTGATGTATGGATTTCAGACTCTCTTGCAATTTCTGAAGAATTATTTACTGTGAATTTCATTTTTCTTTAAAAGCATAGCATCCCCATATGACAAGAACCTATATTTTTCTTTAACTGCAGTTTGATATATTTCTTTCATGCTTTTAAAGCCAATAAAAGCTGAAACAAGCATAAGTAATGATGACTTTGGCAAGTGAAAGTTTGTGATTAGTAAATCAACTGCTTTGAATTTAAATCCTGGATATATAAACAGCTTGGTATAACCTTTAAAGCCATTTTTGTTTTCTAAAAATGCTGTCTCAAGAGCCCTTGTTGCAGTAGTTCCAACTGCAATAACTTTTTTTCCTTTAGCTCTGGTTTCTATAACTTTATTTAGAGTTTGTGGTGTAACTTCAACATATTCCTCATGAATATCATGATCTTCTATATCTTCAACTTTGACAGGCTGAAAAGTTCCTGCGCCTACACTTAGATTTATATTTGTTATGTTAACTCCCTTGGCCTTAATTTTATTTAACAAAAAATCATCGAAATGCAATCCTGCAGTTGGAGCAGCAACAGAATTTTGCAATTCTTTATTTTCATATACGGTTGCATATCTTAATATATCTAAGTCCTCATCTTTCCTTTTAATATATGGTGGAAGAGGAATATGTCCAATCTTGTTAAAAATTTCTATAGGCATTTGATTGAATTGAAGTATAAAAAAATTATCTTTCCTTCCAGTGCATGTCGCTTCAAACTCATCCAAGAAGATTTTGGTACCTATTTTTGGACTGTTTCCTGATCTTATTTGAACAAGCGCTGAATTATTTTCCATTACCCTTTCAAGCATTACTTCAATCAATCCTCCAGATTCTTTTTTACCGAAAACTCTAGCCGGGATTACTGATGTATTGTTTAAAACTAGCAGGTCTCCATCTTCCAAATAATCCAAAATGTCTTTAAAAAGTTTGTGTTGAATTTTATTATCATGAACAAGAAGTCTGCTTGCGCTTCTTGATTCTAAGGGATAATGAGCAATAAGTTCATCAGGCAAGTGATAATTAAAGTCAGAAGTTTTCATAAGTTGCAGATTTTAAAATAGATAATACTTAGCTACAATGCTCCGCTAGCCCCATTGGCGGAATTGGTAGACGCGCGCGATTCAAAATCGCGTTCCTTCGGGAGTATCTGTTCGACTCAGATATGGGGCACCATGGATTAAAAATTGCAATTTATGTTAATAACTGTGAAGAAATAATTACTGGTTTCGTTTTGATTATTCTCCCAACCAACATCAGTAACTGAAATGAAATCTAAACATGCTTCGTTATCAGCATTGATTGGCAAAGCTTTCATTAAAAAATCATAATTGTTATATCCAGGATCTGGCTTATTTGGTAATTTTGAATTTTCAATAGAAGTAAATTTGCCCATTCCATCATTAATGGCAATATGTGCTCCATGATATCCGCTGTTATAGTCTCTTGTTGAGTGAACGATGTCCATATGACCATCAAGATTCATGTCTCTTAGATAAATATTTCCTTCGCCATGATGAGAATTAGATCTTGGTTGATTTGAAAAATTAGTTTCTGTCATATCGATCAATCTTCCTAAACCATCATTAATTAAAATCTGAATGTATGCGCCTTCGTAATATGGCAAGTCTCTTGTTATCGCAACAACAACGTCTTTAAATCCATCATTATTTATATCTCCATAAGCAGCATGATTATATTTATTATGATCAAATCCAAAAGGTCCTTGTGGCAATGCTATTTGTTCCCATTGGCTAATATCATCAGTGTTATTACTCAAAATAATATAACCTTCCTCGGCATCTGACCAATTAGATCTATTATCGAAATTCCAAAAAACAATGTCAGCATATGAATCATTATTTAAATCAATTAATAATGATGACATAGGATTTCCATATTGATTTTCTCTTTGCCAATCTAAATTTATATAATCATGTGTAGTGAAATTTCCCTGTCCATCATTAATATTAAGAATATTGCATGCATAAATATCAATGTCGCCATCCGAATCTACATCACCAGCGCTTGCATCGTGAGCAAAATTGCATAATTGCCCACCGCCGTTATTTTGATCTTCTATTTTATTAGATTTATCTTCAAATTTTCCGTCTTCATTTGAAATGAGTAACAAATGCGGATAAGGATTTATAAAATTTTCTGAATAATCTTGAGATCTATATTGGATGCCCATTGATCCAGAAAAAATATCGTCAATGCCATCATCATTAAAGTCAGCTGCAATAGTTCTATAAGCAAATGGATGTTTTGGAGCCTCGCCACTAGCATAGATATTTAAATCTTCTTCAAACCTTCCTTGTCCATCATTTAAATAAATATTAATTGGAGCATTTATCTTTTGTGATGGTTCAATAGTATGAGGAAAGAATGCCCAAGCTACCGCAAAGTCTTCATATCCGTCTCCATTGAAATCTCCTTGAACCATATTGTGAGCATCTTGTCCAAAGAGTGAATTTTCATATAATTGACAATCATTAGGTGTCGGGTAACAAATTGTTGCAGTGAATGTATCTTTAATAATTATTCCTCCAAATCCAATATCTGCAACCTCATATAAATTTGTTTTCAGATCACTCATATTAGTTGGTATGAGATTGTATTGAGTAGGATGCTTGTTCACTTGCATGTCAAATAAAGTTTTAGATTGTGGGCAGAAGGTATCAGCGATAGTAGAAACATCTAATTTTAAATCCATAGATTCCTCATAAATAATTGGATTTCTAAAACTGAAATTTTTATTATTCTCTGATATAACATGATGAATTTTATAACCATATGCATTATCAAGTGCAATATTGAACATGCACTGAGGAATATTTGATGTTACTTCAATTATTTGTTTTTCATAACTTGCACTACTTTCTTTCAGGCCATTCAAACTTATATTTACAATTAAATTATCTGTTTCAACTAAATTAGAAGAACCTCCTCCTCCACAAGAAGAAACGAAAAATATGATCAAAATATTTTTGAATAAGCTTTTAAAGGTTAAAGAAGATTTCATATACTGAAAATTAATCTTAATTTTAAAATTTTCTTAAATTTTTTGCTAACTTTTTAGAAAATTTTTTAAATTGTAGCAATGCTTTTTCATAATTTTTTGTAGTAAATTTATCAGCTAAAGAATATCCATCCCAGAAATATACTTCATACAAAGTGTCTTTTATTTTTAGCTCAACGGAAGCAGGATCTGAGTTTTTATTTGAGCTCTCATAGATGATTACTTGATCATCAGAAACATCACACGAGGTATTTTTTAATTCAGAAAAAAAAGATTTATGTAGATTAAAAAACTTTATTTTGTCTTTATTTATGCTTATTTTGGTCATATGAATGATGTCTGCCAACTTTAAAACTTCTTAATTCGGAATGTTTTGTTTTTCTACCCCTTACCCTTTCTCTCCATGAATTAAAACTTTTCTTTTTAAGATTTTTTCTCATTAAATCAACTACATTTTCATGAGATAAATTAAATTGAGCTTGAATTGCATCAAAAGGAGTTCTGTCTTCCCATGCCATTTCAATTATTCTTGAGATATCGCTTTCTGATAAGTTCATTAATTAGATAATAAAACTATATTATTTGCAGCATTATCATATACAAAATATGCATCCTGCAAATGTCTTTTTCCATTCGGAGTAAACGGCTCTCTCGCATGAAGAACTCTGTGGCTTGCAACTATCAAAACTTCTCCTCCATTTAGTCTAAATGTTGATCGATATTTTAGGTCATGAATTCTAGCTGAAATCTCATGATAAGCCTTATAAAATTCTTTTACGCCTTTTCTTTTTGGATTTATCATTTGCATTAACTGATTTGAATATCTAAAACTTTCTATTGAACCATCATTAGAACATTGAATTATTGGAGCTTCTGCAAAAGTTTCATTGTCTTCATCAAACTCTCTAAATGGAACGTCAAACTCTTGAAGTATTTTAAAAAAATCTGGTCGTTCATTTCTTAAATCTTCGGACACTTTCCATCCATCAACAATAATTGATTCTCCTCCCTCACATTCATTTTCAAGCATATGAAGCGCTTGAATGCTTGGCTGTGATTTGTAGCTAGCAAAATCATTATGAGGCGGAAGACCTTTAGACGTATGCGCAACGTTATAAACATGGCCATTTACTGAAACATTATGAATTCTTTCAAATAAAGTTTCATGAATTGGCCCAAGTCTTGTTGATAACATTTCTAATGAATTAGAAACTTTTGGCGCTGCTTTAAGAATAATAACTCCATATGATATTAAATCTTTTAAAGCATTTATTGCCGTTGGCACGTCATCAAGAAAATCCCTCCATGCAAATTTATTAGGAATAAAGAAATTAGGCCAAGATTTATTATCAGGATATCTAGGCATGCCGCATTCTAAAATTTTACTTAGAGGTATTATGGAATTATGGCCATCTGGCCATTTAATTTGAAGATTATCATCAATTTTATCAACTCTCTCAGGAGATATATCAACAGGTACTGTATGCAATAGAAATTGTTTTTCTTGTGTTTCTGTAATTCGACACTCGTCACATTGACAGTTATCTCTCAACCATAAAAATGGTAATTCAAATTCTTGATTCTCTATTGAGATTATTATTGATTCCTTCTTAGTTGCAATCATATATAAATATCAAATTTTGTTGTGCTCCCTTTGACTTGATAATTAATATTACTATAAATTTTTTTAGATTTTAAAGGTCTTTTTAGAATTAATTTTTTGCAATCAAGGTTCATAAAATTACTGATTATATTGTCTTCATTATCGATCAAATTTTCAATTTCTAATATTGATCTTATGGCGCTAATTTCACTAGACTTTTTTACATTTTTTTTTAATATTGGATACATAGGATCTAGATAGATAATATCAAATAAGATATCTAATTCTTTATATATATCAACAGAGTTAGCGTTTATTAGTTTTAGATTGCTTATAAACGGAATAGAACTCTTTGCTCTTCTTATAGCATCGCTAACAAGTAAATAAATTATTTTGCTTTGTTCAACAGCAACAACGCTATGACCAAGTGATAAAAAGATCATTGAATCAGATAGAAGTCCTGCTGTTGCATCAAATATACAAAGAGGTTTTTTTGTTTTTCCTAATGCTTTTTTTAGATTAGCCTCATGATTGACTCTCTTAAGCCTCCAACCCAGCTTACCTTTTAAAAAATTAACATTTAATATTTCTTTCGGTTTTTTTGAGTCCTTAATAAATGAAAGGCCATTTGCATCATATGTAAAATAGTATTTTGAAGATGGAATTATATTAACTATTTCTATACTAAATTCTTTTGAGATCTGGTGAATATTAGTATCTAAAAAAGGTTTCTCAACGTATGCCTGCATTTAAATAATTAGTAATAAAAATATGCCTAAAAATATTCTATAAATAACAAATGGGATCATTCCTATTTTTTCAACAAAATCTAAAAATAATTTAATTGTAAAAAATGCAAAAATCATTGAAACAAAAAAACCAATCATCAGATGAATATAGTTGTAATCAATGCCAAGAGTTTGAATCTGAATAATAAGCAAAACAAGTGCTCCTAAGATTGTTGGTATGCCTAACATAAAAGAAAATTTTGATGCATCTTTAAGATTCATACCTATCAACAGGGCTGCAGTTATTGCAGTGCCTGAACGTGATGCCCCTGGAATAAGAGCGAAACATTGAAAAAATCCAATTAATAAAGCTCCGTATAAAGTTAACTCAAATAAACTTTTATCTTCTTTTCTTTTTATGAAGGCGATGAAAAGGATTGCTGCAAAAAATAGGTTTGAAATTGCCATTATAAGTTTTTCACTAAAAACCCTTTGTTCTAACATATCTGCAAAACCAAAGCCTACAAATACTATAGGGAGAGTTGCGATGATTAGATATAAGGCTAATTGCTTATGTTTATTGTAATTGCGGTCATTAACAAAAAAGGATTTCGTCATATTAATAACTTCTAATCTAAAAAAATATATTACAGCAACAAGAGTTCCAGCATGTACTGCTATGTCAAATGAAAGCCCTAAATCATTGTAATCAAAAATTAATTTTGGCAGCAGCAGATGGGCAGAACTTGAGATTGGTAAAAATTCTGTAAGTCCCTGCAAAAGACCAAGAAGAAGACTTAAAATTAAGTCACTCATTTAATTTTTTAAAATTAGTTTCATCGTATGTCGGGTTAGCTAGATTTGGATCAAATTTTTTATGATCTGATCCTGAAGCTAAAAAATTCTCTTTAGCTTCTTTAGCTACCTCATCTGCATCAAAAATATCTCCCTTATCACTTACAACAATCAATGGTTTATCCAAGCCTATAGCTATGCCCTTCATGTAACTAGCTATAGTTCTGGTGGCTGTATAAGAATGTTGAGAATTTGCAAATGCAAATAAATCTATATCTTTAAGATTAAAAATTTTTTTATGGCCAATATTTGATAAGAATAAGTCCCAATCTGGTCTCTCTTTTCTTTCATGACTCATTGAATAAGTATTTATTTCCTCATCAAGTATGACGCTTATAGAAGTATGATCTCCTGAACTTTTAATAGCTAAGATGTTCATGATTTATATTTGATTTGATATTTGTTCATAAACCTTTTCAACAGACTGTGAGCCATCAATTATAAAAAACTTTAAAACTCCTTGATTTGAAAGGTTTTTATAAAAGTCTGTTAATGGTCTAGTCTGCTTATGGTATACATCCAATCTCTTCAATACTGTTTCGGGTTTATCATCTTCTCTTTGAATAAGTGGATCCCCTGTCTCGTTATCAAACCCCTCTTTGTCTGGTGGATTAAAGTCTATATGATAATTTCTTCCTGAGCTTGGATGGACTCTTCTTCCTGACATCCTATCAACTATAATTTGATCTTCAACATGGATTTCAATTACATGAGTAAAATCAATTTTCATTTCAGCTAATTGCTCTGCCTGACCGATAGTTCTTGGAACTCCATCAAATAAAGAGCCATTTATACAATCTGGTTTGGTAAGTCTCTCTTTAATTAAAGAACCAATAATGTCATCTGATACCAATGAACCGCTATCAAGAATATTTGATACCTTCAATCCTAAAGCACTTTTTGAGGCAACTGC
>CACEHH010000019.1 GCA_902559345.1 uncultured SAR86 cluster bacterium | reverse complement strand
CTATTATTAAATTTATATACTAAAGCTGGTTTTAAATTATCGCCTTTTGATGATGCAAGTACTTGATCCCACCAATCAGGTCTTGGCTCTGCTCCAGAGCCATATGCTTTACACTCAATACACCACCTTCCAAGCATAAGATCTGGTAACTCTTTAGTTCTTGTTTGTTCTAAAATTCTTTTAACTGGATTCTTTAAATTTAAATCTTCTATAAGTGCATTTGCAATCTGTCTTTCAAATGCAGCTCCTTTATTTCTTGAATTGATAGACATTATTAATCTTTAGCCTCAAAGTCATCTGGAAATTCAGCATTTGTATGAACTTCTTGAACATCATCCAGATCATCCATAAATTCCATAATATTAAGAACCTTCTCTGACATTTCATGATCAATATTCACAGATGTTTCAGCTCGAAGTGTTAATTGAGCGTTGATATATTCAACTTGATTTTCCTTAAATTTTTCTATGACATTGCTAAAGTCATTTGGTTCTGTTGTAACTTCAAAAAAATCTTCTTCCTCAGTGTAATCGTTAGCTCCTGATTCAATTACTAAGTCCATAAGTCTTTCATCTGAAATATCTTTAGAGATATGAATTAATCCAAGTTTTTTAAATAAATAAGCAACAGAGCCATCGGTTCCTAAATTACCGCCAAATTTGGAAAAAGCATGTCTTACATCAGATACGGTTCTATTTCGATTATCTGTCATAGTCTCAACAAGAATAGCAACTCCACCTGGACCATATCCTTCAAATATTATTTCTTCTAATGCTCCAGTTTCTCCAGTGCCAGAACCCTTTTCAATTGCCCGTTTAATAGTATCTTTTGGCATGTTTGCTGAATTAGCTTTTTCCAAAGCCAATCTCAGTCTTGGATTATCATTAGGATCAGGCCCATCTTTTGCAGCAACAGTAATTTCTCTAATTACTTTAGTCCAAACCTTACCCCTAGAGGCATCTTGTCTAGCTTTTCTATGTTTTATGTTAGCCCACTTTGAATGACCTGCCATAAATTATTCTTCCTTGTAAGTGCTAATAATTTTTAATTCATCAAGTTGATCTTTTTCAACTTTACTTGGTGCATCTGTAAGCAAACAGGCAGCACTCTGTGTTTTAGGGAAAGCAATTACGTCTCTTATATTGGTCGTATCAGTTACTAGCATAACTATCCTATCAAGACCAAATGCTATTCCTCCATGAGGAGGACAGCCAGATGAAAGAGCTTTTAATAAGAATCCAAATTTACTTTCGGCATCTTCTTTTGAAATATTAAGAACATTAAAAATAATTTTTTGCATTGCATTGTCATATATTCTTAATGAGCCTCCTCCTATTTCATATCCATTTAAAACAACATCATATGCATGAGCAATTGAATCCTTGGGATTGTCTTCTAAATCTTTAGTTGAACATTTTGGAAGTGTAAATGGATGATGGAGCGGTGTTAAATTGCCTTCTTTATTGGTTTCAAACATTGGAAAATCTACAATCCAACAAGGCGCCCATTTGGTTAAATATAAATCTAGGTCCTCTCCAAGTTTTTTAATTAAACTACTCATTGATAAATTTACAACTGATTCATTGCCAGCTCCAAAGAAAATTAAATCGTCAGTGTTGATTTCTAAAGATTTAATTATGTTTGATACCGTTTTTGGTTTTAAAAATTTTAGTATTGGTGATTGAATACCATTCTCTAAATCGCTCACATCATTTATCTTTATATAAGCCAAACCTTTTGCGCCAAGCTTTGAGACAAATTTAGTATAGTCATCAATTTGTCCTCTAGATAATGAATTACCGTTAGGTACTTTTAAAGCAACTACTCTTGATCCTTTTTTTTGTGCTGGTTCAGAAAAAATCTTAAATTCTTCATCTTTAACTATTTCAGATATATCAACCAATTTAAGAGGTATTCTTAAATCAGGTTTATCACATCCATAATCCCGCATAGCATCATGCCAATTAATTACTTCAAACTTTTCTAATTTGTCACCACAAAAGTCTTTAATAATATCTTTGATCATCTTTTCACTGATCTTCATAATTTCATCTTGATCGATGAATGAAGCTTCAATATCTATTTGAGTGAACTCTGGCTGTCTGTCAGCCCTTAAATCTTCATCTCTAAAACATCTTGCTATCTGATAATACTTATCTAGGCCGCCTATCATTAAAAGTTGTTTAAAGAGTTGAGGTGATTGAGGTAAAGCATAAAAACTACCAGGTTGAACTCTGCTAGGCAAAATATAGTCCCTGGCCCCTTCTGGAGTAGCTTTTGTCAATATAGGTGTTTCAATTTCATGGAAATCATTTTTATCAAGATAATTCCTTATCAAAGAAGTAATTTTTGACCTGGTTATTATTCTCTCATTCATTTCTGGCCTTCTAAGATCAAGAACTCTGTTTTTTAGCCTAACGTCCTCATTTACTTCTTGATATTCATCAATTGGAAATACTGGAGTACTCGCTTTACTGAGAATAATTAAATCTTTTACTTCTATTTCAATCTCGCCTGTGTGCATATTTTTATTAATTGTTCCTTCTAACCTTTTGCGAACACCACCTTTTATCTGGACAACATATTCATTTCTTATTGATTCAGCTAATTTAAAAGACTTTTCATTATCAGGGTTCACTACAGCTTGGCATATGCCTTTTATATCTCTTACATCAAGGAAAATTACGCCACCATGATCTCTTCTTCTATGAATCCAGCCACAGATTGTTACTTCTTCTTTAAGATTTGAGGATGTTATTTCACCACAATAATGAGATTTCATGATAGTTCCCTATTTAATCCATAATTTTATCTTGTTTAGAGCCTTTCTTGGAGTTTGTTTTAGAAGTTTCTTTAGATTTGTTGTTATTTGTGGATTCATTTGTTGAAATATTCTTCTTTTTTCCTGTTTTAAAGTCTGTTTCATACCAGCCAACGCCCTTTAATCTAAAAGATGGTGCAGAAATTAGTTTTTTAAGACTTTTTGAATTGCATTTTGGGCAAATTGTCTTAGGTTTGTCACTTATTTTTTGTATTATTTCCATCTCATGTCCACAATTTGAACATTTGTAATCATAAATAGGCATAAGTCCTCAAAAAAAGATAAAATTATAAACTATGTTATTTTCAAAGCTACTAATACCAACCTTAAAAGATGCTCCGCAAGAGGCTGAAGTTATTAGTCATAAATTGATGCTTCGAGCAGGAATGATTCGAAAAGTAGCATCAGGTATATATACTTGGTTACCTTTAGGATTGAAGGTTCTTAAAAAGATAGAGAATATTGTTCGAGAAGAAATGGATTCATCTGGAGCACAAGAAGTTTTCATGCCCATGGTCCAACCAAAAGAATTATGGGATGAGACTAAAAGATGGGAAAAAATGGGTCCAGAATTATTAAGAATTCAGGATAGACACGAGAGAGATTTTTGTCTTGGCCCTACTCATGAAGAAGTGATAACAGACATAATCAGAGATAATGTAAAAAGTTATAAAGAACTACCATTAAATATTTATCAAATTCAAACTAAATTTAGAGATGAGGTTAGACCCAGATATGGAATCATGAGGGGAAGAGAATTTCTTATGAAAGATTCCTATAGCTTCAATATTGATGAAGAATCTCTTCAAGAAACATATCTGCTAATGAGAGATACCTATAAGAAAGTATTAGAAAGAATAGGCCTTGAATATAAAATTTCTGCTGCTGATTCTGGAGCAATTGGCGGAGATAGTTCTGAAGAATTTCATGTGTTAGCAGAAAATGGCGAAGACACTATTGCTGTTAGTGACTCATCTGAATTTGCAATAAACACTGAGCTTCTCTTAAAAGATGGTGAAGATATAACCACACTTGAAGGAAAGCCATCTCCAGATGGAAATGGAACAATACAAATCAAGAAAGGTATTGAAGTAGGTCATATTTTTAAACTTGGTAAGCTTTATGCTGAATCAATGAAAGCTAACGTTTTAAATGCTGAAGGCAAAGCTTCGACATTGCATATGGGTTGTTATGGTATTGGAGTATCAAGGCTAGTTGCAGCGGCTATAGAACAAAACTTTGATGAAAAAGGAATTATTTGGCCTCATAGTATAGCTCCATTTGACATCAACATTATCTCAATAGGTTTTGATAAAGACAAAGAAATTGCATCTGCATCAACAAAATTATATAAGGACCTAGCTGAAATGGGTTATGACGTTATTCTTGATGATAGAAAAGACGGTTATGGTGCAAAGATAAAAGATTCAGAACTTATAGGTATTCCTTTAAACATTATTATTGGTAAAAAATTTCTTGAAAACCAAGAGGTTGAACTAAAAGGAAGGGATGGTCAGACCTCATATAATCCAATTTCAGATATAAAAACAATATTAGAATTCTTTAAAGATAATTAGAGTTTATATTATCCTAAACTCGTTTGATTATTGTTGCATTTGCAGTTCCGCCACCCTCACAAATAGCTTGCAATCCAAACATAGATTCTCTTCTTTCCATTTCGTGTAAAAGTGTTGTCATGAGTTTTGCACCTGTAGCACCAAGAGGATGACCAAGTGCCATTGCACCACCATTTACATTAAGTTTAGATCTATCCGCCTTTAAGTCTTCAGCCCATGCAAGAGGGACAGGAGCAAAAGCTTCATTCACTTCATATAAATCCATATCATCTATAGTTAGATTTGCACTTTTAAGTGCTTTTATTGAAGCAGGTATAGGACCTGTTAGCATGAAAACAGGATCATCTCCTACAACTGATATGGATACTATTTCAGCTCTTGGATTTGCTTGAATTTTTTTTAACCCCGCATCATTACACACCATAACTGCTGCAGCACCATCTGTTATTTGACTTGCATTGCCAGCAGTAATAACTCCACCTTCAGTAACTGGGTTTAATCCAGCCAACTTGTCTAAACTAGCATCAAATCTAATTCCTTCATCAGCCATAACCAAATCGTTCATTCCTTCGGCATTTCTTCCTTCTACTGGAAGTATTTCTCTGTCAAAGTATTTTGATTCAGTTGCATGAGCAGCTTTTTGATGGCTTTCTAATGCAAACTTGTCTAGATCTTCACGAGATAAGTTCCATTTATCAGCCACAAGCTCAGCACCAGTAAATTGAGAAAAGAAAACTCCTGGATATCTTTCTTTCATTCCTTCAGAGTCAAAAGGAAGACCATGCCCTGCATCATATCCATCTTTGACTGCAGCTCCTATGGGAACCATGGACATAACTTCTACTCCACCACCAATAACTATATCTTGAGTACCTGACATTACAGCTTGTATTGCAAAATGGATAGCTTGTTGGGATGAGCCGCACTGTCTATCAACAGATGTGCCAGGAACTGATTCAGGAAAAGATGAAGAAAGAATGGCATTTCTAGCAACATTTCCTGATTGTGCTCCAACTTGATCAACACAACCGAAAACTACGTCATCTACAAGAGCTGGATCCATATCCAATCTTGTTACTAACTCGTCTAAAACTTTAGCTCCTAAATCTGCTGGATGCCATAAACTAAGTCTTCCATCTCTTTTACCACCAGCAGTTCTAACTGCCTCAACGATATATGCTTTCTCTGCCATAAAAAATCCCTACTAATAAATTAATAGGGATTATTGTATCAAAAAAATTATTTTATTTACTTGATATGTAAGAAGATCTTATTTCTTTGACAAGTTTGTTTTTAATTTTTGCATTTTCTTTTAAGAATAAACTAGCTTTTGTTTTACCCTGTCCAATAGTTTCTCCATCTAATTTATAAAATGCTCCAGACTTCTCAACTAATCCAAGTTTGTTTCCATAATCTAATATTTCACCTTCTTGGTTAATTCCCAATCCATACATGATCTGGAATTCTGCTTGTTTAAATGGAGGCGATACTTTATTTTTAACAACTTTAACTCTTGTCTCATTTCCTGTTACTTCATCTCCTTCTTTAACTGCACCGATTCTTCTGATATCTAACCTTACTGATGAATAGAATTTAAGGGCATTACCACCTGTGGTAGTCTCTGGACTTCCAAACATGACACCAATCTTCATTCGTATTTGATTAATAAAGACAACAGTAGCTCCTGATCTTTGAATATTACCAGTAATCTTTCTTAAAGCCTGAGACATTAATCTTGCTTGAAGGCCAACATGATGATCGCCCATCTCTCCTTCAATTTCAGCTCTTGGTACCAATGCTGCAACTGAGTCAATAATTACTAAATCAACACTTTTAGATTTAACCAGCATATCTGCAACTTCAAGAGCTTGTTCTCCTGTGTCTGGCTGAGATAAGAGAAGCTCGTCGACATTAACTCCAAGTTTTTCAGCATATTGAGGGTCTAATGCATGTTCAGCATCTATAAATGCACATGTACCACCTTCTTTTTGACATTGTGCAATAATTTGTAAAGTTAGTGTTGTTTTACCAGAAGATTCAGGCCCATATATTTCTGTTACTCTACCTTTAGGAATACCACCAATACCTAACGCTATATCTAACCCAAGTGATCCAGTTGAAATAGATGGAATATCAAGATTTTCCCGATCTCCCATTCTCATAACCGTACCTTTTCCAAAATGGCTATCTATATCTGCAAGAGTGTCTTTTAGAGACTTTGATGAAGTATCTTTTGTTTTTGGCATAATTAACTCCTTAATTTACTGTATATTTATACAGTATAGTTCATATTTTCAATTTTTTAAACACTTTTATGTAAATTTAAAAATTAGTAAGCTAAAATTCAAACTTCTTTATTAATTATGACATACGTAGTAACAGAATCTTGCATAAAGTGTAAATACACAGATTGCGTAGAAGTATGTCCTGTCGATTGCTTTTATGAAGGTCCTGAGTTTTTGGTAATAGATCCTGATGAATGTATTGATTGTGGTTTATGTGTACCGGAATGTCCTATAGAAGCAATATATGCTGATGACGAACTACCGCCAAACCAAATTGACTTTATTGAAATAAATTTGAAACTGTCTGAAGTGTATGAAAATATTACAGAGGCTAAAGAACCTCTTCCTGAAGCAGAAAAATATAAAGATATTTTAGATAAAAAACATTTTATAGAAACCTGAAATCACAAGACCCGAACCAAATATAATTCCAGCAAATAATAATAAAATTGTATGTTGATATTTTGATATTAATTTTTCTATTAATCTTGGTATTATCATTAAAGAAATCAACATTCCAATACCAAAAGGCACCAAAATAGAAAAATCAAAATCTGAAATTGCATTTATTATCAAATTATAAATACCTATGGCAACTAAAAAAGCGCTTCCTGAAATACCAGGAATAATTAAAAATGAAAAGGCAATAAAACCATAAACTATCAATAAAAAATTATTAACTTCAACTGAGGAATCTAAAAATTCTGAAATAGCAATCCCTATAAGAGCAAATAAAGAAAATAATAGTAAAGATGGGAAGATTTTTGATAAGTTTTGATAACAAAGGACTACACCATAACCGATCATTAATGCACCAATAGCTAAGTTAAAACTGCTTTCAAAATTTTCATATAGAAATGCAATTACATTTGAAAATCCTATTACGCTTATAATCATTCCAATTATTAATGGGATGATTATGTTGAAACCTTCTAACTTATTTATAAAAGAAAGTAGTTTTTCATAAACTCCAAACATCAAGGCTACAGTTGCTCCTGAAATACCTGGCAACAGTTCAGCCAGTCCTATAAATAGTCCAGCAAAAAAATATCTAGCTTTCTCTTTCATACATCATTACCATCGTCTGATATTCCTGCAAGCATAGGAACAAAAGAAACATCATCGTAAAAACTTTCGTCTATTTCATTATCTTTACATTTTGTTATTACATTTAGCTTTTGATCAGATCCGCCAACAGGGATTACTAATTTAGCATTCTCTTTAAGAATAGATATAAGGTCTTTAGGGTATTCTCGAGGCGCCGCAGCGCATAATATTCCGTCGTATTCTATTGAATCGTCCCAGTCTTGATAACCATCGCCATACTTAAAGAGAACGTTATTAATTTTTAACCTAGACAAGTTTTCTCTCGATTTTCTCACCAAAGGTTTAACTCTTTCAATTGCATCAACTTTCTCACTAAAAAAAGATAGTACAGCAGACTGATACCCACATCCTGACCCTAGCTCTAAAACATTTTCAAAAATTTTTCCTCTAGAATTGGTATGAGAAATTAATAGCTCAGTCATTCTAGCAACTATATATGGTTGGGAAATTGTTTGCTTATATCCAATTGTTAAGGATCTATTTTCATATGCTCTAGACCATAAGGCCTCATCTAGAAAAGTATGTCTTGGAACTTGAGAGATGGCATCTAGGACTCTAAAATCTTTAATTCCAAGGTCTAGAAGGTTCTCAATCATCTGCTCTCTAACTCTTCTAAAAGTAAATCCTGAGCTATTCATTTATCAATGTTTCAATAGATGCGATCAATTGCTTAGTGTTTAAAGAATAGTCTAATGCTGATACGGAGACATATCCATTTTTAACTGCTTCAGCATCAGTCATAAAAGAATCTTCTATTATAGGTTGGCCTGAAAAATTATACCTATATTTATATATGCCATTAGAGGGGTCTTCTTCTACTGTAATAGGTTTCTCCGGTATTCCTCTTCTTGAAATACCTGTTGCCTTTGTTCCTAAATATTCTTCTCTAGAAATATCTGGAAAGTTAATATTAATTACCTTGCCTTTAAAATCTTGGTAAGAATTTACTATCATTTCTATTAATTCAGACGACTTATCAGAGATATAATCAATATCTTTTGCATCATAAGAAGCAACGGAAATTGCTATAGGAGGATATTTTAAATTTCTTCCTCCCACTGCAGCCCCAACGGTTCCAGAATATAAAACATCATTACCAATATTGGCGCCATGATTTATACCTGAAATAACTATATCAAATTCAAAATCTACAATACTGAGAAGTCCAAAATAAGTGCAATCTGCCGGAGTCCCATCAACAGCGTATATCTGATCTTCTATTTTTATTACCTCGGTATCATCTAAATATGAAATAGCTGCACTCATTCCGCTACAATTGTTTTTTGGGGCGATTATCCATACATCATGATTTTTGATTAGCTGATTATATAAACTTCTTATATTTATAGAATCATAGCCATCATCATTTGTTAAAAGTATTTTCATTTTTTGTCTCTTAAATTTACAAGACTCTGAACAGCAATTGCTTTATTTTCTCCAATGATTCCAATTTTTTCAGAAGTTGTTGCTTTTAGACCTATTCTATTGATAGGAATATCTAATATATCTGATAACTTTTTCAAAATAAATTTCCTATGTGGATTTATTTTTGGTTGCTCACAAATAATTGTTGTATCAATATTATAAATTTCTAGGTTTAAATCATTTAGCTTTTTAAGACAAAATTTTATTATTTCAACGCTGTCCATGTTTCTATTATCTTCTTCCTGGTCTGAAAAATAATGGCCTATATCACCCTGCCCTGATGCTCCTAAAATTGAATCAGCAATTGAATGAAGAAGAACATCCCCATCTGAATGAGCAATAACTTTATAGTCACAGTCTATCTTATAGCCTCCAAGAATTATTCCTGAGCCTTTTTCATACTTATGGAGGTCAAACCCTAAGCCACTTCTTGTTAAAAATTTATTAAGTGTTTCTATATCTTCAGCTTCAGTGATTTTTATATTAGACCTTCTTCCTTTTACCTTTGATAATTTAAGATTTGAATATTCAATTGCGAATGATTCATCAGGCGATTCAACATTCTCATCTATACATTTTTGAATAGATTTTTTTAAATCAAAAAATTTTGATATTTGAGGTGTTTGAACAAGAATAAAGTTATTTTTATTTTCTGTTTTGTCAGATTGGCCTATCTTTTTAATAGAATCATACACAGGAGTATATAAAAAAGAACAGCTTGCACTTGAGTTAACTATATCTTTATAAAGATCTTCAATGTCAGCTTCAATTATATTTGGGCGAGCTGCATCATGAGTAATCACATATTTATAATCCTCTTTTACCATTTGGAGAGCATTATTAATTGACTCTTGTCTGTTATCTCCACCATTAACTAATTCAACCTTTTTTGAATCATAGAAATCTTGATTTTGAATTTGGGAGTCATCTTTAGAAATCGCTATAATTATTTTAGATACATATTCAGAATTAATGAAAGGCTTAACTGCTCTTTCAATAACAGATTTTCCATTTATATTGGCATATTGTTTTGGATAATCTGATCCATATCTCTTACCAATACCTGCAGCCGCAATAACAACTAGCAAATTATTAATTTTCATCGTCATTATCTTCTTCTTGTTTTTTAAAAGTAATAAAATCTTCTTCAGGATATGTTAAATTGAATTTTTCTCTAGCAAAATTTTCTACATGTTCATCTGAACTTTGAGCATTTTTAATTTCAAATTCAAGAATCTCATTATGTTTTATAAGATTGATATTAATATCTTTTTGATTGGAGTTTTCTTCTACTAACTCATTCTTTTTAGAATAACTATAATCACCAAAAAATATACTATTAGAAAGTAATAATATTGCTAACAATAAAAAAGCAATTAGAAGATAGTATAACTTGTTCATTTAAGCAAAATATTATTGCTTTCTTCTTCTATCCAAAGCAATCTATTATATTTTGCAACTCTATCAGATCTGCAAGGAGCTCCACTTTTAATCTGTCCTATTCCTAATCCAACAGAAAGATCTGAAATAGTGGTATCTTCTGTCTCACCAGATCTATGAGAAATAATTGATTTAAATTTATTTTCACCTGCGCAATTGATAGTTTGCATTGTTTCAGTGATTGTCCCTACCTGATTATATTTAATTAATATAGAGTTTGCTATTTTCTGATCAATGCCATTCCTGAGAATTTTTTCATTAGTTACAAATAAGTCATCGCCAACAAGTTGGCATTTTGACCCTAATTTCTCTGTTAGAATTTTCCATCCAGATATATCGTTTTCATGCATACCATCTTCAATAGAGGTTATTGGGTATTTTTGAGTTAAATCATACAAATAATCAGCAAACTCTTGCGATGAAAGATTTTTATTGCCATCTTCTAAGATATATTTTTTACCATCAAAAAATTCGCTAGCAGCACAATCAAGTGCAATATGTATATCAGTACCTGGTTCTAAGTTTGAATCTTTTATAGCATGAATGATTAGTTTTAATGCCTCTTCGTTTGATTTAAGACTTGGAGCAAAGCCTCCCTCATCTCCAACTGCTGTTGAATATTTTTTTGATTGGAGTATTTTTTTTAAACTATGATAAATTTCTGTTCCCCACTGCATTGCTTGTGCAAAATTTTCTGCATTACTTGGAATAATCATAAATTCTTGTATATCAATATTATTATCAGCATGTTCTCCGCCATTAAGGATATTAAACATTGGCATAGGCATGCTGGGTTCAACATTAGTACCAGTTATATCTGAATAGACTTTTGAAAAATGTTGATATAAAGGAATATCATTTGCTTTAGCGGCGATGTGTGCACTAGCTAAAGATACAGACAGTATTGCATTTGCACCAATGTCAGATTTATCGTTTGTATTATCAAAAGATATTAATAACTCATCAATTGTTTGTTGATCATTAGGATCTTTACCAATAATAAGATGGGATAGCTTTTCATTTACATTGTTAACTGCGTTTAAAACACTCTTTCCATGATAATTGTTGTCATTATCTCTTAGCTCAAATGCTTCTTTAGAGCCTGTTGAAGCTCCACTAGGCACTATTGCTGATGCCGATATTCCATTTTCAAGAACAATCTTGCAAGAAATAGTTGGGATGCCTCTTGAATCAAAAACTTGTATAGCTTTTACTGAAGATATTTTTAACATATGTTACGAGATATCGAGTTCATTTTGATTTTTTACAAATTGATCCAAGTCTTTAATCTGTTTCAAAAATTCTTCCAGAACAGACAAAGGAAGAGCACATGGTCCATCACACTTTGCTTCATCTGGATTTGGATGAGCCTCAAGAAATAAACCTGCAATCGATTGAGAAATACCTGCCTTAGCCAAACTTAAGACATATTCCCTTCTGCCACCAGTTGCACTTCCTAATCCTCCTGGTAATTGTAAAGAATGAGTTACATCAAATATTACTGGTTTAGATAGATTTTTTAATATTTGAAAATTTATAGTATCTACAACTAAGTTGTTGTAACCAAATGAATTACCTCTTTCACATAAAGTTATTTTATCGTTTCCAGCGGCAATACATTTTTCAACAATATTAGACATTTCTGGAGCAGACAAAAATTGAGGTTTCTTAAACTGTATTATTGATTGTGTTTTTGCTGCGGCATTAACTAAATCAGTTTGTCTTGCCAAGAATGCAGGTATTTGTATTAACTCACAAACTTCACTAACTATTTCTGCTTGATTGGGCTCATGAATATCAGTTATAACTGGGATATCAAAAGTTTCAGAAACTTCTTGAAGAATTTTTAGACCTTCTTCAACTCCTGGTCCTCTAAAAGAATTAATAGAGCTTCTATTTGCTTTATCAAATGATCCCTTAAAAATATAGTTGATGTTATGTTTTGAAGTAACTTCCTTAAATCTTTCAGCTACTTCCATCACTAAATCTCTAGATTCAAGGACATTCATACCCCCCATCAATACCATAGGCTGATTATTATCAATTTTAAAATTTCTTAGTTTCATAATATTTATTTAGATATTGTACTTTTAATATAGCTATTAAAGATAGGGTGTCCATCTCTTGGGTTTGAAGTAAATTCAGGATGAAATTGACATGCCAAAAACCATTTATGATTTGGTATCTCTATCATTTCTACAAGCTTCCCATCAATTGAAGTTCCAACAACATTTAATCCATTTTTTATCATCTCATCTTTATACATGGGGTTAACTTCATAACGATGTCTATGTCTTTCGATAATATCTTGTTTTTTATACATCTTAAATGAATTTGAATTCTTTTTTAGTCTACATAGTTGACCTCCTAGTCGCATTGTTCCTCCTAGATCAGAATTTTTATCTCTTTTTTCTTTTTTACCTGAAATATCACTCCATTCAGTAATAAGGCCAATCACTGGATATTTTGTATTTTGATTAAATTCAGTACTGTTAGCACCTTTCAGCTTTAAAACATTTCTAGCATATTCAATAATAGCAATTTGCATACCCAAACAAATACCTAGATATGGAATGTTATTTTCTCTTGCAAATTTACAAGCTAAAATCATCCCTTCAACCCCCCTTTCACCAAAACCACCTGGAACTAAGATAGCATTAGCATGTCTTAGAGTTTTTCTTATATTTTTTGTAGTAAGATTTTCAGCTTCTACAAAATTTATATTAACTTTTGTTTTGTTCTTTATTCCAGCATGCTCTAAAGCTTCATTTATTGATTTATATGAGTCTTTTAATTCTGTATATTTACCAACAAATGCAACACTGACTTCTTTTTCAGGCAATAATTTTGCTTTTACAACTCTTCTCCAATCACTTAATTGGGGATTTTTAGATTTTATTTTTAGCTTTTCAAGAATTGTTTTATCAACTTTTTGTTTATTTAATAATAAGGGTATTGAATATACTGTATCCACATCATGCATTGAAATAACACTATCATTTGGAACTGAACAAAAGAGTGCGATTTTTTTCTTTTCGTCTTTTGGTAATTCCTTGTCAGATCTACAAATTAAAACATCTGGACTAATTCCCAATGATCTTAATTCTTTAACAGAATGTTGAGTTGGTTTTGTTTTAAGCTCGCCTGATGCATTTATAAAAGGAACTAATGTTAAATGAATGAAAGCCCATGCTGAATCTTGAAGTTCAAG
>CACEHH010000018.1 GCA_902559345.1 uncultured SAR86 cluster bacterium | reverse complement strand
TATTTATTGCTAAAAAATATGTCGATTTAAATGGAGAGTTAAAATATTTTGAAAGTAAGGGGAGCTCTGGCTCTCATGTTCGAAGAGGCTTTTGTCCCAATTGTGGTTCTGGTGTCTTGAGTTACTCAAAAGAGCTTCCGAGAATATTGTTTGTAAAGGCAGGAACTTTAGATGATTCTACATGGGTAAAAATAGATTCTAATTTTTTTACTAAATCAGCTAATGCTTGGGATAGCGCTGATGAATCTATTAAGTGTTTTGATGGCAATCCTGGATTAATGTCTGGGTTAAAAATGCTTCTCAAGTCATTCTAGATAAAAAAGAAAATACCAAGATCAATCATTAGATAAAGATTAGTTAAAAAGCCAATGGCCCAAAAAATACTTCTTGGGCTTGGATTCTTCTTTGTAGCAATCTTGTAATAAAGAATCATATAAATAATTCTTGCGATAGCATAAATCCAAACAATTATTGATAGCTTAAATGACCCATATCCAGAGAGGATGGCAATGAGAGCCATACCAAGCAAAGGAATAATATTTTCTAATGAATTTTGAAAAGTTCTATGAGTTCTAAAAACTATTGAAGAGTGATCAAGAGATGGTTTTAAAACCCCGGGCATATAACCGCCCTCTTGTCTTCTATGCATTCTGACAGCGACCATGGCTTGAATAACCATCGTAGCCAAAATTACCCATAATCCTAAAAGCGAAGATTGGTATGCTTCAAACATTTTTAACCTCTTTAAATTTGATTCGTGTTGCTAATTATAGACATAATGTAGCTATGAAAGTTCTAAAAGAGGAGATTGTTTTTAATTGTTCTGCACAAAATTTGTGGGTTATTCTCTCAGACGTATCAAGATGTGATTGGGTGCCCTCTGTAGAAAAAATAATCATAGAAGGTGACTGCAGAATTTTTGAGATGGATGGTATTGGCTCTGTCACAGAACGGATATTAATTAACGATGATAAAAATATGATCTTGCAGTATTCAGCAATTAAATCAAAAACACCTTTAAAGCATCATCTAGCAACAATGGAGATTTCGCCTATCAGTGAAAAAAGTTGCAATTTAAAATGGATTACTGAAATTGATCCTGAAATATTTGCTGAGGCTGTACATCATGGCATGTTGATTTCAATTGATGGCATAAAAAGAGTTTTAGAAGGCCAATGATCAATATATATAAAGTTTTGACTGAAGAGGAGTGGCAATTATCTTGTTCAAAAGGATATGTTAGTACAATTCTTGATGAACAAGATGGCTTTATACATTTTTCTTCGCCAAAGCAACTTGCTTTAACTCTATATTTATATTTTAAAGAACATAACAAAGTGGTTTTATTACAAATTAATAAAAAAAAGATCATTACTAAAATAGTATATGAAGAAACAAAAACAGGTGATCGTGGAAATAAATTTCCTCACCTATATGGTAAATTAGGCATTGATGATATTTCTAAGAGTTGGAATATAGAGCGAAATGCATTTGAATTACCAGAAGAAGTATTAACAGAATCAGAAAACTTTAATTAAACTAACTTACATGACAGAACTTACAATTAATGAAGTATATGCAATTGGAGCCCCAATTGTATTAGCTATGATATTAATTGAGGTGATGCTATCAAGTGCATACAATAAAAATCTTTACAAAAGAGATGATACTTTATGCACCATAGGACTTCTTTTAGGAAACATTTTAATGGTATTTGCTTTAAAAGGATTAACCCTAGCATTTCATTTTTATTTATTTAAATTTAAGTTACTTAATCTTCAAGAGCTCATGCCTGTATGGATTATTTGGATTTTAGCATTTGTAATGATAGATCTAGCTTTCTATATCTATCATCGAATTTCACATAGAGTAAATTTTTTATGGGCCATTCATATGAGCCACCACTCTAGCGAGGAGATGAACTTTGCTGTTTCATTTAGACAAGCTTGGTTTGGGCCAATATCAAAGATCCCTTTCTTTATGATTTTGCCATTACTTGGTTTTGATCCAACAATTATTGCTGTAGCTGGAGTCATAAGTACGCTGTGGGGAATAGTTGGACATACTCAGATAGTTGGGAAGCTTGGCCCTATAGAGTGGATATTTAATACACCCTCACACCATAGAGTTCATCACGGAGCAAACGCTCAATATATAGATAAGAATTATGGCAACCTTTTAATTATATGGGACAGAATGTTTGGTACGTTTGAGCCAGAGATAGAGAAAGTCAAATATGGACTTGTAAAAAATGTTGATACTTTTAATCCAACTAAAATTACATTCATGGGATGGCAAGAAATGCTTAGAAATATTAAAAATGCCAGAAGCTTAAATGAGGCTTTATATTATTTCTTTGGGCCACCCAAAACAAAAAACTAACCATGTATAAATTCTTATTTTTATTATCATTAATCATTCCAGTAGCTGCAGATTATCTAGTTATAGACAAAGGTATCTATAAAGTTTGGTATAGCTCTGAACTAGAACAGCCAACCAAAGTTTCTTATCTTGTTGATAACAGACCCAATATAGTTGATAGAGAAGGCATGAATTTTTACAAAGAGGCAAATATTCATACATCTGATGATCATGATTATTACAACAACGAATGGGATAAAGGTCATATGGCGCCTGCTATACATTTCTCTGATTCAGTTGAGAATTTAAAAGCTACTTATAGTTATGTAAATTCTGCTCTTCAACACATGAGTCTTAATAGAGGGGCATGGAGAGACCTTGAGATAGCAGTAAGAGGATGGGCTAAAAGCGAGGCGCTATTTGTTGAGAATAATATTTTATTTAAAGATGAAAGTTTTGTATTGAAATCAGGGGCAACCGTTCCCTCTGGGTTTGAAAAGAACATTAGATTTAAAGAAAGCGGTGAGAGGAAATGTTATTTTTTTCCAAACAAAGAAACAGATAGAAGTTGGAACGAATTCGAGAAAGATTGCACAAAGATTGATTCTTTAAATAATAAAGAAAAATGCAGTGAGCACGAATTATTTTTTATTGAACCCAGCAATGGATTTAAAACGAATGAGTCTAAATTCAAAGTTAGATTTGGATCTAAAAATATTTTGATTAGCCCTGCTGGCGTAGAAGTAAATAAGGCAGATCCTTGCTATGTAAGCGGACACCATCACTTAATTATAAATAGTTCTTACAATGTTGAAGATAACAAAGATGTCCCAATACCTTTCGCTAGAAATATTCTTCATTTTGGCGGAGGGCAAACTGAGGCCGAGCTAAGTTTACAACCGGGGAAGTATACGCTTCAGCTTGTTTTAGGCGACTATCAACATAAACCAGTTAATCCTGTTGGAAGCGGACAGCATTATGGCCCGATTGTTTCAAATGTAATAGAAATTGAAATACAATAAACTTAGTAACTAAAAGTAAAATGCACATTAAATCAAAATATAAATATTTACTATTCTCTAAGGTATTTTTGCTAATTTCTTTAATGATGCCTTCATTTGTGGTATCAGCAAAGGAAATTATGGTCGAGCCAGGAGGCAATGCCTACGAAAGACTTCAAGAAGCTATGATTCTAATGAATGAGGGAGATGTTCTTTTAATAAAGTCAGGATATTATAAATTTGAGGATGGACTTTCTCTAGATGTAAATGATGTAACTATTCTTGGAGAAGGCATGGATGAAACTATCCTAGATTTTCAGGACCAACAGTCTGGAGCACAAGGATTGCTTGTAACATCTGATGGAGTTACTTTAAAAGATTTTTCTATTTTAGATGCAAAAGGCGATGCGTTAAAAGTTATAGGCGCTAAAGGCATTAACATGATTAATCTGAAAACTGAATGGACAGGAGGGCCCAAAAGCAGCAATGGAGCATATGGTTTTTATCCAGTTGAATCAGAAGACGTTTTAATTGATGGATGCGTAGCAATTGGTGCTTCGGATGCAGGAATATACGTAGGCCAATCCAAAAATATAATTGTTAGAAATAGTATTGCTCAATACAATGTTGCTGGAATTGAGATTGAAAATTCTTATTATGCAGATGTATATAATAATCTTGCATCGCATAATACTGGAGGAATTCTTATTTTTGATTTGCCAGACCTTCCTCAACAAGGCGGACATCACATAAGAGTTTTTAAAAATAAGTCTATAGATAATGACACAGACAATTTTGCGCCTGAGGGAAATATTGTTGGTGAAGTGCCTAGAGGCACCGGAATAATTATTATGGCAAACTCAGATGTTGAAGTATTTGATAATCTGATGAGTGGAAATGGAACAGTTAATTTATCTATTGTGTCATATTCTGACGAAACCGATGATCCTAACTATTATCCGCACCCAAGACGAATTCAAATTCATAATAATACTTATGGACCTAGTGGTTTTGACCCAGACATTCAAACAGGCGAGTTAGCAAAAATGCTTTTTGAAATAAGCAATGGAAATATGCCAGATATATTTTGGGATGGGGTAGCTCCAATGTCGCAAATGATTTTTGGGCAACCCGATGATGAAAAACTAATACTAAATGAAAATAGTGAAACGACATTTTTAACAATTAGTGCAATCAAATATATGCTTGGATTTTCTAA
The DNA here is from genome assembly GCA_902559345.1 of uncultured SAR86 cluster bacterium. GTDB lineage: Bacteria > Pseudomonadota > Gammaproteobacteria > Magnimaribacterales > D2472 > SAR86A. Next base: position 11,834 of record CACEHH010000018.1, on the reverse strand, counting down.
CCCTATCAGAACAGATAAAGAAGAATTTAAGGGGGCAATTAATCCGCTGGAGCCAATTAATATAGACGGCATATAAGGATTATGAAAAAAGTATTTCATTTTGTAACTGTGCTTTTTTTATGCACCAAGATATATGGAGTGGATGAAAGACTAATTGTTGCTGATAGTTTTCCAAATAAGCTTTCTGATTTTAATTTCTTTATGGATGATTCTGCTCAGATTCCCAGTGAAAACGTTATACCGTACGAGCTAATCTCAACGCTATTTTCAGATTACTCATATAAACAAAGATGGGTTTATGTTCCTAATAATAAGAAAGCGAAATATCAAGAGGATTGGGTTTTTGATTTTCCTACAGGATCGGCTTTAATAAAAACTTTTTATTACCCTGTAGATGAAAGAGATCTGTCTGCTGGAAAAAAACTTCTTGAAACAAGACTTTTATTAAGAAAAAAAGATGGATGGGAAGCTGTTTCTTATGCATGGAATGAGGAACAAAATGAAGCATATAAAAAAGTCGCAGGCAAAACTATAAATGTTGCATGGACAGATTTTACTGGAGACCAAAGAGAAGTAAGGTACAGAGTACCTAACGTTAACCAATGCAAAGAATGTCATGCTGCTGATGACAAAATCACCCCTATAGGACCTAAGGCAAGAAATATAAACAAAGAGCTAGAATTTCAAGAAGGAAATTTTAATCAACTTGCATACTGGATGAATCGAGAAATCATTGATGACTACCCCCTGGAATTAAACTCTCCTGTAGATTGGACTGATGAAACTAAAGATATTAATGACAGAGTAAGGTCTTATCTAGATGTTAATTGTGGGCATTGTCACTCTCCCAGTGGAAACGCAAATTCTACAGGCTTATATCTACATCTAAATGAAACTAGAGATATTCATTTAGGAGTGTTTAAAAAACCAGTAGCAACTGGAAGAGGCAGTGGAGGCTTAAAGTATTCTATAGTCCCTGGCAAGCCAGATGAGTCTATTTTGCTTCATAGAATGATTTCAATGGATCCTGGAATCATGATGCCAGAATCTGGAAGGGCTCTTACCCATGAGGAAGCTGTTGAAATGGTAAGAGAGTGGATATATGGCCTCTAATTTATTAAAGGCATTAACATTAATCGTTTTCACAAATTTTATTTTTACTGAAGAACACAATATGCTTGGTTACTGGTTGACTTCTGGCTCGATTGTTAAGATTGAAGAGTGTGATGGCATGTTATGTGGAAAAATAGAACATGTGTTTGTTGAAGAAGGTATTGATCCAAAATCTGTTCTTGATTCAAATAATAAAGATGATTCTTTAAAGAGCAGACCATTGATAGGAGTTAATCTTTTTGTAAACTTTCCTTACTCTGACACTAATACTATGAAGCTTAAGAATGGCAAGATTTATGATCCAGGTAGAGGCAAAATTTTTAAATCTAATTTATATGTGGTTGAGAGTGGAAATCTAAAAGTTGAAGGTTGTTTATTGGGAATATGTGGACATGAAGAGTGGCAACCATTAAAGGTTATTATCAATAAGGATGGAACTAGATCAGCAGAACTATTAGATTGATTTATCTTAACTCTTCAATAGAAAGAAGGTTTACATCGTCAACTATTCCAATAAATGCTTTAGCAGATCTCTTCATCCCTTCTGAAGGAACAAGCTCTGGTATATCAAATGTTGTGTGATAGATAACGTGATCAATTATATGAAAGCCAGGCGCTTTATCTGTTAGCTTTGGTTTGTCTGTCATATGGTTATAAATTGATACCCCATTTTCTTTAAGCCTTTTCTTAAATATTCTCTCAAGTTTATTGCTGCCCATTACGTTCCATCTGAAGGAGCCTATAGCATTAGAAACCATAATATCCTCATTAAACCAATAAAGTTGAGATTGGCTTGGATGTTCAAGCGTGAGAACAAGTGCTACATTATCCCAATCATAATATTCTTCAACCTGGCGAACACTATATTCTCCATGATGATGATCAGGATATAGAAAAAATGTTATGGATCTTGGTCTTTCAGACTTCTTAAGCTTTGAATAGTATTCCGCCATTTCTAGACCTACTGCAATACCGCTAGCATTATCCATTGCGCCCTGAAAATAGCCGTCAGTATGAGCGCCTAAGAAAATTTCCTCCTTAGACATGCCATCTAATTTGGCTAACATGTAGGTAGTTTTAAGGTTTTCAATGACATCGATTTTTAAATTAAAATCTACGAAAATCTTTTCTTTAAGCATTCTATCTCTAAGCAAAAAGCCCTCATCCTGACTGATGGTTATAATTGGAGCGTTATATGATGTTGTTGGTTTTCCGCTCGTTCCATGAAATGCGCCACCTGCAAACATACCATCACCAGGGACACCCATAATATTAATTATTAGAGATGCTCCTTTTTCAGAAGCTCTTTCATTTGCATAAAACAGCTCAGCCCTATTACTTGCAGAATGGCTTCTACCTCCTGGTACAAAAAAACTATAAATTACTACAGCCTTTCCTTTTATATCTTTTCCCATAAAATCAGCTTCAGACCCTAAGCCAACCCAAATGAGCTCTGTTTTAATAGTGCTATTAAGATGTTTAATATTTTCACCAGTTGGGAATGCAGAGACAATAGAATGAAACTCATTATTAAACTCGTAACCTAAAGACCATTCGGTTGGACGCCATTCTTTTTTTATATAAACATCTTTTTTTTCAATACTAAAACCTAAATCTAACAATTTATTTTCAATATAATCCATAGTTTTTTTATCTTCAGGACTTCCAGGAAGTCTCCCCCAGTATGGAGTTCGCTCTTTGCTTTCTAGAGCGATATTTGAAATATCTATAACTATATTTTTCATTCTTTGAGGGTTTACTGATTCATATTCTCCTGTTTCCCATACTGGATAGGAAGAATCATCTGGTATTAAGCTATAAGAATCTCTCGGCAGCCCTTTGCCATACGTTTTATTAGATTCATCTGAAAATAATGGCGTTGCAATAAGAAATATAAATATAAAGATATAATTTTGCATATTTTATTCTAGCACTCTGAGAAATATACTAATATAAACTCATAATGAAAAAAATAAATTTCAAATCAAAATTTAGCAAATTCAATGACCAATGGTCTCCTAAGGTCATTGCGGAAATGAATGACTATCAATTTAAGCTAGTGAAAATTAAAAATGATTTTGTTTGGCATAAACATGATGATACCGACGAAGTTTTTATTGTTATTGAAGGTATTATCAATATTGAATTTGAAAACGAAACAATTGAACTAGAAGAAGGAGAGATGATAGTTGTTCCCAAAGGAACAAAACACAAACCTTATGCTGATGAAGAGGCAAAAATAATGCTGGTTGAGCCATCGGGAGTAATTAATACAGGGGATAATGAAGGAGATCTAACAGCCCCAAATGATGAGTGGATTTAAATATTTTTTATATTAAATATCATTTATAAAACCAAAGTTATGATAACTTGTGCTTATGAGTAAATTTTTAGTTTTTATATTTGTTGCCTTATTAGCCGCGTTAGTCATATATACTCCAAATTTTATAAGACTTTATAAATTATCAAATTTATATAATGAAGACACTATAGCTAATAACTTTATAAGTATGGATGAGTTCTTTTTTACATCTGATCCCATTCCTGCATCAGAAAATCCACATATATTTGAAGAAGGTTTTATTGAGCTGCCTGAAATATATACCCTAGAAGGTAAAGAATATAATTTAAAGGAGGCCTTAGATTATTTTTGCACAGATGGTCTTATTATATTGCATGAAGATAAAATCCTATATGAAGAATACTGGAATGGGAATGATCGTTACAGCAAGCATATTTCATGGTCTGTGGCTAAATCATTTTTATCTGCATTAATAGGCATAGCTCTTGATGAAGGTTTAATTGATAGCATTGAAGATCCGGCTACAAAATATCTACCAGACTTTAAAGGAACAGGCTATGAGGGGGTGACGATTAAAAACATCCTTCAAATGTCCTCAGGAGTTGCCTTTAATGAAGATTACGCAGATCCAAATTCTGATATAAATAAATTCGGAAGGGCAGCCGCAAGAGGAACTCCGTTTAGAGATTTTGCTAAAACTTTAGAAAATGGAAAAGAGCAAGGAACTTATAATCATTATGTAAGCATTGATACTCAAGTTCTTGCAATGATCTTAGAAACTGTTTCTGACATGCCCCTAAGAGAATACCTTTCTAAAAAGATTTGGAGCAGAATAGGAATGGAAAGTGAGGCTTACTACATCACAGACAAGGCTGGTGTTGATATGGCACTTGGCGGTTTAAATGCGACTTTAAGAGACTATGCGAAATTCGGATATCTTTATTTAAATAACGGACAATGGTTTGGTGAACAGATTGTTCCAGAAGATTGGGTAAAAGCATCCCATACACCTGATGCACCTCACTTAATGCCTAATGCTGGAGAGCTGTCATCAAACGATTGGGGTTATGGTTACCAATGGTGGGTGCCGGGTGATCCATTGACTGATTACACAGCACACGGAGTTTATAATCAGTTTATTTACGTTGATCCTGAATCTGGGATTGTAATAGCCAAAACATCTTCCAATCACAGGTTTAGATCTGAAAAGGAATACACAAAAGATGCTCATATAGCCATGTTTAGGTCAATAGCTCAACATATAAAAAAAGAGACAAATTAATATATTTGTATTAGGTTTCATTCTTACTTAGAATTAAGAGTGATATTTAAGTTATTTCAGAGGAGAACATATGAAGACTATGAAAAATAGTTTATTTACTTTAATTTTAACTCTTTCGGTCAGCATTTTAGCCCACGACAACCATTTACATGGGAATTCTGATGAATGGCAGATAAAAGCATATACAAGTGCTGCTCCTGCATTTATAGGAGACCATGCAACTGTTATAAGTGATGCTGGTAAAGTTTTAAGACAAGGAACTAACGGTTGGACTTGCCGAAATCTTGTCCCTATGCCTGATGGCGGATTCGCTGATGCTCATGCATCTGCTGCTGCTTGTTCTGATCCAAATGCTGTTGCTTGGGTAGAGGCATATATTGCAGACAAAACCCCTAAATTAGAAAGTGATGGTTGGATTTGGATGAAGCATGGTGACTTGGGAGTGGATAATTTTAAACCATATACCGATGGTCAAAAAGATGCTGGACACAAGCACTATATAGAATCAGGGGCTCACATGATGTTGATGCCAAAAGACCCATCATCACTTGATGGCCAGACAACAGACTATACTACAGGGGCTCCATACGTAATGTTTAAAGGTACGAAATTTGTTCATTTAATGATCCCGCTTGAAGGATATTACGACTATCAGCCTGAAGCAGCACCTAAATAAGCTTTAGACTATGGAAGAAGTAAAAGTTTATATCATCGCAAATCTACAAATTCATGATGCTGATAGGTATAGAGAATATGAAAAAGGTTTTTTCCCGATACTTAAGAAATATGAAGGCGAGTTTATTACATTTGATGACAACATAGTGCATATGGAAGGCGACAAGCCAATGGAAGGAAGAGTAATATTGCTTAGTTTTCCTTCCGCAAAGCATGCAGAAACATGGTATTTAAGCGAAGACTACCAATCTTTAAGTGAGCACAGGAGAGCAAGTGTAACTACAACATTAACAAGAGTAAGCGGAATGCCTCCTAGGAAATAAGATTATGGAAAAGTATAAAACTTTTAAAGATTTCTACCCATATTATTTATCTGAACATGATAATAAGCACACCAAGTTGATGCATTTTATTGGAACAAGCATTGGTATTTTCTTTTTAATCCAGTTTTTTTTATCTTTTAATTTTGTATTTCTTTTGTTTGCTATTCTTTCAGGTTATGCATTTGCTTGGGTTGGACATTTTTTTATTGAAAAAAATAAACCTGCCACTTTTAAGTATCCTTTCTATAGTTTTATAGGGGACCATAAAATGTATTTTGAAATACTTCAGGGCAAGCATAAAATCTTTTAGTTTAAGTGTAGTAAAATAACCTCACTATTTTTAGGGAGCAGTTAATGTATGGGGGAATTTCACTAATAGGTTGGTTCCACACAGTTATTGGAATAGCAGGAATCTTATCCGGCCTTTATTTATTAATTAGATATAAGTTTATCAATCCTAAATCAAACTTAGGAATGTTTTACCTTGGTTGTACTTTCATCGCATCAGCATCATCGCTTTTCATTTATAGTGCAACAGGTAGCTTCAATGATGCACACTTGCTATCAATATTAACGATGTTAGCAATTTCTGTGGCGCTTATCTTAGATAAGAATAAATTATTGGGCTCTTTAACTGTTTATGCAAAAGAACTTGCTTTATCTGTAACTGTTTTTTTTAGCATGCTTCCAACTACAGCAGAAGTCCTTAAAAGACTTCCGCCAAATGACCCTTTTGTGGAATCGCTAGAAGATCCTTTAGTACTTAATTTTTATATAGCTTACTTTATAATTTATGCTTTATTTGCAATATACCAAATCTTTTTAATTAAAGGAGGTTCTTATAATGACTAATAATATTGATAGTATCGTTAAAAAATCTAAAGAGGTGTCATTAAAGTGGAGAGATATTCCAGCTCCTCAAAGAGGAGAATTTATAAGACAATTTGGAGAAGAGCTTAGATTACAAAAAGAAGCTTTAGCTCAAACCATCACAAAAGAAGCTAGGAAGATTAAAACAGAATCATTGGGGGAGGTTCAAGAGGCTATTGATATGTGTGATTTTGCAGTGGGGTTAAGTAGACAGTTATATGGATTAACCATGCCTAGCGAAAGACCCAATCATAGGTTACAGGAGCTTTGGCATCCACTTGGAGTAGTAGGTTGTATAACTGCTTTTAATTTTCCTATGGCAGTGTTTGCATGGAATTTTTGCTTAGCTGCAGTTTGTGGCAATAGCGTTATCTGGAAACCAAGCCCTCATTCAAATGAATGTGCAAAGAGCATAAAAGCAGCATGGGATAAAGTAAGCGGTGATTTTTCTGATTTAATCTTAATTTTAGAGGGAGGCAATGAAGAAGCGGTCTCAATCTGTAAAGATAATAGAATTACATTAGTTTCTGCAACAGGAAGCACTAAAATGGGAAAAGAGTTAGCTCCAATAGTTTCAGCAAGGTTAGGAAAGCTTCTTCTAGAATTAGGCGGAAACAATGCTGCAATAGTATGCCCTTCAGCAAATCTAGACCTTACAATCAAAGGAATAGCCTTTTCTGCATGCGGAACAACTGGTCAAAGATGTACCTCCCTAAGAAGGCTGTTTGTTCATAAAGAGATTTATGATGACTGTGTTAAAAGGCTTGAGAAATGTTTTGATGATCTGATAATAGGATGCCCAACAAAAGAGGATTCACAAATAGGACCTTTAATTTCTGAAGAAAGTTATAACTCTATGCAAAAAGTTCTAAACTCACTAAGGAATAAAGGAGTTCAAGTTTTAGGCGGTGAAAGATTAGAAATAGAAAGCCCAGAAGAGTATTATGTTAAACCAGCTCTAGTCCTTGTTGATGATATTGTCGATGAAATGTTATCAGAAACTTTTGCACCAATCTTATATGTAAAAAGATATGAAGATCTTAAAGATGCAATCCATATGCAAAACAATGTATCTCAGGGGTTGAGCAGCTCTATTTTTACAAATGATATGAGAGAATCAGAATTATTCTTAAGCGAATCTGGAAGTGACTGTGGAATTGCTAATGTTAATATTGGAACAAGTGGCGCTGAAATTGGTGGTGCTTTTGGTGGAGAAAAAGATACTGGAGGAGGAAGAGAGTCTGGTTCTGATGCATGGAAAAATTATATGAGAAGGGTAACAGCAACTATAAATTATGGCGAAGAATTGCCTCTTGCTCAAGGAGTTGAATTTGATGAAAGCTAAGATAGCAATTGTTGGAAGTGGAAATATTGGCTGGGCATTAAAACAATTATTAAAAGATGACTACGATATAGTTCAAGGTGATATTGCTGATGGCTTTGATGCTACAGACTTTTCTCAAGTAAAAGAATTTTTAAATGGCAGCAATGCAGTTATTTCAGCTGGACCTTTTGCTGTTAACAAGACTGTAGCAAAAGCAGCCTCAGAAGAAGGCATAGGATATTTTGATTTAACCGAAGATGTTGATACAACTGAATATATAAAATCTTTAAAATCCACAAATATTTTAATGCCACAGTGCGGACTTGCTCCAGGAGCTATTAATATATGTGCAGCTAGCATGATGGAACAATTTGATAGTGTGAAAGAAGTTATGATGAGGGTTGGAGCATTGCCTAGATTTACAACTAACGAAATGAGCTATTATTTAAGCTGGTCAACTAATGGCTTAATAAATGAATACTGTAATGAAGCAGACGCAATATATGAAGGTAAGGCTATTAAAACAATGCCCCTAGAGGGAGCTGAAAAAATTGTTATCGATGGTGAAAGTTTTGAAGCATTTAACACAAGCGGCGGTTGCGCAACCATGTGTGAAACATATGAGAACAGGGTTGAAACGCTCTCCTATAAAACTATTAGATATCCTGGACATCTAAACCATATGAAGTTTCTTTTTAACGACTTGCATTTAAAGAAAAATAAAGAAGTCCTAGAAAAATTATTTGATAAAGAAGTGCCAAGAACAAAAAATGATGTAATCATCTTCTTTGTTAAAGTTATTGGGTTAATAGATGGAGTTCTTCAAGAAAAAACTTATCTAAGGAAGATTTATGGTGATGATAAATATAGTGCAATACAGCTAACAACGGCATCAGGCGTATGTAGCGCTCTTAAAATGTATCTTGATGGGAAAATATCAAACAAAGGGTTTGTAAAACAAGAATCATTATCTTGGAATGATTTCCTTGAAAATAAATTTGGTCAAGTATATGCTTAATATTACGTAAGAAAATAAATTACGAGAGATATCAATATGAATATAAAAAACCTTTCTTCACTATTATTTGTTTTAATAATTATTTCTGGATGCGCTATCTTTACAGATGAGTATCAAAAAAATCAAAGGAAAGTAATTGCTTATTTATTAGAGGATCTTCCTTTGCCAGATGACGCAGAAATAGTTAAAGCTCCAACTGTTTTGCTTGGAACTGGAGAATCAATTTCTGGAAGAATAATATTAACTTCAGGCTTTAGCCCTGCAGAAAACCTGATTTTTTATGGAACTGAAACTTTAACAACTGGTTGGAAACTAATTTCTTCTAAAGTTGGAGAAGAGATTACTCTTGTTTATGAAAAATCAGGAAGATATGCGACTATATATCTTGCACCTAAAGGAACGCTAGGAGGTTTTATTGCTGGAGATTATGGAAGTGATATTGATATTTCAGTAGTACATCCAGACGCAATTGGCATCCAAAATCCTTACGATGAATTAAATTACGATAGCTTACCAGAATCACCGTAAAATAATTTTAAATACAAATGAAGCTCTTTAGCCTTTCGAGCCCATCGCATATTATTATTACAATAATATGTTTTCTTTTAATTATTTATCTTCCAAAGTTCTTTGCAACAAAAAGTGATTTATCAAAGAAAGTATTAGTCATATCTATTATTTCCTTAATTCTTATAAACCAAGGCATGGATTTTTTTAGGGAAGGGTATGGATTAAATGAGTGGAGGCTTGGACTGCCACTACATTTATGTGACTTTTCATCTGCAGCAATAATTTTATACTTCATAACAAAAAAAAGAGAATTCTTTTTGTTTGCTTTTTTCGCAGGTATTTCTGGTGCGGGCATGGCTTTATTGACCCCAGATACACTATATTCATTTCCTCATATAGATTACATAAGACATATGGTAGGGCACTCTATGATTATAATGGGCGTAGCTTATGCCATCATTATTGATAGTCAAAGACCTCAATTAAGAGATGTTCATAGAGTCTTATTTGTAGTATCAATTTTTCTCCTTTTAATGTACCCGATTAATTACTTAATAGGATCTCCAGCAAACTACTGGTATGTGATTGAAAAACCTCCAGGTTTAAATGTAACTGAGTTTATGAGAGATCCTCCATATCATATGATTGATATCTATATTCTTGCAATAATCGTATGTTATTTAATATATCTACCTTATTTTATAAAAGATAAAATTATTATCACCAAGAGTTCTTAATGAAAAGTGTCTCAAACACACAGATACCTTTAAGCTTTAGGGCTAATAGACCTAAGGCGCTTCAATGGCTTGGAAGAACGGTTCTGTCAATATTTGGTTGGAAGGTAAAAGGAAATATATCAGATGAATATTCTGGCAAAAAACTAGTAGTAACTGTGGCCCCTCACACTTCTAATTGGGATGGAATATTTGGAGTTGCAGCAGTTGCTGGGCTTGATGCAAGAATAACCTTTATAGGAAAACATACTGTATTCAGATATGGACTTGGTAAATTTTTAAAATATATGGGAGGAATTCCAGTTGATAGATCTAAACCTGGTGGTATTATTCAAGATGCAATTAATCAGATTAAAGATATTGAAGGGTCTCTAATTGCAATGTCGCCTGAAGGAACAAGATCTAAAGTAAAGGAGTGGAAGACTGGTTTTTTGAGAATTGCTAGCGAGATTAATGCTCATATTGTCCCCGCATCTTTAGATTTTTCTAAGAAAGAGATTGTTCTTGGAAAAGCGTTTATTCCATCAGGAAATAAAATTAAAGATATTTTAGACCTAAAAAAATATTACAGTGTTTTTGTACCAAAACACCCAGAAAATTACTAGTTTTTAGATTCTTCAATCATATTATCAACCATTTCTTCGACAATAAATAATGGCGGATTCCCATGATCAAGAACCGCAGAATGGAAATCTTTAATATTAAACTTATCACCTAATTCATTTATAGCCTTTTCTCTTAATTCAAGGATTTTTATCATTCCTACTTTATAACTTAGCGCTTGTCCCGGCCATACAATATATCTTTCAATTTCAACCCTCACTTCGGTATCCGACATCCCTGTTATAGATTTCATATATTCCATTGCTTCTTCACGAGTCCATCTTTTGTAATGCATTCCAGTGTCAACTACTAATCTTACTGCCCTAAATAACTCACTTTGGAGAATGCCAAGTTCGTCATAAGGATTTTCAGCCAACCCAACTTCAAGTGCTAATCTTTCAGCATATAATGCCCACCCCTCTGAAAATGCAGAAGTCCTATAACCGAACCTTCTATACATTGTTAAATCATCATTTTCTAGGGAATGTGCAATCTGATGATGATGTCCTGGCGTTGCTTCATGATATGCTAATGTTCTCATGCTATATGTTGGTGTCTGTCTAATGTCGTATAGATTTGCATAAAAAACTCCCGGCCTACTTCCATCTAGAGCTGGAGATTGGTAGTACCCGCCAGCAGCCGTCTGTTCAGAATATTCAGGAACTGCTTTTACAACAACCTTTGCATTTGGCATAGTATGAAAATAATCAGACATTACATCAATAGCTTCATTAACCATTTCCGTATAATCATTAACAACGATCTCTTTTCTATCGGGCGTGTCAGCATATAAGAAATCAGGATTTTCATTTAGTTCATTCATTAAGCTGCCAACGCTTTTAGAGCTGTCGTATCCAAGCCCAGTCAAAATTTCTTTCATCCTATTTGTTATTCTTTCAACTTCATCAAGTCCCATCTGATGAATATCTTCGGGTGAATAATCTGTTGTTGTGTAGGTTCTTATTCTTAATTTGTAATATTCATCTCCACCTGGTTGAGACCAAATACCATGATTTTTATTAGCATTTTTTTCAGTTTTAAGCATAAATTGCAATAAGAGCTTAAAGCCAGGAGTTACAC
>CACEHH010000017.1 GCA_902559345.1 uncultured SAR86 cluster bacterium | reverse complement strand
TGGCAAATCAAGCTAGTGCTTTCAATGGTTGCTGTAGCATATATGCGCCGTATTATCGTCAAGCATCGATATATAGTTATTATGATACTGATGAATTGCGAGAGGAAATTCACGCATTTGTTTACCAAGATGTAAAAAAAGCATTCGAATACTTTATTGAAAATTATAGCAATGGAAGACCATTTATTATTGCTAGTCATAGTCAGGGTACACATCATTCCATTAGATTGCTTGCTGAAGAAATTGATGGAACAAATTTATATTCTAAGATGGTTGGGGCTTATATCATTGGTGGTGAAATTTCTAAATCTTGGATGAATAAAATGAATGATATTTATATTTGTGATGGCCCAACAGAATTAGGTTGTTTAGTTCATTGGGATACGATGAATGTCACACTTATAAATAATGATATGCCTAGATATAAAAATAATCTTTGTGTCAATCCTATTACCTGGAAAAATGAAGGCCCATTATCTGATCTTTCAAATTCTAAGGGAGCTGTTTATATATCAGGCAATTATTCACTAGAATTAAGTGGAGACGATGCTCCTAAAGGAGAAATATTTGGCCCTTTAGAGTCTCCAATTAAGGAATATGTTCAAGCCCAGTGTAAAAATGGAATCTTATTCGCATCTGATCAAACAGGAACTAGGTTTCAGGGATTTGGAGGCTCTTCAGGAAACTACCATGGCTTAGACTTTGCTCTTTTTTACATGGATATAAGAGAGAATGCGATACTCAAAGTGAAGACTTATCTAGAAGTTGTGCAGGAATGACTGTAATATTAAAAAAATTATTTAAGAGATAAAATAATAATGAATTTATTTAAGAATGGTTTATTTAATACCCTCATAGCGTCGAGTCCAATAAGAGAGATACATCAAAAACCCATACGAAAAAAAATAAACAAAATTTCTTCTAAACAAATTTTTACATCTTCCAATTCTCAGTCAATTGAAATATTTGAGACAAATTTACATAAAAAGAAAGTAATATTTTTTCCTGGGTGGTTAGGCCATAAAGATTCTAAATATTTAATTCCTTTAGCTAATCTTTTGCATATTAAAAACTTTGATATTATAAGGATTCATCCTATTGACCATGGTAATACGGAGCACTTAAATAAAGACTTTTTTAGAGCTACTGATATCCAAACTCTAATCGAAGCAGTTCAATCTATTGGCAATAAATATCCACACAATGAAATACACTTAATTGGTTTTTCATTAGGCGGCAATATCGCATTAAGAATATCTGCCTCTGCAACAATTAATTTTTTAAAAAGTACTGTTGTTCTGTCTCCAGTAATTGATCCTGAAATTTCAATGCACGCTATGGATAATACTTCTTGGATTTTGAAAAAATATTTTGTAAATAAATGGCAGAAAACACTGCGAAGAAAAATTAGATTATATGAAATTGATAATGCAGAAGAGGCTTTAAAATATAAAAATCTTGAAGAAATGACAGAATTTTTTACAGAAAATTTTTCACCACATGAAAATACTAAGGAGCTATTTTCTAGATATGCTATAACTCAAGATACCATTGATAGGATAAAACATAATACGCATATATATTCATCTATTGATGATCCATGTGTTCCTATTGAGCCTCTTCATAAACTAGATCAAACCGATTACGTAGTATTTAAATCTCAACAATATGGTGGACATTGTGGTTTTATAGATGACTTTAAGTTCTCATCTTCTGTATATGAAGAAATAGTTAGCAAACTAGATGAACCTATTACCCATTAAAAATTATATATAATATAAAAAAATATTTAAGACTATAAAGTTAATATGGAATACTTATTCTCTTATGGAACCTTACAACAAAAAAATGTTCAATTAGAAAATTTCGGACGCATTCTAAAAGGATCCAAGGATGTTCTTCAAAAATATATTATAAAAGAATTAGAGATTACTGATAAACATGTCCTTAGATTAAGTAATAAAAAATTTCATCCAATCCTTTTCTTTACAAACAATGAAAAGGATGAGGTTAAAGGCACTGTTTTTAAAGTTACTTCAGTTGAATTATTGAAAGCAGATGATTATGAAGTTGATAATTATGAAAGGAGAGAGGTAATATTAAAATCAGGAATAAGAAGTTGGATTTATGCAGATAAAAATTTATAAACAAGGAGATTAAAATGGAAGAGAATAATTCAAAAGAAATACGATCAAAAGTTACAAATGAAGGCAATATAGAAATTTCAATTGCCAATGTTGAAAAGCCTATACCATCTGCAGATGAAGTTTTGATAAAAGTCGAAGCGGCTCCAATCAATCCATCTGATCTTGGTCTTTTATTAAGTTTTGCTGCTGATCTTTCATCTATAAACAAATCAGGCTCAGGAAATGAAACCATTACAACAATGAAAATACACCCAGCATTGATGGGTGCTATGAAGCCTAGATTAGATGAATCTATGCAAGTTGGTAATGAGGGAGCAGGGGTTGTTGTGGACGCAGGTGAAAATGTAAAAGATATGATCGGTAGAACTGTTGGTTTGGCTGGCGGGGCTATGTATTCTCAATATAGATGTGTTCCAGCTGCCAATTGTTTGGTTATGAATGAAGGAACGATTTCTTCTGAAGCAGCCTCTTCTTTTGTAAACCCTCTTACAGCACTTTCTTTTATAGAAACCATGAAATTAGAAAACCATTCAGCTATAGTTCATACAGCTGCAGCTTCTAATCTAGGTCAAATGTTAGTAAAAATATGCAAAGACGACCAAGTGCCTTTAGTAAATATTGTAAGGAATGCTGAACATGTAGAATTATTAAAAAGTTTGGGAGCAGAACATGTATGTAACACTAGCGATGAAAACTTTATGGATGATCTTGTCTCTGCTCTAGTAATAACAGGAGCAACACTAGGTTTTGACGCTACAGGCGGCGGTAATAATGGTGAGCTTCCTGGACAAATACTATCAGCCATGGAGATAGCAGCAAACAAGACCGCTAAAGAATATAGTAGATATGGTTCAGATACCTATAAACAAGTTTATATCTACGGCGGACTTGATCAATCCCCAACTATCCTTAAAAGATCTTATGGTATGTCTTGGGGTCTTGGAGGCTGGCTATTAACTCCAATGATTGGAAGAATTGGAATGGAAAAATTTCAACAAATGAGGGAAAGGGTAGCAAAAGAGATTAAAACAACTTTTGCTAGTAGTTATGCGCAAGAGATTTCTTTTGAAGAGATGCTTGAACCAGATATTATAAAATCTTATGCAAAACAGGCTACTGGAAAGAAATATCTTGTAAATCCTCATAAATAAAAAGTTTAGGACAAAATGAGGGTTTATAACTTAACCAAGTAATTCTGTCTTTTTCTTATTAAATTCATCTTCAGTAATTATTCCATCATCTTTTAAGGAAGCAAGCTCTCTTAACTCTGATGCTATATTTATATTGAAGTTTTTATCTGAAGATTTAGTTGTTGATTCGTTTGATGTTACAGTTTGAGTAGCTTGATTTGTATTTACAATTGGACTTGAACTATAAGGAATAGGCCTTCCTTCTTTATCACGAAATGATGCTGTGGCAATAATGATTAAATCAATAAACCACCAAATTCCAAGGCCGCCAAATGTAAAAAACATAAGTATACCGGTTCCAACCTTGCCAACATAAAACCTATGAACACCCCAAAAACCTACAAAAAAGCAAAGTATCATACATACTAACCATTCTCTTGGGCTGACAGGCATTCCATTTTGTTGGTATATATTAACGTTAGTCATATTTTATAATTTTATTATTAAATAACAGATTACAATTATACATTTATTGACCTAACTTATAATAGATAAAAATATTAAAAACCTATCTATATATTAAAATCAAATAAATTTATGAATAATTTAAAAAAAATACTAATTAATGTTAATACTATAGCTATTGTTGGAGCTAGCTCAAATTCTGAAAAAGATAGTTTTAAAGTTATGAAATTTCTAATTGATTATGGATATAAGATCTTTCCAGTCAATCCAAATGAGATAAATATCTTAGGAAGAAAATGTTATTCTAGTTTAAAAAAAATTGAAGAAAAAATTGATATGGTGGACGTATTTAGAGCAAAGAATTTTGTATTAGACATTGCTAAAGAAACTATAAAAATAAATGCAGATATTTTATGGTTGCAGGAAGGTATTGTAGATGAAGAGTCATACGAACTAGCAAATAATGCTGGATTGAAAGTAGTTATGGATGAGTGCCCTAAAAAAGTTCTTGAAGATTAAATTTTTAATTTGATGTTTTTAAATGGATAATATGTCAATGACACAATATATAAATGATATTCTTTTAAAAGAAAAAGATGCTAATGGAATCCTTAGGCTAACATTAGATGATCAAAAAAATAAAAATGCTTTATCAGAATCTTTAATGGCAAAACTTTCAGAAGCCTTAGAGCAAGCTTCCAAAGATAATTCTATTAAAGTAATTATTATTGCTGCAACAGGTAATGTTTTTTGTTCTGGACATAATCTTAAAGAAATTACTGATGCAAGAGAAAGTGATGATGATGGGACATCATATTTCTTAGATCTTTTTAATTTATGTTCCTCATTAATGCAGATGATAGTAAATTGTCCAAAGCCAGTAATTGCTGAAGTTAATGGAATTGCCACTGCTGCTGGTTGTCAGCTAGTGGCAAGTTGTGACCTTGCAATTTCATCTAGTTCTTCTAAATTTGCAACACCAGGAGTAAATATTGGATTATTTTGCTCAACCCCAATGGTTGCCTTATCAAGAAATGTAAATAAAAAAGAAGCCATGAAAATGCTATTAACTGGGGATATGATTAACGCAAAGGAAGCTAAGAGAATATCATTAATTAATGATGAGGTCCCTGATGAACAATTAACAGAATCAGTAATGGATTTAGCTAAAAAAATTGCAAACAAACCAATACAGGTTGTTGAAATAGGGAAAAAAGCTTTTTATAAACAGCATAATTTAAGCTTATCCGATGCTTATGAATATACCTCTAAGGTTATGGCTGAAAATACATTAAAAGATGATGCTAAAGAAGGAATAAATTCCTTTTTAGAAAAACGAGATCCCAAATGGAGTGATAAATAATGAGTAAAGACCCATTAGATCTAAAAAAATACATTAGAACAGTAGATAACTTTCCAATTGACGGAATAGAGTTTAAAGATATTACAAGCTTAATTGAAACACCAAAAGCTTTTGTTAAGACATGCGATGAGCTGACAAAGATTACAAAAGATTTTGGTGCTGATTTAGTGGCAAGCATTGAGAGCAGGGGGTTTATCTTTGCAGGAACAATTGCAAGAGATTTACATCTTCCATTTATTTTGGCGAGGAAGCCAGGAAAGCTTCCAAATGAAACTTATAAAAAAAGCTTTGATCTTGAATATGGAAGCACCTCAATAGAAATTCAAAAGAATACCGATATTAAAGATAATCAAAAAATTGTAATAGTTGATGATTTAGTGGCAACAGGTGGAACGGCTATAGCTTGTGCTGAATTATTTACTGAAAACTTTGGTGTTAAAAATTCAGATATATTAATTTTAGGTATTATTGACTTGCCGGAACTTGGTGGAAGCAGATTAATAAAACAACGAAATTACGCAATTCAAACACTTATAGACTACTGATTTCTTCTGGTTATTGATTGCCAAATTCTTATAGCAGATTGAAGCTTTAAAAAAGGTTTTGTAATTCTGTAGACTATTCCAGGGATTATTTCTGCCTTGCCAGCTCTTGATGCTTTCTCAGTCTCTTTTACAACTGTTTCAGCGCTAACCCACATCCATTTTGGAACTTTATTCTCCAAATGATCTAAACCAGCTTTTTTATGCGCAGGTGTTCTTACATATCCTGGTAAACTTACTGTTACACTAATTCCTTTATTTTTTAACTCAGCTGAGATTGATTTTCCATATGCATAGATGCCCGATTTAATGCTTGAATATATAGAGGATTTTGGCATTGCTGTAATAGCACCAATACTTGAAATGATAACAATTCTTCCGGATCCTTTTTCAATCATTCTTGGTATAAACCCTTCAATTAAGTCAATCACACCACCACACATTAGGTAATATGCTTCATTTTTTTCTATATCACTTAATTTGCCTATTGCTCCGTTGATTGCTATGCCCGCATTGGCAATGATTAAATCTGGAGTTTTAAAATTAGTTACAATATTTGCAATTGATTCCTTTTTAGATAAATCAGCATTATGGAAATTCGCATGCTTGTAATTTAAAATCATTTCAGATTTTTTTGACCTATCTTCATTTTTAGAAACAAGATCCAAGTTCCAACTCTCATTTACAAGATATTTTGAATAGGCGAGACCTATTCCGGATGAAAAACCAGTAATTAATGCTCTTTTTGCCATAATTTATCTTATATTATTAACATAATTTATTTCAATGTTATTCAAGCATAACTTGAATCATATTTCTTTGATATGATTAAAATATGACAAAAGAGTATGGCAGGCTTATGCTTGATATTGAAGGCAAGTCAATATCTGAAGAAGATAAAAATGTAATTTCTAGCAATCATGTTGGAGGAATAATTTTCTTTTCTAGAAATTTTGAATCCTTTGAGCAAATTAAAAATCTTATAAATGAGATAAAAGTCATTAAAGAGGATATTATTTTTGCTGTAGATCATGAGGGTGGGAGAGTTCAGAGATTTGATAGTGAATTTACTAAAATTCCATCAATGCAAGAAATATCTAATTTTGCAAGAAAGAATAATAACTCTTCAATTTTTAAAGATATAGGATGGCTAGCTTCCAGCGAATTAATTGCTGCAGGAATTGATATTAATTTTGCACCAGTTCTCGATGTTAATAAAAATAATTCAACTGTAATTGGAGACAGGTCCTTTTCCAATAAAAAAATTGAAGTATTTGATTATGCTTCAAATTATATTGATGGAATGCATGAGGCAGGCATGAAGTCAACAGGAAAGCACTTTCCAGGACATGGGGCAGTGCTAGAAGATAGTCATATAGAATTACCAGTTGATAGTAGAGGTCTTTATGAGTTGTATATAGAAGATATTTTTCCTTATAAAGAGTTAGGTAAAAAACTTGATGCTGTGATGTGTGCCCATATCCTATATCCTAAAATTGATAATAAAATACCAAGCTTTTCTGAGCGCTGGCTTAAAGACATCCTAAGAGATGATATAGATTATAAAGGTTTAGTATTTAGCGATGATTTAACAATGTCAGGAGCTGGCGATGATTTATGCTGCAAGAAAGTAGAAAAATCTTTAAAAGCTGGATGTGACATGGTCCTAATTTGCAATGATAGATACGGAGCAAAAGAGGCCATAGATTTTATGGAGAATTCAGATTTCGAAGCAAGTGACAAAATAGCATTTTTAAAAAGTAATAAAAAACTCGGATGGCATGATATAGAAATCAGCTCAAGGGCAAAAGAAATAAAAAGAACTATAAAAGAAATAGGAGATATGCATGAGAAGAATAGTAACAGGACATAATGAAGAAGGGAGATCAGTTATAACGCTAGATGGGCCTCCGGCAAGATCTATAGGAGAAGATGTAGGAGGGCTTTTTGAGCTTTGGAATACAGATGGCAATAAGATTATCTCTACTGATAATGTTGACAGAGCAGATAAAGATATTATCTTATCGCCTCCAATTGGAGGAACAAAATTTAGATATTTTCAGATTAATCCTCTTCCAGAAGGGGTTCCAGATGAAATGATGCAAGAAATAGCAGCAGATGCTTTTGAAAAAATAGGCGCAGCCCACCACAGGGTTGATACTTCAAAACATCCGGCCATGCACAAAACAGAGACTATTGATTATATTATTCTTCTTAAAGGAGATGTAACTCTAATTCTTGATGAAGAGGATGTTGATTTAAAACCCTTTGATGTTGTTGTTCAAAGAGGAACAAATCATGCTTGGGTGAATAATGGCACTGAACCGGCCTTATTAATAGCCGTTTTAATAGACAGCGATATTAAGTAAAATTAGAACCCAGCTTTGCCTTCTTGTATGACTTTATAGTACTCATCATCTAGAAGAATATATAAACTTTCTCCTGGTTTTTTAATAAAAATTTTATCTTCATTGACCTTGTCAAGATGATAGGCCTCTTCCCTCAAGTCATTTTTCTTTAATTTAAAAGTTCCTGTTGTTTCTAATTCTTCAATTATTCTTATAAAAACTGGTTGAGCATAACTAGGTAGACTTTCTGATACAAATTTAGAAAAATTATTCCATTCAAATTCATTTAGATCACAATTAAACGCAACCATTCCAGCTCTACCTTCGCTTTGAGGAACTTTAACTCCAAAGACATTAGCCATGTTAACTTGATGAAAAGAATTAAGTATCTCTGCTACCTCGTTTGTAGAAACATTCTCAGACTTCCATCTAAAAGTATCACCAACTCTATCTACAAATTGATAATGTTTTCTGCCCAGTGAAAATCCAACGTCCATTGATTTAATTAGGTCGCCTGTATTAAACCACCTGTCACCTTCCTCAAAGACATCTTTGATTACTTTTTCTTCACTTGCTTTCTTATCAGTATATCCATTGTATACAGCGTTAGGACCAATTTTTACCAATGCCAAACCAGGTTCGTGTTCTTCAACTTCAATGTATGAACCGTTTTCATTAGTTTCTAATTTATCTTCTGCAACGTCATACTTAAGCAATGCCAGCTCAACATTTGTCATGCCGATAGTCTGATCTTTATTTAATAAATTCATGAACATTCCATTTCCTTCGCTGGCTCCATAAATTTCACATATTCTATCTACACTGAACCTATTTCTGAAACAGTCCCAAAGGTCAGGTCTTAAACCATTACCCACCATCTTAGAAATTGGATTATTAATCTCTTCATCACAAGGATCTTGAAAACTAAGATATCTACATAACTCACCCACATATACAAATGCAGTTGTATTAAATTGTTGAGCTTCTTTCCAAAAGGATGAAGCAGAAAACTTCCTTCTAATAAAAGTTGAAGCCCCGACATGAACACATGCACATAGGCCTAACATTAAACCGGTTGAATGATACAAGGGCAGACAGTTATACATACAATCATCATGATTTAATCTATATCCAGCTCTAGTAATGTTAGTTGATGCAGCTATAATTTTTGTATTGGGAAATAATGCTGCTTTAGGAACACCTGTTGTTCCTGATGTAAATATGAAGAATGCAGTATCTTTTGCAGTTACTAGATTTGTTTCTTTAAGGTTATCTTTTTTGGAACCATCAAGTAAAACATCTAGATCAGAAGCCCAATCAGGACATTTACCACCAACATCTTTAACCCAATAGATATCTTCTTTGTTTTTTATATTAATTTCATGAAGCACACCCTCTAAAGGAGCTGATAACTCATCACCAACGATACATTTTTTTGAGTCTGATGAATTAATACAATGAATTAAAGGCGCTCCTGTGAGACTTGTATTAATCAATACTCCTATAGCCCCAATTTTATTTAATGCTAGCAAGCTAATAACATAATTTGGCCTATTTTCCATAAATAAAACCACACGGTCACTATGACCAATACCATCATTTACTAATCTGTTTGCAAGAATATTCGCAGCTTCATTAGTTTCAGAGTATGTCCATTTCTCATCCTCAAAGTACATAAAATCATTTGATCCATATTCATCAGTAGTTTTCTGAAATGTATGTGCTAGAGATGCATTATCATCTGGGTCTGGCCATTTATATTTTAAAAGAGGAATTATGTATTTTAATTCACCAACTACTCTGAAAAATTCTTTAATTTTTTTGAACATTTTATTAATCAAATATATATATTTTTTTTATATTATAATCTTCTCAAACTTTTTTATATAGGATAAATGAAATATGAATAATTTTGATTTTGTGATTTATGGTGCAACCGGATTTACAGGCAAACTTGTAGTTGAATATGCTTTAAAAAAATATTCTGATGATGAAATTTCATGGGCAATTGCAGGAAGAAATCTTAATAAACTAAATGATCTAAAAGACAAACTCAATCTTCCAGATAAAGTTGGAATTTTTGAAGTAGATAGTGAAGATCAATCTTCAATTGATGTATTAGTTGAAAATACAAAATGCGTTTTAACTACTGTAGGGCCATATCAATTATATGGAGATAAAATTATTAGAACATGTATATCTTCTGGGACTGACTATGTTGATTTATGTGGTGAGCCTGGATGGATGCATAAAATAATCAATGAATGCTCTGATGATGCATCAAAATCTGGAGCAAGAGTGATATTCTCTTGTGGTTTTGATAGTATCCCATTTGATCTAGGGGTTCTTTTTGTTCAAGAAAAAACGATGGAAAAACTTAGTAGATATGCTCCATCTGTTAGAGGAAGAGTTAGAGCTATGAATGGTGAATTTTCTGGTGGTACTGCAGCATCCATGAAAGCTACCATGGCATCTTTAAGCCAGAATCCAGAACTCTTGAATGTGCTAATTAATCCACATGCTTTGTGTGAAGGATTTCAAGGAATACAGCAAGAAGATGATACAAAACCAAAGTATGATGAAGATTTACAAACATGGGTGGCACCATTTTTTATGGCCCCAATAAATACAAAAAATATTCATCGATCTAATGCATTAATGGGCCATAAATATGGAGAGTCATTTATGTACAACGAAATGTGGATTTCTGGACCAGGTGACGAAGGTAAAGCTATTGCTGATATGATTGCAGGCACAAACCCTATTGCTGGCGATGATGCACCAAAGCCAGGAGAGGGGCCTTCAAGGGAAAAAAGAGAAAATGGAAACTATGATATTTTGTTTTGTGCTGATGTAGATGAAGAGATTATCAAGGCTTCTGTTACTGGAGATATGGATCCAGGTTATGGATCAACTTCTAAAATGATTACAGAAAGTGCTATCTGTTTAATAAAAGATGTGCCAGATTTAGAAGGGGGAATCTATACACCAGCTTCATCATTAGGCACAAAATTAATAAGGAGACTTGAAGCAAATGCAGGACTTAAATTTAAGATTGAATAATTTATAAGTCGCCTTTTTCTCTTAGCTCTGCTCTTATTTTTGTAGCGCTTATTGATGATATCTCTTCATCAAAAGTTTCTTCTTCAAATATATAACCAACCCCTCTGCCATAGGTTATATTAGTTATATTTGGAACAAGCATTATTTCATATTCCAAACCTCTTTTGTAACCATCATTTAAAAGATTTTCTTCAATATTTTTGCAAACATCATCCCAGCAGAAAGGGTTATCTTCTTGCCCATCACCTCCAGATGAACCCTGAACATCTCTAACTTGGATAATAACTTGACCAGTTTTTTCTACACATCTTTTAAAAAGTTCCTGATGCCCCTTATGCCAAGGTTGCCATCTTCCAAGCATTTGAACTGTAGGTTTTTTCCAATCAAACATTTTTTAAAATCTCTCTTGCTAATATTTCATGATTTTCATCATTCATTTCAGTAATTCTATAGTCTGCATCTACAGGCTCTTCAAACATTTTATTAGTATCCTCATATCTACCTGATTCAATTGTATTCATCCATATAGTGACATCAGGATTAAAGTTTGTTTTAGTTTCTTTTGTAGGACAGACAAAATCACAAATAACAATTCTTCCATGTTTTTTTTCGAAGTCAGCTAGATTTTTCATTCTAAGGCTCTGCCTAATTCTACCTTGTGGTGAAAAATCCCAATCATTTGCCATTTCTCTTACAATATCTGCGTTATACCAAGCAGCATTAAGAAGGGGCTGCATTCTTTTTGCTAGATATGTTTTACCGCTTCCTGGAAGTCCCATTATTAAAATTTTCATTATCTTATTTTTGTAATACTAAAAATTTCGTTTTTAAATTGTATTTCACCAGCATTATCTATAGCTTTTTTAACTTTATTGTGTAATCTAGTATTTTTTTCTAGAGACTGTATATCTTTGTCTGGGATTTGCCCAACGTAAAGAATATTTGCCCATTTTGCATCAGTATTATGTCCAAATAATTCTGTTACAGTTTGATCAGGCGCCTTTTTAAAATTAAAAAAATAGCTTAATGGCTTTGCATATTTATATTTGTTATCATCAACTAATGGATTATCCTTCAGATAGTCAATAATATCCTTCGCATTATTAGGAAAAGCTTCTTTATTTTTAAATGCTAGCTTAAGAATATTCTGAATTGATTCGCCTCCAGATGAATGCGTAACTATAAGTTTTCCAGATTTATTCAACAAGCGCATTAAAGGACCAATAACATTATTAACTTTAACAGCTACTGATGCTGCTGCTCTATATGCTTGTGAAGCAATAATTAGATCATAGTTATTATTTTTATAATCATTTTTTATAAACTGTTTAAAATGTTTTTGATGATCTTCTCTATAAACTCGAACTATGCAAGGGTTTGAGTAGGATGTCCTGCTTTTCCCATCTATTTCTATACCCCAATTTTTCTTAATAAAATTTCCAAGAACATTCCCAGTAATTTGCGAATGGAAATCAAATGAATTATTGCTCTTTAGAATCATATTAAATTCTTTAACTTTTTTATTTTTAATTTTTGCTGAGTTCTCAATTAACCCTAATTCTGCAAACTTAACATTTGTCATGGTAACCATTAGGTTAGGGTGCTCGACAAACCTATCAGGCATTTTTTCTAAAGTATTTTTTAAGTCTTCATAACTTATCTCTTTACCAGTTATAAGAAGTGAGGTATATGGATGATATCGATGAAAGCTTTTTATAACATTTGATTTTACTGTTCCATCCCCTGTGCCTGCATCAAGTATTCTTAGATAAGATTTATTTTGCGAAAGGCCTTCAATATGAGGATAGAGTTTTTGCGAAATAGCTTTCTTTTCACTTGTATTTTGGATAAAAGACAGATATTTTAGCCTGTCATCAAAGAATCTTTTCTTTCCCATACCTACCCCTATAAAAACTTATATAGATAATAATCTAAATAACGAAATAATGCATTTACTCATTAGATATTTTCAGATTAAAATGGCATTAAATTAACCATAAGGAGAGCTCATGTCGGAATCAAAACTGCCTTTGATGATTGGTATTGGAACACGTATTAGAAAATCTCCTTACTATGAATCAGACTTAAAGTACGGTGTAACCGGGTTTACAGTTTATAATAAGATGTACCTACCAACTGGTTTTTCTGGCCCAGAAAAAGAATATGAGAGTCTAATTAACGATGTAACTTTTGGTGATTTTGCTGCTGAAAGGCAAATAGAAATTAATGGCCCTGATGCTCATAAGTTTGTATGTTATGTACAGCCAAGAAATTTAGAGAAATGTGCAATAGGATCATGCAAATATATTTTATTAACTGATACTAACGGTGGAATAGTAAATGATGCATGCTTATTAAGATTGGAAGAAGAAAAATTTTGGATTTCTCCAGGTGATGGTGATGTCATTTTATGGTTGCAAGGCATAGCTATAAATTCTGGAATGGATGTTTCTATTCACGAACCTGATGTGTCTCCATTGCAAATCAGTGGACCTAAGTCAGGTAGGCTTATCCAGAAACTTTTTAATGGCGAGCACGATGATTTGGGTTATTACAAAGCTAGGCAAACAGATTTAAATGGTATTCCAATGGTGATAGCTAGAACTGGTTGGAGTGGTGAATTAAGTTATGAATTATATTTACAAGATAGAAAATTAGGGAACCAGCTTTTTGAATTAGTGAATGATGCCGCAGAGGAATTTAATGGAAGAGTAATAGCGCCAAATATTATAAGAACCATTGAAGGTGGATTATTATCCTATGGCGGTGATTTTGGTAGAGAGCACAACCCCTTCACAATTGGATTGGGTAGACTTGTTAATCTTGATCAGGAGATTGATTTCATTGGCAAGGAAGCTCTTAAAGTTATTAAAGAAAAAGGAGTAACAGAAAAATTAGTAGGCATAGAGTTGGAGGGAGATCCAATTATAAAAGCCCCAGAGAATTTTTGGCCAGTTATTGATTTTGATAATAAAAAAATTGGTCGAGTCTCAAGAGCATTTTTCTCACCGAGACTGAAAAAGAATATTGGATTGGCAATTGTTGATATTGATTATGCTGCTGAAGAAACAAGGTTTTATGTTGCAACACCAAATGGAGATTTAGAATCATTGGTTGTTTCTATGCCTTGGTTTGAGGCCGATAAAGATACACACCTAGATTAAATATGTATATTAAATATAATCTATTACTTTTATTTCTTACCTTATCCATGAGTGCATATTCTAATATTTCAAATAATCCATCTAATTGGTATGTTGTTACTGATCAAGTAATGGGTGGTAAATCAGAATTAGAGGTAGATGTTGATAATGGTGTTTTTAGCTTAAGAGGTTATGTAACTACAATAAACAATGGCGGATTTGTGCGAATGGCACATCGACCAAAAAATGTTGATAAAGAGATCAAAGGTATTCGTTTTATGGCAAAAGGCAATAATGAAGCATATGAAATTCATGTAACCATGCAAGGTTTAAGGATGCCGCCTTGGGCTTATCATAGCTCAAGCTTTGATGTTAATTCTGAATGGAAGGTATTTGAAATTAATTTTTCAGATTTTGAAAAAAAATCAGGTGTATCTGCAAAACTCCGCCCTAATAATATAAGAGATATTAGTTTTGCAGGATATGGAAGAGACTTTGATGTTGATCTTCAAGTTAAAGAAATAAGTCTATATTAGAAATGTTTTCATCTATGGATAAGCTTTTTATGGAAAGAGCCATTGAATTAGCTAGAGAATGTTTTGATGCGGGAGAAGTTCCAGTAGGTGCCGTTATAGTTCGGAATGGAGATATTATAGGTGAAGGAAAAAATAAAGTAATCTTTGATAACGATGTGACTTCACATGCAGAAATAAATGCAATAAGAGACGCATCAAGAAGCATTAAAAATTATAGACTTAATGAATGCTCTATGTATGTAACACTGGAGCCATGTCATATGTGTGCAAAAGCTGCAGTAGATGCAAGAATGAGTTCTATAATCTTTGCAGCATCAGAGCCAAAAACAGGAAGTCTAATCTCAATAGATAATTTTTTTGACAAAAAAGAGCTGAATCATAATCCTAAATATCTACATGGTTTATTAAAAGAGGAAAGCTCTAAGCTGTTGAAAGATTTCTTTAGATTGAGAAGATAGATATATTTTTTTTCATCGTGGTATGAGGAATGCCAGTATCTGAACCATTATATTTCTTAACAGTTCTATAACCTGAAATTCTATAAAAATCTATAGCGTGATCTCTAGCATTAAGAACTATTCTTTTAGCATGATTTTTTTTAGCATTTTTCTCAAGTAATTTAAGAACTTGTTTCCCCAAACCATTGCCTTGAAGATTTTTTGCGACAGCCATATATCTAATCTGGGCTTCGTCTTTATTATTAAAATGCAGTCTACCGCATGCGATAATTTTTTTATCTTTAATACCTATTAAATGGAATGCTGATTTTTCAAATTCATCTTTAAGGGAATTTATATCTTTTCCAATTGGTTTTCGAAGAATCTCCCATCTAAATAAATCATATTCTTTATATTCTTTTGAATTTGCTGGTGTTTTAAATACTATCTCATTCATTAAGATCTAGCCATATAGGACAATGGTCAGAAGGTTTTTCCATTGCGCGAGCATCATGATCGATACCAACATCATTTATAGAATCTTTAAGGTTTTCTGACAACATAATATGATCTATTCTTAATCCTCTCTTTGGATTTTGATCAAACATTCTAGATCTATAATCAAACCAAGAATATGTTGTTGAATCATTTGGATATATGATTCTCCAAGTATCAACAAACCCTAAATCTTTTATGCTATTCCACATTTCTCTTTCCTGTGGTTGAAAAGATGTTTTACCTTCCCTCAACCATCTTTTTGCATTCTCTTCGCCTATACCAATATCGATATCTTGAGGAGATACATTAAAATCTCCCATAATAATAAGATTAGATGAATTCTTCTTAAGATTAATTATATGATCTCTAAGATCTTGATAATATTTAATCTTTTT
This sequence comes from uncultured SAR86 cluster bacterium, assembly GCA_902559345.1. GTDB lineage: Bacteria > Pseudomonadota > Gammaproteobacteria > Magnimaribacterales > D2472 > SAR86A. The sequence goes on along the minus strand of CACEHH010000017.1, from coordinate 1,888 downwards.
AGGAAATTTTGTTTCATGCTTTATATTTTCCCCCTGAGGAAAATAACCATTCATAATTACCAATTCATCATTACCATATTTAAAAGTTGATTGAATAAACCTTTTTTGATCATCTTCAGTATCATTTTTAAATCCTTTTACGGTACTTAGTGGTTTCGATTTGCTTAGGATAGCTACCCCATAGTGACCTTTTTGACCATGATATTCAACATGATAGCCAATATCATTAATCACCTCTAAAGGGAAATCTGGATCATTTACTTTGGTCTCCTGCAGCCCGATGACATCAGGATCAATAGTGTCTCTCAAGTGTTCGATTTGATGAGGTCTTGCACGAATGCTATTGATGTTAAAAGATACCACTTTCATATTTATTTTAGAGAAGATAGCATAGTTTTCTTACTTAAGTTTAAGAAATCATTCATGATGTTTGTTGACTCTATTAATTGATAATCATTTTTGAGGTTGATCGAGTTATTATCAATATCTTCTTGTTGATTATATTCTTCAAGTTCGTCATAAGACATGAATATATTTAAATCTAATCCGAGTCTTCTCTCATTTTCAATCTCAAGAAGCCAATTTTTTCGTAATTCTTTTTGTGTTTTTCTTTCATCTAAATTCAAACTTAAGAATTTTTTGTCTTTGTTAAGGTCATATCTATTTCTAACTTTTTTAAGATAGTTTAGGTTTGGTTCTTCGCTTAATCTATATTCAAATTCCATTATTACCGCACTAATTAATTCATAATTCATCTTAAATTTTTTATGTCTATAAGGTCTTATTTCATCCCATGCAAGAGCTGTAGGGTATGAACTCTCACCAACAGTATTAATATCCCAAGTAGTAGGTAGCTCTATATCGGGAACCACGCCTTTATTTTGAGTGCCCATTCCATTAACTCTATAGTATTTTGATTCAGTAATTTTAATTTGTCCTTCAGAGAGATTTTCTAGGCTTTGAACTGTGCCTTTGCCAAATGTTCTTTGGCCTACCACTATTCCTCTTCGATAGTCTTGGAGAGCTCCAGCAACTATTTCTGATGCCGATGCAGAATATCTATTTACTAGAACAATTACTGGCTTATTCCATACTTGAACATCTCCGTTATTGCCCAAAGGTTGAATGAAGCCTCTTTTAGGTTTTACTTGGACAGTAGGACCAGAAGAAACAAATAGACCAATAATCTTATTAGCTTCAATTAAAGCACCGCCTCCATTATTTCTTAAATCTAATATTACGGCATCAACTTCAGATGCATTGAAAACTTCAAGTATATTTTTTATATCTTTACTACTGCTTCTGAAATCTTCATTTCTTTTTTGATAGCCATCAAAATCTATATAAAAGGATGGCAGGTCTATAATTCCAATTTTATTATCATCTATATCAATTATTTTTGATTTTGCTGCTCTATCCTCTAATTTAATTTCTTCTCTTTCCAAAGTAATTAATTTTCTAGAATCAGTTTCGGAGTTGAATGAAATAAACTCTATTTCAACTTTAGAGCCAATATCGCCCCTGATTAAATCAACAACTTCATCTATTCTCCACCCAACAACGTCCACAAATTCTTCAGCATTTTCTTGTCTTATTTTTGCAATTCTATCTTCCGGTTGTATTTTCCCTGATTTTTCTGCAGGCCCACCAGGAACCATACTAATTATTTTTGTATAGTCATCTTCAACTCCAAGTAAAGCTCCTATACCACTTAGCTTTAAACTCATATTCACGTCAAAATCCTCGGCCGATCTTGGAGATAGATATGATGAATGTGGATCAAATAAATTACTTAAAGTATTTATAGCTAATGAAAAGATATCTTCTTCTTTTTGTTGACTAACTCTTCTTATTCTATTTTTATATCTTTTTATTAAATCCTCATTAG
>CACEHH010000016.1 GCA_902559345.1 uncultured SAR86 cluster bacterium | reverse complement strand
ATTAAGCCCATTATTGGAATAATCTTACTAGCTACAGATGCAATTCTTTTGATTCCACCAATTATGATTATCCAAAGTAAACCCCCTAGAAAGAGTCCTGTAAATAACTTAGGCACTGAAAATTCAGTATTCATCACAAGTGCAATATTATTAATTTGAGGCATATTTCCTGATCCTATCGCTGTAATCATCATCAGAAAAGCAAATAAAATGGCTACCCATTTCATATTTAGGCCTTGTTCTATGTAATACATTGGACCACCAGATATGGATCCATCAGAAAGTTTAGTTCTATATTTATGTCCTAGAGTAACTTCAACAAATTTTGTTGTCATACCAAAAATGGCAGTAATCCACATCCAAAATATAGCAGCAGGTCCGCCTGTCCATATCGCCAAAGCTACACCACCAATATTTCCTGTTCCAACTGCTCCTGACATAGCGGTTGTAAGTGCCTGAAATCCAGTTGTTTCTCCCTCAGAGTCTGATGATTTAGTTTTACCAGAAACAATTTTAAGAGCGCTTTTAAAATACTTAAATTGTGGAAGTCCTAGATAAATAGTAAAAAATACGCCTGTTCCTATTAATAGAGCAGGAAACCACCATGAACCACTTAGGTTTGCATCTAATAGAACTAAAAAATCATTAAATTTTTCCATAGTTTTAATCTGAGTATTTTTCGATCAAATCAGTATAACCTCCAATTAACTGATCATCTATAAATATTTGTGGCACTGTCCTTGCTTGAGGATTTCGTTCAATCATTTCACTGAAGATTTTTGGATCATCTGCACTATAAACTTGATACTCCATATTTTTTGAATCAAAAAAATTCATTGCCATAACACAATATGAACAATTGGATTTAGAATATATTTCAACTTTTTTACTCATAAATTAATTATAATGAAAATATGTCATTATTTAACCTTAAAGATAAATCAATTTTAATAACTGGGTCGTCTAGAGGAATAGGAAAATCTATTGCTCATCATTGCGCCCTCCATGGAGCTAATGTAATTATTTCAAGTCGAAAGTTAGATGCATGCGAAGCCACTGCTGATGAAATCAATAAAAAAATAGGTAAGGATGTCGCCTTTCCTATTGCAGCAAATATTAGTGATGAGAATCAACTTGAATTGCTTGTTAAAAATACAAGAGATAAATTAGGAAAAATAGATGTATTAATTTGCAATGCAGCAACCAATCCATTTATGGGATCCATGTTGGATATGCCGATGGATAAATTTGATAAGGTTATGAATAATAATATTAAATCCAATCAAATCCTTTGCAATCTAGTACTACCAGAAATGATTGATCGCGAGGATGGTTCAATAATAATAATTTCTAGTATAGCTGCTATTAAAGGTAGTCCAATACTGGGTGCTTACAATATAAGCAAAGCAGCTGATGTAATGATTGTTAAAAATATCGCTACTGAATTTGGACATAAAAACATTAGAGCAAATTCAATAGCACCAGGCCTTATTAAGACAGATTTTGCTAAAGCTCTATGGGAGAATCCAGATATACTAAAAACTGTTTTGGGGACAACGCCTATGAAACGTATTGGTGAACCAGATGAGATAGCTGGTGTGGCTGTCATGCTTGCATCAGATGCTGGGAATTATATTAATGGTCAAACAATAGTTGTTGATGGTGGAACTACTATATCTTAATTGAGTTTTTTAGCTCACTTAAAAAATAATTTAAAATATGAGTTTCATTTATTTGTGGAACTTTAAAATAATCATATCTGAGATTATTAAGATCATTTAATAAATTTGATATTTTTAAATTATTAAATCTGCTTGAGTTGTATTTCATATAAACACCTGATAAATCTTCAGATAATAATTTTGACTTAAGAATAATTTTTAAAAATTCAATTAAATAATTTATTTTCATAATTAGACTAATATCTAAAATTGAAATTTCTTTTATAGATTTATTTATATCTGATTTATTTTCAATAAAGTCTGAAATAATTTTGATGAAATTATTAAAATTCATATGCTTGTTATTTTCTATATCTTTATAAATTGATAATGGTGTTGAAAAACTAGGGAAATTTGTAGAGTTCATATCTGAAATACCTTTAGCAATTAACCATTCGTTTAATTTATTTGTTGATAATTGAGGAATGTTTATTACTTGGCATCTGCTATAGATGGTTTGGAGTAAGGATTTTGGTCTATTGGTTGTCAATATAATGAATGTATTAGGAGCGGGTTCTTCTAATGACTTTAGTAAAGCATTTTGGCTTTCATCATTCATAGTTTGTGCATTTAATATGATGGCTACTTTATTTTGTGCAATTGAAGGTGTTATTGATAAAAAATCATTAACATTCCTATAACCTTTTTCATCATCCCATTTATTTTTTCTAAAAGTAATATGTCTTAGAAGTATTTTTTCTTTATTAATAAGAAATAAATCAGGATGATTTTCTGAATCTATTAAATCTATATTTGCTTCATTAGAATTTTTATTTAATAACAACTTTGTCGCTATTTCTTTTGCTAATAATTTTTTTCCTAAGCCCTCAGGTCCCGTAATAATTACACCATGTGGTAAGTTTTTTAGATTAATATTATTAAATATATCTTCTAGCCAGGTCAGGTCCTTAATTTTCATTATTTTAGATCTAAATTAATTAAAATTTCAGTGTGTATATTATCAATATCATCATCAGCATTGATGATAATAAACCTATCAGGATTTGATTTTGCAATTTTTAAATATCCATTTCTTACTTTATTAAAAAATTTATCCCCAGAAGATTCGATCCTATCTTTAGTATCATTAGTTTTTCTTGAAAAGCCTATATTTACTGGTATATCTAATAGAATGCTTTTGTGTGGAACTGGGCATTTTGTGAATGATATCAATTCATTTATAAAAGATAATGATAAATTTCTACCATATCCTTGGTATGCGATTGATGCATCATAGAATCTGTCTAATAATAAATAATCACATGATAAATTATTAATTTTATTGTTAATTAATTCAGAACGAGCAGCAAACATCAATAATAATTCAGATTCATTTGATAGATTATTATCACTATTTAAAAGTATATCTCTAATTCTCTCACCTGCAGGCGTTGATCCAGGCTCCCTTAAAACTTCAACATTAAAATGTTTTTTTTCTAAATATTTTTTAAGTAAATTTATTTGGGTTGACTTACCAACACCTTCAATTCCTTCAAAAGATAAAATCTTCATTTATTTAAACCGAGTTCCTTTATTTTATTTAAATGTTCATCGTAGCTTTTTGAAAAATAATGTGAATTAGGCGAATCTGCTACAAAAAATAAATATTCGCCAGGAGTTGCATTAACTGCAGCCAATATAGATGATTCAGATGATATAGCTATTGGAGTTGGTGGAAGGCCGTTAATCATATAGGTATTATATTTATTATTTGAATTAAGAATATCAGATTTTTTAATATCTCCATCAAAATAAGGCATTAATCCATATATAATTGTTGGGTCAGCTTGTAGTCTCATATTTATTGATAGTCTTTTAATAAATACACTTGCGATTAAGGGTTTTTCATAATCATTTCCAGCTTCTTTTTCAATTATTGATGCTAGTATTAATATATTGTTCTTATCAAGAATAGAATCTAAATTTTTATCTTTTAATATATCATCTAATAAATCATTCAATCTTTTATTACTCTTTTTTAATATAGTTGATGCATTCATTCCCTTCTTGTAAAAATAAGTATCCGGATATAATACGCCCTCTAAATAAGGGAAATAATTATCTAAACAATTTAAGTTCTCACAATCATTTACTAAATATGAATCATTAATAAGATCTTGGATTTCATAAATATTTGAACCCTCTTTAATTATAAATTTATGAGTAATAGTATCGCCTTCGCTCATTAAGAATATGATTTCCTTCATTGTCATTTGGTTAATATCATATTCACCAGATTTAAAATCAGATATATTTTCAATTTTTAAAAAAATCTTAATAAATAATTTGTTAATAAAATTGTGTGAAGAAAATTTGGAAATGACATTATTAATAGATTCTCCTGGATAGATATCTATTGTTTCTATTTCATAATTAGGAATATCATTTAAATATGCTTTATAGGCAGCAATAAATGAGAATGTTAAAAATGAGAATATTAAAAATATTAAAAGTAAAGATGATTTTATATAATTCATAACAAAGTATAGATAACCTTTGTTATTTTAAACAAATAAACCTATTTTTTAAAAATTATGAATTTGAGTTTATATAATCAACTGCTTCATTTACTGTAGAAATCTTCTCAGCATCTTCATCAGCAATTTCTAAATCAAATTCCTCTTCTAGCGCCATTACTAATTCAACAGTATCTAATGAATCAGCACCAAGATCTTCAACAAACGATGAATCATTATTGATCTCATCAATGTTTTTACCTAGTTGATCACTAACAATTTTCTTGACTCTATCTTCAACACTCATAATAACTCCATTACCCTATATTGAAATTTGACACATTTTACATCTAATAGTTCAAAGATGCACACATATTTAATACATTAATAATCCACCATCAACAGATATAATTTGACCAGTTATATATGAAGCATTATCTGATGCAAGAAACATTACTACCTTAGAAATATCGTCGACATGACCAAATCTACCCAAAGGAATATTCTTAATCACATCTAATCTAGCTTGAGAATCTAAAAATGAAGTCATGTCTGTATCTATAAAGCCAGGAGCAACAGAATTTACAGTTATATTCCTTGACCCAACCTCTTTAGCTAATGATTTAGTAAATCCATTTAGTCCAGACTTTGATGAAGCATAATTTACTTGACCAGGATTACCCATAAGACCAGAAACAGAAGAAATATTTATAATTCTTCCATTTCTATTTTTTACCATGTTTTTAATAAAAACTTTAGATAAGTTATAAGTACCTGTTAAATTTGTTTCTATTACATTATCCCAATCATCATCCTTCATCCTTAGAAAGATTTGGTCAGACGTAATACCAGCATTATTAATAAGGATATTAGGTAATAAATCCAATGATTTTAGCTTATTGAAACAATTTTTAATGTCATCTCTTGATGTAACATCTAGTTTAATTGGTATAAAGTTTTCAAGATCATCATCTAATTTAAACTCATTTCTTGATGTTCCAACTACTTTATAATTATTTTTAGCAAAGTGTATTGCAATGTTTTTACCAATACCCCTAGATGCACCTGATACAAAAACATTTCCTTTAATCATAATAGTTTCTGCATTTCATTAATAAAGTCTTTAGATGAACTGGAATAAATATTATCAATTGAGTTAGCTTTTGCCAATCCAGATAATACATTCTTTGGTCCACATTCAATGAAAATACTATTATATTTTTTAATATGTTCCATAGTTTTGACCCATTGAACTGGTTTAGTTAATTGTTTAATTAATTTATTTTTAATTTGAGAAGTATCAGTGGCTATATTTACATCAACATTATGAATAACTTCATAAGTCGGCATTTTAAAAGTTGTATTATTAATAACATCTTCAAAATGTTCAGCTGCTTTGATCATTAATTCGCAATGGGATGGGGTATTAACATTTAACTTAATACATTTTTTTGCACCGTTATCTTTTAAATATTTTACAGTTAACTCAACTGCTCCAATATCTCCAGATATAACAATTTGTTTAGGAGAATTTATATTTGCAGGGGAAACAATTAAACCTAGTTCTGAAGCTGCTATTGAGCAGTAGTTTGTTACTAAATCCAAAGGGGTATTCAAAATAGCATACATGCTACCCTCATTAGATCTTTCCATTAATTTTCCACGCTCATGAACTAATTTAAGTCCGTCAATAAGATCTATTGAACCAGATGCAACTAATGCCGAGTATTCACCCAATGAATGGCCACATAATAAATTTGGCCTGATTGGAATTGATTCTAATATAAGTTTAAATTCTAGATAGGATGTTAATAAAATTGCTGGTTGGGTTATAGATGATTTTTTTAATTCTTCTTCATTTTTACTAGCTTCAAACAAATTAAAAGATAATGCATTCAAGACATTCTCTTTGATTTCACCTAAAAAATTATCTGAAAAATGATCTAACATTCCAGGATATTGTGACCCTTGACCGGGAAATGCGATTGTTATATGCCTAGGCATAACTATGATGTTACTTCGTCAGACTCTTCTTTAATAGGTTTGCGGAGATCTTTTATCAATCTCCCTTTATAGAATCCATCTTTTGTCATTTGATGACGTAAATGTTTTTCACCAGAGACAGGGTCAATTGATAAAGTTTTAGCCTTTAATGAATCATGAGAACGCCTTTGTCCTCTTCTAGATCTTGTTACCTTACTTTTCTGAACTGCCATGTTGACCTCTTAAAAAACGCTATCCTATCAAAAATTAATTAATATTAACAGTTATTTCTATTGTAGCTCATTTATAAGTATTTGAAATTCTTCAGGCATCGGACTATTAACTTCAATCACGTTTAAATTAAGATCTTTAAAAACAATTGATTTTGAGTGAAGAGCTATATTTTTACTAATACTAGTTTTAATAGATTTATTAAATTCATCATCGCCATACCTATTATCAAATAACACTGGATGATTTATTGATGATGAATGAATTCTAATTTGATGCGTTCTACCTGTATATATTTGAACTTCTGCAAAAGTACATTCTCTTAATGTTTTTATGATTTTAAATTTTGAAAGTGATTCTTTGATGTTTTCTGGTTTGTTTTTATATACAGGTGTATTTATATTTATATCTTTATGTAAATTACCCTTAAGAATTACTTGATATATCTTAGTAACTTTTTTATCAAATAAAGCTTCATTAAAATGCTTAACAGCTTTTTTGTTTTTACCAAATACCAAGCAACCTGTTGTGTTCTTATCTAAGCGGTGACATAAGTCAATATTATCACCATATCTTTCTCTTGCTATATCAATAAGACCAATTAAATTTTTTGACCCACCATGAACAACAATGCCTCTTTTTTTATTAATAATTAAAAAGTTTTGATCTTCATACAATATATCTGACATATGAATATCTACGTCTTCATTTTTAATATTTTTTTTAATGTTTTTATTTAATTCAATTATTGGTGGAATCCTAACTAGATCATCAATGCGTAGTTTATAATGAGGCTTAGTTCTTGATGAATTAACCCTAACCTCACCTTTTCTAATTATTTTATAAATTTTAGTCTTTGGAACATTCTTATATAAAGACAATAAAAAATTATCTAACCTTCTACCCTCATTTTCATCATTAATTATTAATTTTTTGACAGACATACACTAAATCTATAGGATATGTACCTAAATAACTAGGTATACCTAGTATTAAATAAAGAAAGATAAATACAACAGTTAGATATTTCAACCCTTTATTGGGTTAATCAAACAAGCAAAGATACGTAAGACTTGTTGATAGAAGCTTATAAAAGCATACTGCTGAATTATCTTCCTAATTTATAGGGAGAAAAAATGAAAAGAATTTTAATTAATTCATCTTATGGTGATGAACTCCGAGTTGCTCTTGTAGATGGAGCTAAGTTATATGATTTTGACACAGAATCGCCTGAAAAAACCTTATTAAAAGGAAGTATTTTTAAGGCTACTGTTTCAAGGATTGAATCGAGTTTAGATGCCGCATTCGTTAATTTTGGATCAGAAAGACATGGCTTCTTACCATTAAAGGACTTATCAAGTGAGTTTTACAAAAAGGACAAAAAAGGTAAGTTTGTATGTACATTAGAAGAAGGCCAGGAAATTATTGTTCAGGTTACAAAAGAAGAAAGAGGAACTAAAGGAGCTGCTCTAACAACCCAAATAGGTTTAGCAGGTAGATTCCTTGTATTAATCCCTAATTCATCAAGATCTGGTGGTATATCTAGACGTATTAGTGGGGATGAGCGAGATCAAATTAAAAGTACTTTAGAAAAGTTAAATATACCAGAAAATATGAGCGCTATAGTTAGGACTAATGGTCTTGGCAGAACCGCTGAAGAACTAAGCTTAGATATGGCATATCTATTAGCACTCTGGGATGAAATTAATAATACAAGCCCTAATGCAATATCTCCGTCATTAATTTTTAGAGATGATAAGCTTATTGTGAGAGTTGTAAGAGATTACTTTAAAGATGATATTGAGGAAATTTTAATTGACGATAAAGATATTTTTTATGAAGCAAAAGAGTTCATAGAAGCAGTAATTCCAGATCATGCAGATAAAGTTAAATTTTATGAAGAAGAAATTCCTTTGTTTAATAGGTATCAAATTGAATCTCAAATTGAATTAGCTTTTCAAAGAGAAATATCTTTAGCTTCTGGTGGATCAATTGTAATAGATCCTACAGAGGCGATGACAGCTATAGATATTAACTCTGCAAGGTCTACTAAAGGTAAAGATATTGAAGAGACTGCTTTTAAGACTAATTTAGAAGCAGCTAAAGAAATCGCTAGACAACTTAGATTGCGCGATGTTGGTGGCTTAGTAGTAATTGATTTTATTGATATGGTTAATGAAGAAAATCAAAATAAGATTGAAACAGCATTTAGAAAAGCTGTTTATTCAGACAGAGCAAGAGTTCAGATATCTAATATTTCTAGATTCGGACTTTTAGAAGTTTCTAGACAAAGATTACGACCTTCTCTCAATGAATCTTATGATATTGAGCATGTATTAGTAAGAGGGCCTAGATCCTTAGGTTTATCCATTCTTAGAATTGTTGGTGAAGACGCAGCAAAAGACAATACTGGAGAAATACATGTATATGTACCAGCTGATGTTGCAAGTTATCTATTAAATGAAAAAAGGTACGATATTATAAGTATTGAAAAGACTAATAATGTAAAAGTTCTTGTAATAGCTGACCCTTATAAATCACGTCCATATTACAAAGTTGTTAGAATTAAAGATGCTGATAAAAAAAATCAAGATTCATACAATTTAACTCCAAACAGTCCTGAACCATCAACTGACTGGAGAGATAACAAGAATCAATCAAAATCGATGAAACCTCTTGTAAGTGGAGTAAAGCCTCCTAAAATGCCAAAAAGAAAACAAGATGGATTGATGAAGTGGTTAAAATCACTTACTGGCATAACTCAAGAAGATAAAAAAATAGATAAAAAACCTAGAAGAAAAAATAATAGAAAAATTTATAAAGGTAAAAATAAACCCCAAATTAAAAAGAACTTTAAGAATACAAAAAAAATAAATTCTAAGGATTCTAATAAAAAAACTAATAAACCATCGAATAAGAATACAAATAAACCAAAAACAGTTAAGCCTTCTCAAAAAAAACATATAAACACTAAATCTAAAAAAATTGAAAATAAATCAGATCAAAAGAAAAAATTTATAAAAAAAGAGTCCCCTATTAAAGAAATAGTAAAAGAAAAGAAAGTTAAAAAAGAGGTTCCAACTAGAGCTAAGAATGATCCTCGACAAAAGAACTAATTAATTTTCCTGAAAGACTGGTTTTTGGAGGAACGTAAGGTAAATTGTCCACGGTATACCAATTAGCCTCTACAATTTCATCTTCATCAATAACCAAATCACCTGACTCATAGTCACATTTATAACCAAGCATTAATTGGGATGGAAAAGGCCAAGGCTGACTACCAGCATATTGAATATTTTTTACTTTTAATCCTACCTCTTCCATAACTTCTCTTTCAACTGTTTCTTCAGCAGATTCTGACACTTCAACAAATCCGGCGAGAACACTGAACAAACCCTCTGGAAATAAATTATTTCGTGCAAGTAAGATTTCATTTCCTCTAGTAACCATAGCTAATACACAAGGAGATATCTGAGGGTATATCATTGATGAAGTTGAAGGACAATACAAAGCCTCTTCCTTAAGATTAAATTTATTTAATTCTCCTGAGTAACCAGAGTATTTATTACTTCTTATCCAATGCAATAATTGATTTGCTCTACCCATAAGCACAATATCATTAGGATCTGATATTGCTAACAAATGTCTTAAATCATATTCTACGAGAGATTTATAGCCAATATTAATATCCTTTGTATTATTAGATATATCAACAGCATAAATATCATTTCCATCATTACCAATACCAACATATAAATGATCTTTAATTTGGATATTTAAAAGGTTTTCTTGTAATAAAAACGTCTTAAGATTAGGTTCATAAAGAATTTTATTATTATTAAAAATAATCAAAATATTATTATTGCTAGCTTTAATGTCTAAAAATCTTTTAAAATGCATATAAACTCAATTTAAATAAAAATGTTAAGAGAAATTCAAAAACTTTTTCTAGGTGATGCTCCTGGTTGGTATAAGTCTACCATAATAGGATTTCTCATATTCAATCCAATTTTATTATTCATACTGAATATATTTATGCCTGAAAATGCTGGCTTTATTGTAGGCTGGATCTTACTACTTCAATTTATCTTTACTTTAGCTATGGCACTAAAATGCTATCCACTTCAACCTGGCGGCCTCCTAGCAATTGAAGGTCTTCTATTAGGCCTTACTTCAGCAGCTCATGTTTATGAAGAAATTCAAGGTAATTTAAAGGTAATTCTGTTATTAGTTTTTATGGTAGCTGGAATATATTTCATGAAAAACTTAATGCTGACTATATTTACCAAGTTGTTGTTAAGTGTAAGATCTAAAACATTATTGTCTCTTCTTTTTTGTGCATCTGCTGCAATCTTATCTGCATTTTTAGACGCTTTAACTGTTACAGCTGTTTTAATTGCTGTAATGATAGGTTTTTACAGGATCTATCATGCTGTTATTTCAGGTAATAACTTCACTAATCAAGATCATAATTTTAAAGACAATTCACAAATTAACACTCTAAATGAATATGAACTTGAAAACTTTAAAGGTTTTTTAAGAGATCTTGTAATGCATGGTGCTGTTGGTACAGCTTTAGGAGGGGTATGTACAACTGTAGGTGAGCCACAAAATTTACTAATTGCGAGTAAGGCTGGATGGGATTTCATGGAATTTTTTATCCAAATGGCACCTATAACAATGCCTATTTTATTTTCAGGATTGATTATGTGTGTTCTTATCGAAAAATTTTCAATTGCAGGGTTTGGTAATCAATTACCAACAAATGTTAGAGATATTTTTAATGATTACTCTAATTACAGGAAAGATAATATAACAATTAATGATAAAGCTGAGCTGTTAATAGAATCAATAGTATTAGTTTTCTTAGTTTTTGCTTTAGCTTTCAGTATTGCTGCTGTAGGTTTAATTGGGCTCAGTGTGATGGTATTTTTAACAGCTTTTAAAGGTATCACAAATGAACATCAATTAGGTGAGGCTTTTCATGAAGCACTTCCATTTACGGCGCTATTAGGCGTCTTCTTTGCAATTGTGGCTGTTATAGCTGATCAAGAGCTGTTTGTCCCTATTTTTGAATACGTATTTGATCAACCAGAAGACATGCGACCTATAATGTTCTACATTGCAAATGGCTTTTTATCAGCTGTTAGTGACAATGTTTTTGTTGCAACTGTCTATATTAATGGGCTTGTTGAAAAAATACCTGTTGTAAACGAAGAATTCAATAATCTTGCTATAGCAATTAATGTTGGTACAAATATACCGAGTATTGCTACTCCAAATGGGCAAGCTGCATTTTTATTTCTATTAACATCAGCTGTAGCACCTTTAATTAATTTATCATATTTAAGAATGGTATATATGGCACTGCCCTACACTATTGTTCTTTCAATAGTTGGTTATATAGCTATAAGTATCCATCTTTAATGGCAAAAGATTCAATACACAAATTTTGTATTGCTCCAATGATGCAATATACAGATATGCATGATAGATATTTATTAAGACTTATATCGAGAAATGTTTTTTTATATACAGAAATGATTGCAACTGGTTCTTTGATTTATGGAAAATGTTTTAATCAACTTGATTTTAATGATGAAGAACACCCAGTTGGTGTTCAACTTGGTGGTTCTGACATAAATGATCTTATAGAGTGTTCAAAAAAATCAGAACAGTATGGCTATGATGAAATCAATCTAAATGTTGGTTGTCCATCTGACAGGGTCCAAAAAGGTAAATTTGGGGCCTGCCTTATGCTAGAACCGGAACTAGTAAGAGATTGCCTGGGTAATATGAAGAATGCCGTGGATGTCCCTGTATCGATCAAATGTAGATTAGGTGTCGATGATAATGAATCATACGAGTTCTTATACAACTTTATCTCTATTGTTAAAGATTCTGGTATAAAAATTTTTATTATCCATGCAAGAAATGGAATTCTTAAAGGTCTTAGTCCAAGACAAAATAGAAATATACCGCCTCTTAAATATGATTATGTATATAAACTTAAAAAAGATTTTCCTGAATTAGAAATTATTATTAATGGTGGTATTAAAACTCTAGACGAGTGCCGTGATCATTTAACTAAGGTTGATGGCGTTATGATTGGTAGATCTGTATATGAAAATCCATTTATGTTAAAAGATGTTGAATCTGATATATATGGATCGATACCAATAACTAGTTCAAAAAAGGATGTTTTAGGAAAGTACCTTGAATACGTTGAAAAAAAACTTTCTGAAGGTCATGATCTAGGAAGGATGATGAAACATCTGTTTGGGCTTTCTAGAGGAGATAAGTATGCCAAGTCTTTCAGAATTAAAATTCTAGAGATTATCAAACAAAAATCTTTAAAAGGTCATAAAAAAGAATTACAGGATTTATTGGTCTATTAAAAAATCATCCATATCATCAACAAACTCATCTTCTACGTCAATACCATCTTTTATTTCATAGTACATAGATTGTATGTATGCATCTTTTACAAATGCATATTTATCGCCTGATAACAATGATTCAACTTCTAAAAGTCTCTCCCTGGTTTCTAATGCATCGACAGATTTAAGCGCAATATTAACGTCGGTATCGGTCATATGAAATGTAACTGATAAAAAAGATGATACTGGGCGACTAAGAGTATCTCTCAAAGTAGAAGGCCCTAACAAAGGAAGCATAATATATGGCCCTTCACCAACTCCCCAGACAGCAAGAGTCTGCCCAAAATCTTCTTCATGTCTTTCTAGACCCATTTTAGTTGCTACATCAAAAAGACCAGCTATACCAATTGTAGAATTTATAACAAATCTTGTAATATCATTTATTGATTTTTTAGGCTTACCTTGTAAGAGTTGATTAACAGAAGTATCAACCTCTTCTAAGTTATTAAAAAAATTAGTTACGCCTTTTTTAACAGGAGGTGGGAGTTTTGAGTATGCTTGAGCTGTAGGTTTTAAGATTTTTGAATCTAATTTTTCATTAAATTCATAAGTCTTTCGATTTAGTTCTTCAAACGGATCATTAACCTCCTCTGTATATATATTTAAAGATATAAATATAATTACTAAATTCGTTATTTTCATAATTCTTTATATAATTTTTTCAATTTTTTTAGCTATATTGTTAGATTCATCGCAATTGTAATCAGGATCAAAATTAAAGATTTTTTTATGAAAACTAAATGATCCTAATTTATCTATTCCATTAAACTTAATAAAATTGAGTTCTTCTTTTTTATTATTAAAAATATTGTTTTCAATATATCCCAATATATTAACATTTAACTTATTTAACATAGAGATTGTTCTTAATGAATCTGAACTAGATAAAATATTATTAATTGCTATCAAAATGAAATAATCAACATTTAACTCTTTAAATAATGTTAAATATGCATCGCCAGTCCCGGGAGGCATATCAATTAATAAATAATCTAAATCTTCCCAAGCAGTTGAATTAATTAACTGTCTTAAGGCGCTACTCAACATAGGCCCTCTCCATGTGGCAGCTTTATCGTCATCTAAAATAGATCCCATCGAAACAATATCTATGTTATTTTTTTTGATTGGTTTAATAGATTTATTTTCAAATTTTGGCTTTTCTTGGATATCAAATAATATGTCTTGATTTGGCCCATAGATATCAGCATCAAGAATACCAACCTTATTATTTTTGGATAAACTTATACCAATTGATGCTGTAATAGAACTTTTTCCAACACCACCTTTGGCTGATCCAAATGCAATAATTTTTTTAATGCTCATATAAATCAATATTTTTCACATATAATACAGATATTACATGGACATACCTACTAAAAAGATTAGAAAAATTCTAGTAACTCAGGCACTGCCATATGCAAATGCACCATTGCATCTGGGTCATATATTAGAAGCTGTTCAAACAGATATATGGACAAGATTCCAAAATTTAAATGGTAATGAGTGTCTATTTTTCTGTGCTGATGATACTCATGGCACGCCAGTTATGTTAAAAGCAAAAGAAATGGGAATTAGTCCAGAAAAATTAATAAATGATGTCTTTGAAGATCATAAGAGTACTTATGAGCGTTATGACATTAATTTCACAAATTTTTATACAACACATAGTGATGAAAATAAAAAATATTCAGAGAAAATATATTTAGAAGCTAAAAGTAACAATTTAATTTCTAAAGAAGTTGTAGAACAACTTTATGACGAAAAAGAGAAGATGTTTTTATCAGATAGATTTGTTAAAGGTAGTTGTCCTAAATGTGGAGCACCAGATCAACATGGAGATAATTGTAGCGTTTGTGGTGCCAGTTATGATGTCTTAGAAATTAAAGACCCTATCTCAATATTATCTGGCTCTAAGCCAATAAAAAAACAAAGCGAACATATATTTTTTGACCTACCTCAGAAAATTGAAACATTAAATAAATTCTTAAATGAGTCAAATCTTCAAAAACCAATTAAAAATAAATTAAAAGAATGGCTTTCAGATGATCTTAAAAAATGGGATATATCAAGAGATGCTCCATATTTTGGTTTCAAAATACCAGGCGAAGATAATAAATATTTTTATGTATGGGTTGATGCGCCTATTGGATATATAGCCTCAATGGATAATTGGTTTAAAGATAATAACCTAAACACTGAATCAGTTTGGTCTTCTGAGTCTGAATATGAAATATATCATTTTATAGGTAAAGATATTTCTTATTTTCATGGTCTATTTTGGCCTGCTTTGTTAAGTTCTGCTAACTTAAAACTACCTGATGGCATATTTGTACATGGTTTTTTAACAATAAATGGTGAAAAAATGTCGAAATCCAAAGGAACTGGGATTATGGCAAAAGAATTCTCTGAAATATGTGATCCTGAAACCTTAAGGTATTATTTTGCAGCTAAACTTAATGATAAAGTTGAAGATATTGATTTAAACTTTGATGATTATGTACAACGTATTAATTCTGACTTAGTAGGAAAATACTTAAATATTGCATCTAGATCTGCATCATTCCTCAAAAAAAATAATAATATTATATCTACTAATGTTAATAGTGAATTAATCGAATCATTAATTAAGGAAAAAGGAAACATCATTAATCTATATGAAGAAAGAAAATATTCAAAATTAGTAAGATTGATTATGGATTTAGCTGACAATGTTAATAAATATATAAATGAGGAAGCTCCATGGAAAAAAGATTTAGATGAAGCTGTTGATATATGTTCTACAGCTATAAATGCTTTTAAAATTATTACTATTTATTTAAATCCAATAATTCCTAAAATTGCTAAAAATGCATATAAATTTCTAAACTTAAAAAATTGTTCTTTTGATGATCTAGATAAATTATTATCAGGGCAAATAGATAACTATGAGCCATTACTAAATAGGCTTGAACCATTAATAATTCCTGAGGAAAAAGATATGGAAAATGAAAATATTATTGATATAAAACAATTCTCATCAATAGATTTAAGAGTTGCTAAAATTCTTAAGGCAGAAGATGTTGATGGCGCTGATAAACTATTGCGATTAACATTGGATGTTGGTGATTTGGGCACACGAAATGTATTTGCTGGTATAAAGAGTTCATATAAGCCAAAAGAATTAAATGATAGGATGGTCATATTAGTTAATAATCTTGCTCCGCGTGAGATGAAATTTGGTATATCTGAAGGAATGGTTCTTGCATCTAGCAATGATGATGGTATTTTTTTAATATCACCTGATGAAGGCGCAAAAGCAGGCATGAAGGTTAAATAATGGAAATAAGGGATATTATAATAATTGGAGCAGGTCCTGTTGGCCTCTTTACTGTTTTTGAAGCTGGTCTTTTAGGATTAAATTGTACTTTGATAGATAACCTAGATAAACCTGGTGGACAATGTGCAGAACTATATCCTGAAAAGCCTATATATGACATCCCAGGTGTTCCTTTTCAAACTGCTCAAGAGCATGTTGATGCATTACTAAAACAAATAAAACCATTTGAATATGATCTATATCTAAATCAGAGAGTTGATTCATTAAATGAAATAGAGGTTGATGGAGAGGTTTATTGGGAAGTAATCACAACAGAGAATAATACATTTAAATCTAAGAATATATTTATAGCAGCAGGAGGTGGTTCTTTTGAACCTAGAAAACCACCTAATATCGACAATCCTGATAAATATATAAATAAGGGTGTTTCATATGCAGTTAGGTCAGTTGAACAATATAAAGATAAAAATATATACATTTTTGGCGGTGGTGACTCAGCTCTTGATTGGACCGTTGAGTTATCAAAAATAGCAAAATCTGTTTCTTTAGTTCATAGGAGAGATGCATTTAGAGGATCTCAACATACAGAAGAATTAATGAGAGAGCTTGTAAGAAATGGGGATGTTAAATTATTAACACCCTATTTGATTGATTCAATTGAAGGAAAAGAAAAAATTGAAAAAGTTAAACTTAAGAACTTTGAATCAAATGATATTGAAGAATATGAAGCTGATGAATTAATATTTCTATTTGGATTAAATAAAAAATTAGGACCTCTATTAGAATGGGAATTAGAACTTAATAGTAAAAAAATAGTAGTAAATACACAAAACTTTGAAACAAATAAAAAAGGAATATTTGCTGTAGGCGATATAAATGATTATCCCGGGAAAATGGATTTAATTTTATCAGGATTTCATGAAACCACTCTAGCAGTTCAAGAAGCATATAAAAGAATAAACCCTGGCGAACGTGTTCCTTTTGGATACACAACTTCAAATTCTAAATTACAAGAAAAACTTGGTGTTAAAAAATAGATTTAGAAAATACCTCCCTGTAGTTGTTGATATTGAAACTGGTGGTTTTGATCCTGAAACTAATGCAATTTTAGAAATTGCTATAACTATAATAGAAGAAAAAAATAATAAACTTGAAGTTGGTGATACATATAGACATCATATAACTCCATTTGAAGGGTCCATCATTGAAAAAGAATCGTTAGAATTTACCAAAATAAAACTTGATCATCCATTAAGGAATTCAGTAAGTGAAGATCATGCTCTTAAAGATTTATTTAAAATAATAAATAAAACTAAAAATAAATATGAATGTTCAAGAGCAATTCTTGTTGGTCATAATGCTCATTTTGATAGTTCATTTTTAAAAGCTGCCTATGAAAGAAACAAGATAAAAAAAACTCCCTTCCATAAATTCTCTGTTATTGATACTGTCTCATTGGGGGTATTGGCTACTGGACAAACAGTTCTTGCGAGGATATGTGATGAATTAGATATTGTTTATGACAATGATGAAGCACATTCTGCTGCCTATGACAGTGATATAACTGCAAAAGTATTTTGTTCAATAGTAAATAGATTTGATAATTAAGAATTTACTGAACTAATAAGTTTCTTAAGCTCTCCTGCTTCATGCATTTGAGCAATAATATCTGCTCCACCAACTAATTCTCCATTAACAAAAACTTGAGGGAATGTTGGCCAATCTGATACTTTTGGTAATGCAACTCTAACATCATTATTTTCAATAACATCAACATAGCTAAATTCAGATTCACATTCAATTAAAATTTGAACAGTTTTAGCTGAAAAACCACATTGTGGTTCATAGGGAGTTCCCTTCATATAAATTAAAATATTATTTTCTTTTATCTGTTCTTTTAATTTTTCTTCTATATTCATTTTATTTCCTAATAATTTCTAAATATTTTGATATCGTTTTTTCAAAACCATAATGTAGTGAGTCTATTATAATCGCATGACCAATGGATACTTCATTAATATTACCTATTTCAACTAAATAATGTAAATTATTTAAATTTAAATCATGGCCAGCATTAATTAATAAATTATTTTGTAAAGCGCAATCAATTATTTTTTTTACTTCGCTAATAACTGACATATCACCATTATCTATCCCTTTTGAAAAATTTCCAGTATGGATTTCTATTAAGTCTGCATCCATTTCTGCAGCATATTCAACTCCTTCTAAATCATCAATAAATAAACTTATTTTTGAATTATTAGAACTATGTTTTAATAATTCTATAGTTTTTTTCAAATCCTCATCATGAGACCCATTAATCCAACCATGGTCTGATGTGATTTGATCAATAGTATCTGGAACAAGGGTTATTTGATCTGGATTAATAATTTTTACTAATTCACAAAAACCTACAAATTCATTATTTGGTTTTGAAAATGGATTTCCCTCTATATTAAATTCTACACCTCTATCTTTAGACATCTTTGCAAGCTCAATAACATCATTGCTAGTTGCATGACGATGATCTGGTCTTGGGTGAAGTGTTAAACCATCAACACCTAAATCAACTGCCTTATTGGCAAAGTATTTTAAATCTGGGTAGTTTTCACCTCGAGCATTCCTCAGAAGCGCTACTTTGTTTAGATTTACACTTAATTTCATATGCTAATTATATGCTTTGATAGTTATCTGTATAGGTCGTCGTTTTCATTAACTATTAGATCAAATGAGTTATTAATTTGATATGTACTCTTATTAAAACCTTTTATTAATATTACGGGTTTTTTTTCATCACTTTGTCCCATTAAAAGACCGGCAGCTGATGCTAATTCATCTGCAACAGCAACCTCAGTGCCCTTAAGTTTGTTGCCATAAAGATCTTTTTCACCTTTTAAATCTAAAAGACTTTGAATATTATGACTAGCTAATGCAAAATTAATTACTCCAGATCTGTAAGGCCTTGTCATAGAGTCAGATACGATTATTGAAATATTCTTATCTAACATTTCTGATAATTTTATTTGAAGCTCTTTTGCGCTTTTAGATGGATCTTCTGGAAGTAGTAATGCTAAGTTTTTATCTTGTGGAATATTGGATTGATCTATTCCAGCATTAATATTAATAAATCCTAATAAATGCTCAACAATAATTACATTCTTTTCAGTTGATAAAATCTTTTTAGATTCATTCATGATTAATTGAACCAATTCTTTGTCTTTATTTAATTTTAAAGCTAAGTCTTGAGCTTCTTTAGAAACTTTCACTGTATCAAGATCTACATATCTATTTTCAGATTTTGATATAACTTTTTGAGCGATAACAATTACATCATAGTCTTCAACAAGAATATTATTATTTTTTATACATTTGAATATTATTTCAGCTAAATTATCATTAGGTTCAATTAATGGAAAATCTTTTAGAGCAACTAATTCTAGTGAATTCATAATATGTGATTACTTAAAAATACTAAGATAACATACATGAACAAATTTTAAATTACCTAAACAAATTCAGACTAACGCTAAGAAATGAAAGCAGTGCGAATAAACCCACATTGGGTTGCTAGGAAGAACCTAAAAAAAATTTACTAAAAAATAAGCGGTCAATGCACCTAATAAAACAATCAAAACATTAACAAGAACTGCTTGTTTATTGGAAAGGGGGACTTCGCTATTCCAACCCATTTCTTCATATTTTTTATTAAATGCGTTGTAGAGTTCGCCAATAAGAATAAATATTCCTCCCACCATTAAGCCAAGTATCCAAGAACCAACTATCCACCAAAAAATTTCCCCAATTTTAGTACCACCGATTATTGTAATTTCGAACAGGTAACTAATTAACCATACAAGACCAAAAAATATTCCAGCCCATAAAAAAGTTTGAACTATATTTAATAACTTATCTATCAAATTCTTCATATCCCTATCTTACCAAACCATCAACGAGGGTTGCTAGGAAGATGCTAGATTACTTGTTAACTTCATCATGTCCTAAACTTTGGTATAGTTTTATCAAAGGAGATTAATTATGAAAAAGATTTTTTTATTAAGTGTGTTTTTTATTTTTATGGGAAATGTATCAGCTAATATAGAACTAATAGAAACAAAGGAGGGAATTTTAGTCTATTGCATTAAAAATCATGTCTTTCTTAGAAGTGCCGAATCGCTTGTTCAGATGAATGTAAGTGTGTATCAAGGCAGGTTAGCTTCATCAAATGTAAATGCTAAGACCAGACCTATGCTATGTAGAGAATATAAAAAACAAATGAAATAACTAAAACGACAAACCAAACAAAGGTAAGCCTACCAACGATTGAACTGGAGAGAGCAGATGTTAGTAGGCTTGGTTTCTAGTGCTTATTTAGATCAGAAACTTTAGGTTTGATATGATAAAGATAATTAAAGAGGGAGAATTTATTATGAAATTTTTATTAAGTGTTATTGCAGTTTGTTTGGTTATGATTACAGCAAAGTTATACATCCCAGAAGTACAAGCAGATACTACTACTGAAGCAGAGTTTGAAGAAAGAGTGTTAAAGATTGTTGGTGAAAACTGTGATGGTTATTATGGTTTTTCACATCGTCATCATTTTCAATGTGAAAGTTCGTCAGGCAAATATTACTATAGTAGATTCCACCCTCAAAGGAAGAAATAGGTTCTTCCTAGTATCATCATGTATACTTTCTTGCTATGACAACTGTAGATAAAAAATTACTAGACATATTAGTATGTCCTGTATCAAAAAAACCTCTTTCTTATAACGAGGAAACAAATGAATTATTTTGTAAAGAATCGGGTTTAGCTTATCCAATCAATGATGGAATACCAGTCATGTTGCCTGAAAAAGCTCGGAAAATTTAATAATCGCGCCCGTAGCTCAGTTGGATTAGAGTGCTTGGCTACGAACCAAGAGGTCGGGAGTTCGAATCTCTCCGGGCGCGCCATTTAATTTATTAATTTATAGACCAAGTTCTCTCAATAATAACTAGCTCTCTTTTATCACATGAAGTTACCTCACCCCATCTTGCAAAAACTTCATTTCCAGCTCCAGCAGTAAAGAAATCATCAAAGCCTTTTCCCATAACTTCAAAACTTGGCCATGCTGTCATTAATTCAAATCCTTTTTGATTCATAGAACCCATAAAAGTTGTCGTTAAATATTGAGTTCCTTTCATTCCGTTTTCTTCTGAGAATTTTTTAACTCCCATCGATACATCTCTTACGTCCTCCATTGTAAAACCTTCGTTGATCTCACAGTACCAAATTTCAGCAGGGAAAGTTGTTGATTCTGTACTTTGAGAATATATGTTTAAAGAAAAAATTAAAATCAAACTTGAAGTTGCCACTTTAAATAATTTCATTATTATCTCCTATTAATTAATAATTTAATTTTGCCACACTTTTTATTATTTAATAACCATTAAATCTTTTGCGATTATGGTTTCGCCATTGAAATTTTTTTGAACATCTTTCAATAATGATTCTTCTGTTGCACCCCAAAATAATATATGAGATAAAACTAGTTTTTTTGGTTGAAGCTTGTCAGCAATAATTCCAAGATCTATTGATGATGTGTGATGAGCTTGATGATATATCTGCCAATCTTTAGTTTTATTTACAAATGTTTCGCTAGAAAAAACTTCATGAACAAGAATATCTAAGTCTTTCCCATAATGCATTAAATTATTACTAACAGCAGTATCTCCTGAAAATAAGATTCTTTTATCATCTGTAATAAATAAAAAGCCAAATGAATTTTTAAAATCACCGTGTGCATTTTTAAAGGCAATCACTTCAATATTATTATCCTTATAAATACTTCCATCATCTGATATCTCGCTAACAATTGTTCTATAACCAAGCTCATTAGCAGGCTGTGATCCATAAAGTCTATAATTAATATCATCTATATATGCTTGTGTGATATTTTCAGACATTCGCCTTAATCCTTGAGGTCCATAAAGATTAAGAGGTTCATCTCTACCCATAATCCATGGCGTGAGAATTAAATCTGCTAAAGCACCGCTATGATCAGAATGGATATGAGTTAAAAATGCTGTGTTTATATTTTGTAATTCCATAGATGGGAAATTACCTCCCCAAGTCGGTGACATTGCCGAAATTCTTCTTACAATTCC
>CACEHH010000015.1 GCA_902559345.1 uncultured SAR86 cluster bacterium | reverse complement strand
CAATTAATAAAAGCTTTGACTTAATTAAATTCTTGTCCGAAGTTTCTGAATTAAATTCTTTAGAAATTTTATTAAGTTCGGTAATTAAACCTGGAGTATTAAAATCATCTAATAGTATTGAGATAGCCTCATTATTATTTAGATTCTCATTTAAGGTAATATCAATATTTTTTAAATCATCAAGTATCGCATACATCTTATTAAGTAATTTTTTGGCCTGATGAATTATTTTTTCATTCCAATCAAGGCCTTGTCTATAATGAGATGATAAAAGAGCTAATCTAATTACCTCGCCATGATGGTCTTCGATTAAATCTCTAACAAGAATAATATTGCCAAGAGATTTTGACATTTTTTCACCCTCAATAGTTACAAAGCCATTGTGCATCCAGTATTTTGCATAAGAATCTGGTTCATCTATATTTGCTGTTGAACAACAACTTTGAGCAATTTCATTCTCATGATGTGGAAAAATAAGATCTCTACCACCTCCATGTATATCAAATGGTAGTCCTAAGGTTTTTTCTGACATTGCAGAACATTCTGTATGCCATCCTGGCCTTCCAAAGCCCCATGGAGAATCCCAACCTGGTTGTGTATCATCACTAGGCTTCCATAATACAAAATCAGATGGGTCTTTTTTGAATGGCGCTATTTCAACCCTACTTCCTGCAATCTGCTCTTCTCTATTTCTTTTAGATAATTTTCCATACATAGAATAAGCAGGAACATGGAATAGAACATGTCCATTTTTTTCATAAGCAAATTCTTTATTGATTAAATCTTTAATTAATTCAATCATTTCTTGAATATATTCTGTTGCTTTAGGTTGTATATCAGGCTCTAAGACATTCAGCATAGACATATCTTCATTGTAAATCTGAGTATATTTTTGAGTTATTTCAGATATTTCAGTATTTTGCTCTTTTGCTGCCTCTATAATTTTGTCATCTATGTCTGTAATATTTGAAACATATGTAACTTTTGGATAAATAATTCTTAAAGTCCTTACAAAAGTATCAAAAACAACAGCCATCCTAGCATTACCAATATGAGCAAAATTATATACAGTAGGTCCACATGCATATATTTTGATATGATTTTTATCAATAGGATTAAATACTTCTTTTTTACTATTTAAAGTATTAAATATCTTTAAACTACTCATTAAATTATTTTAAACTAATTATTTGTAATTCTCTCAATGCATTTAATAAAGGAATAAGCGGCATACCTCTAACAGTATATGAAGAGCCATTTACAGAAGAAAATAAATTACATCCTAATGATTCAAATTTATAGGCCCCAGCAGCATTAATGGGGTTTTCCATTTCAACATAATTTTTAATTTCTTCATCTGATAGATTGTGCATTTGTAATTCAACTGTTTCACTGTATTCCCACAAACACTTATTATTTCTAAATATGCATATTCCGCTATTTTGAAAATGTTTTTCACCAGATAATAATTTTAAATTTTCAATTGCTTTATCTTTATTTCCTGGCTTATTAAAAATAGTGTTTTTCAGCACGCACATTTGATCTCCTCCAATAACAACCGCTTCTTTATTTTGCAAGCTGACGCTCTGTGCTTTTGCTTTTGCTAAATGAAGCACTTGCTCACTATGTGGTAAATTTGATATTTTATTTTTTAAGGAATCTTCGTCAGTGTCTGAGACAATGACGTTGAACTCTATACCAGCCTCTTCAAGCATTAACTTTCTACTTTCAGAGCCAGACGCAAGAATAATTTGTGATTTTGGTTTGATACTGGAATATTCCAGAGATCTACTCATTTAATATTTTTTAGGAGACTGAATAAGACTAATAAATTCTTCTCTAGCTTTATTGTCTGATCTAAAAGTTCCCAGCATTCTCGATGTAATAGTGCTTGATTCTGTTTTATGGACTCCTCTGGTACTCATACACTGATGATTAGCATCAATTACAACGGCTACCCCTTTAGGTTGAAGGACTTTATCAATTGTATCTGCAATTTGTGCAGTCATTGTCTCCTGTGTTTGAAGTCTTTTCCCAAACAAATCAACCAATCTAGCTAATTTACTAATCCCAACAACTCTTTTTTTTGGAATGTAACCAATATGTGCAACTCCTACAATTGGAACCATATGATGTTCACAATGTGATTCAACTCTTATATTTCTTACTATCACTGCATCATCATAACCCTCGACTTCTTCGAAGGTTCTGCTTAAAATTTCTTCAGGATTTTCGTCATATCCACAGAAAAATTCTTTATAAGCTTTAACAACTCTTTTTGGTGTATCTATAAGACCTTCCCTTTCTGGGTCATCACCAGCCCAAAGTATAAGCGTTCTAACTGCTTCAAGTGCTTCTTGCTCAAGAGAACTCTCAGAAATTTCTTTAGTAATAGTTTTTACAGCCTTTAAAGCTTCATCCTTAGATACTTTTTTGTTCATTCTTATATTCCAGTAATGTTAAAAAAGCTTATTCTATAGCATTTTTTTAAAAATTAAACCTAAAATATATCTTATAGCATCGGGATTTGTTAAAAGCACATGATTGCTATTCTTTATATATACTATGCATACATAAAAAAATTAAAATCAATTATGTTAAAAACGTTAATCCAGCCGGTCACTCCTTTTCAACAAAATGCATCAATAATTTTCTGTTCTGAAACTAAAAAATCCGTGATTGTTGACCCAGGTGGTGATGTTGAGCTTTTACTCAATATTTCTAAAGATAATAATCTAATACCAGACAGAGTCCTTCTTACACATGGACATATCGATCATGCTGGAGGTGCGACTGAGTTATCTGAAATACTTAATATAGAAATCTATGGTCCGCACAAAGCAGATAAATTCTTGCTAGATGAGCTCCAGAGACAAGGTGAAATGTTTGGGCTCCCTTCAAAAAACTGCAAACCCGATAAATGGCTTGATGAAGGTGATATCATTCAAATAGGTAATGAAACTTTGGAGGTTTATTTTTGCCCAGGACACACACCTGGACATATTATATTTTTTAATAAAGAAAATAAGTTGGCCATAGTTGGAGATGTCTTATTTAATGGATCTATTGGCAGAACGGATCTACCTGGTGGAAATTTTAATGAGCTTGTAAATTCAGTCAAAAATAAATTATGGCCACTTGGAAAAGATATTGATTTTATACCTGGCCACGGCCCAGTATCTACATTTGGAGCCGAAAGAGCATCTAACCCTTTTGTTTCAGATACTGTCCTTGGTTTAAATTAATTCCTGTCGTATCTTCCCGGAGCTAAAGCTGAACCAATAAGCCTTAAAATTGATTGCGGGATATTTTTTAACATAAATACTAAAAACTTATATGTTTTTGTTGGGACGCAAAGGCTTTTACCTGCTAGAGTTGCGTCAATAGCCTCTTTTGCAATTCGATCTGCTGAAAAAACCATAAAATTAGGAACTCTGTCCATCTCTTCTTGAACCCCACTTGCAGAATGAAAACCAGTAGTTGTAAATCCAGGACAAACAGAGGTTGATGTTATTCCTTTATGCTTATAATTAATATTTATTGAATCACTAAACCGATTCATAAAAGTTTTAATTGGACCGTAAAGTGGCTGAATGGCAGAAGGAGCTGCAAATGAGGCAACTGAAGAAATAATCATAATTTTACCTCCACCATTTGAAAGCATTTTAGGAATAAAAAGCTTCGTTAGCATAATAACTGAAGTTCCCAAAACCCTTATAAAGTCCTCTTCTATCTCAATACTGGTTTCATGGAAGGGAGTCTTAATTCCATAACCAGCATTATTAACTAATAAATCTACTTGATAATTTTTAGATTCACAAAATTGAAAAATTTCATTTGGGGTTTCATACTTGCTTAAATCTTTTGAAATAAGATCAACATGAACATTATTTTTATTAGTAATTTCTTTAGCAATCGATTGAAGCAACTCAATTCTTCGAGCTGTCAAAATTAAATTATATCCTCTCTCAGCTAGTTTTTTAGCTATTTCTAAACCTATTCCTGAAGATGCTCCTGTAATTAACGCATATGAATTTTTCATATACATATACTATCAGTAAGCTTGTTTCTAGGATAGAATTACATGCTGTTTTTAAAGGACTATACAAATGAAAAATAAATCTAAACTATTAAATATATTCTTATTCACAATAATTTTTATTGGTTTGAATGCATTTTCAATCGATATATCTGCAAATGATGAAAAAGTGAACTCATCTGAAGAGAAAGCTGATGATTCAACATCAAAAAAACCTAAGGGAATGCCTGGTAAAAAGAAAGAATATAAAACTGTTGATGAGTTTATTGAGGATGGGAAATTTACTTCCATGGATGGATTTATGAATATTTTGCATGAAACAGAAAAAGATAAATACTATCTTGTTTTAAATACGGATCAGCTTAATAAAGAATTTATTTACTTTACTTACATTCTTAATGGTCCTTCAGATGCAGGTCCGAGCGGTGGTGACATGGGAGAGGCATTTATACTTGAATTTAGAGAATTTAAAGAAGATATTGGTTTATACAAAAAAAATACCAAATTTATATACGATGAATCAAATAAAATATCGCAATCAAAATTAACGAATATTATTGAAGCTTTTGTGGGAAGATTCCCGGTTGTTGTAAAAGAAGACTCAAGATTTCTTATCAATATAGATAAAATGTTTTTAAGCGAGATGTTGGTAAGCATTACCCCTAATATTCCTCCAGAATATATGGAATATTACAACCTGATACTTGGAAGGCCTGATAAGGAAAAAACATTTATAGATGAAGTAAGAAATTATAAAAAGAATACTTCTTTTAAAGTAAGGTATGGATTTTTTAACCCAAAACCTAAAGGTGGTAGAGCTATAGATGCTGTTACTGACAAAAGATACACATTTGTGGATGGCCTTCATTTGTTTGTAGAAATGCCTGATGATAATTTTGAACCTCGTATCGCCGATCAGAGAATTGGTTATTTTTCAGAAAAAGTAACTGATTTATCTACATATGATTCAAATAATGCGAGGGACTTGATGAACAGGTGGAGACTTATTAAAAAAAATCCTGAAGCAGAGTTATCTGAACCAGTTGAACCAATAGTATATTGGGTAGAAAATTCTACGCCAGAAGAAATACGTCCATTTGTTGTTAAAGGTATTGAAGGGTGGAATAAGGCTTTTGAGAAAGCAGGTTTTAAAAACGCGATTGTTGCAAAGATACAGCCTGATGACGCTAACTGGGATGCAGGCGATGTAAGATACAACGTTATAAGATGGGCTTCAACTCCTGATCCAAGATATTCTGGATATGGGCCAAGCGTTGCGAATCCAAGAACTGGTGAAATTATAGCTGCAGATATTGTTCAAGAATTTAATGCTATTAAAAGAGGTTATACATATAGAAAATTATGGGGATACTCAGAAGATAATGATCCTTTAGAACAATGGATAATTTCTCTAACTATGCATGAGGTCGGGCATACGCTTGGTTTAAGACATAACTTTAAATCTAGTTGGATATATGATGCAAAAGAAGTTCATGATGTTTCTATAACAGGAAATAATCATATTGGTTCAGTAATGGATTATGATCCAATTAATTTAGCTCCTGAAGGTGTTACCCAAGGCAATTACTTCCCTTCTGGGCCAGGATTTTACGATATTTGGGCAATTGAATTTGGCTATACCCCAAACCTTTCTGATGAGCAAAGAGAAAATATCCTTTCAAAATCTACTCTGCCTGAATATATTTTTGGTACAGACGGTGATGCAATGTCCTCACCTGGAGTAAATATTGATCCAAGAAACTTACGGGGTGATATGTCCAACGATCCTATTACCTATACCTCTGATAGAATTGATATTATCGATAAGAAAATTGCTGAACTACCAGATATTTTTCTTGTCGATGGAGAAACCTCAACAGAATTCAGATCTGTTTTTTATAGCCTTACTAGTGAAAAAGGAAGATTTCTTGATGGGGTGTCTAGACTTATCGGCGGTGTCTACTCAAACAGAATAGTGAATGATGGAGAAATTGATATGACTCCTTTTGAAGCTGTTTCATATAAAGATCAAAAGGATGCCATGAATTTAATTAAAGAAAAGCTTTTATCAAATAATGCTTTTATATTTGATGAGAATATTCTTAGACATCTTCAAAGCGAAAAAAGGGCAGCCTATAGCCCAGGTAGAAGAGGAAATGAAGACCCACAACTTCATGATTTAGTCCTTGGTATTCAAGGCAGAGTTATTTCTCATATTCTTCACCCTACAGTAATGATGAGATTAATAGACAGTTCACAATATGGTAATACCTATCTACCGGACGAGGTTCTTGGTGATCTTTATAGTGGAATTTTTGTACGGGGTGAAATACCAACAACTTTTAAAATGAATCTTCAATCAAAATATGTAGACAGTCTAATAAGCGCCTTAGATGACGATGATTATGATGAAATCTCTAGAGCAGCTATCTATTCTTCTTTAGTTGATATAAAAAAATTCACAAAATCGGTTTATGGAGATTCAAAGATTAAAGTCCACTATGAATTTTTAAATTGGAAAATTTCTAAAGCTTTAGAGAATTAATATTAGCCTCAATAAGGCTAAAAAAATTACTAATTTTCATTAAATCTTTAAATTTATGTGTACAATAAAACCTTATTCGAATTATTGGGAGGATATATATGAATATTATTGAAGCAACAACAAGCGGATTTACAAATATAATTAACTTTAAAGGTAGAGCATCTAGATCAGAATTTTGGTGGTTTTATTTAGTTATTACAATTCTTAATATAATTGTAAGTTTTATTCCTTTTGTTGGGGCAATATTGTCTCTTGCGCTTGCAATTGCATTGTTATCAATGACTGTAAGAAGATTTCATGATGTTGGGCTATCGGGCTGGTGGCTTTTTGTTTCGTTGGCACCTTTTGTCATAGACAGAACAGATATGGCTAGTGGTAAGTCTAATTATTTAGTCTTATTTGGTTTTATGTATGCAATAAAAATATATATTACTAAAGGAGAAAACGTAGAAAATCAATATGGAGCAGATCCATTAGCAGCGTAACAAAAGCTAAAATTTAGATTTTTTAATTATTTATAAAAGGGAGGTTTTTTTACCTCCTTTTTTTATTAAATTTTTAAGAAGACTCTATTTTCAGTAGAATTTTTTTTAATTTAGTGCCGCTCGATAAGCTATAACCCCCTACACTTCCATCAGAACAAATAACTCTATGACACGGTCTTATTATTGGTAACGGATTCTTTCCACATGCATTGGCAACGGCTCTATATGATTTAGGTTTACCAATTGCTTCAGCTATTTCTTTATATGATCTTGTTTCGCCGTAAGGTATTTTATAAATTTCATTCCAAACTAAACTCGTAAAATTCGAATTTCTTTTCATTTATATTGAGCTAATTACTCTAATAATTTTGTTAATAGCCCAATCAAGCTGATCTTTTGAAATCATCAAGGGTGGAGCGAATCTTATAACGCTTTTATGGGTTTCCTTGCATAATAGTCCTTCATTTAACAACATTAAACATAGATCTTTTGCATTTATTTTAGATTTATTAAGCTCCATACCAATCCAAAGACCTTTACCTCTTACTTCTTTAATAATTTTATTATCAATTGATTTTAAGGCTGATATAAAATAATCACCGAGAATTTTACTATTTTCTATTAAAGAATCTTTATATAAAAGTTCAAGAGCCTTGGTTGCTACTTTTGAAGCTAATGGATTGCCTCCAAAAGTTGAGCCATGAGAGCCAGAATTAAAATGACTCATAATTTCTTTTGAACTTAAAAAGGCAGAAATAGGCATCATAGCCCCGCCTAATGCTTTTCCTAGAATTAAGCCATCTGGGAAGATGTCTTCGTGTTCATAAGCAAATAATTTACCAGTCCTACCTAATCCAGATTGAATCTCATCTAAAATAAGAAGAATATTTTCACTATCACAAATTTTTCTTAATTCCTTTAACCAACCTTTATCAGGTACTCTTATGCCAGCCTCACCTTGAATGGGTTCAACTAAAATCGCGCATGTATTCTTATTAATTTTACTCTTAAAAGACTTGATTGATTCTTCTAAGCTACATCCAGACCAACAAAATTTGGCAGTAACAAAACCTTCACTAAAAGGCCCAAATCCATCTTTATAAGAATCTTCAGATGAGAATCCAACAATAGTCGTAGTTCTTCCATGAAAATTTCCATCAGCAACAATTATTTCAGCCTTATTTTCCTTTATACCTTTTGTAAAATATCCCCAGCGACGGGCAGCCTTTATAGCTGTCTCAACAGCCTCAGCACCTGTATTCATTGTTAAAACATTTTCATATCCAGTAATCTTGGTTATTGATTCTAGAAAATCTGCAAATGGTTCGGTGTAAAATGCCCTTGAAGTAATCGATAACTTTTCTGCCTGCTCTTTTATGGTATTAACTAACTCTGGATGAGAATGTCCATGACTTACCGCAGAGTATGCTGAAACCATATCAAGATATTTATTCCCATCAACATCCCAAAGATAGGCGCCCTCTCCACGCTCAAGAACTACAGATAAGGGCGAATAATTTTGAGCACCAAA
Organism: uncultured SAR86 cluster bacterium; assembly: GCA_902559345.1. Taxonomy (GTDB): domain Bacteria; phylum Pseudomonadota; class Gammaproteobacteria; order Magnimaribacterales; family D2472; genus SAR86A. The sequence goes on along the minus strand of CACEHH010000015.1, from coordinate 15,029 downwards.
AAGGGATTCTTTTTTTATATATTCGTCTTGTAAACTTCCTGACATAAGTGTATTTTAACCGCATAGTAAATATCAGCAAGGGAGTGTATGTCGAAACAATCAACCTCACATTTATTTATGATTGAACCTGAATCTTTCTATGTAAATGAGCAAACTGCATTTACAAACCATTATCAAAAAAAAGCAAGCGATGAGAGTCCAGAAATTATTGCTGAAAAAGCATTAGAAGAATTTCATAAACTTAAAAACAAAATCGAAGAAAAAGGAATTAAGGTAACTAGCCTTAAAGGCTCTAAAGATTGTCCAGATCATATATTTCCAAATTGGTTTATTACATTTGAAGATAAAACCATGCAAATATTTAGCATGATGGCCCCAAATAGAAGAAAAGAAAAAAAATTATCAATGATCGAACACCTAATGGAAACCTATGATCTTACTGATGATATGTCCCATCTTGAAGAAAAGGAAATCTTTTTAGAATCAACAAGCAGTATGGTATTTGATAGAGTAAACAGAATCGTATATGCAGGAATTTCTCCAAGAACCAATGCAGTCCAGTTGATAATATGGTGTAGACATAATAATTACGAACTTGTTTTATTTGAAACAGAAAGCCATACAGGATCTGCGATATATCATACTGATGTTTTAATGTATGTTGGTACTGATATTATTGGAATATGTTTTGATGTGATTAAATCGGAACATATAAACTACGTAAAAGAAAAGGTTCGGAAACATCACGAAGTTGTAGAGTTATCATCAGAACAAATAGAAGAATTTTGTGGAAATGCGATTGAAGCAAAAAATGAAGATGATGAGCTATTTCTAATTATGTCCTCAAGAGCCTTCAAAGCATTAAATCAAGAACAAATCAATAAACTTCTTACAAGTTATAAAGAAATAATTCATTCCGATATTCCAACTATAGAAAAATATGGAGGTGGATCTGCGAGGTGTATGTTAACTGAATTATTTTGAGCAAAAAAAACGCCTATACTTGGGATAGGCGTTTATTTTTATAGATTATTAATTAATCACTAGTTTTGATCCAAAGTGGTAATACTGCGATTAAGAGTCCAGAAACATAAAATAACCATGCTCCTACCGTTCCCATCATGTTTCCACCTTCTTTCATTCCGTCAATAAAAGCTTGTGATCCTGCTCCTATAGCAACTTCATCACCATTTGCTGCATCTAGGGCAGCTAAAGCTTCAGCATGACCTTCATATGTGCCTGTAACCCATCCGCCTAAATTTAAGCCGAATAAGAACACTGATACAGCAAAAGCTGTACAAAGGACTTTAGCCATCATATTGGCACCTTTATCCATGGACACGCTAGAAAATCTAGCCGCAACCCATACTGCGATAACGGTAGCTAAGAATACTGTTGCATTAGCCCCTCTTGATTGTGCGAAAACTTCCCACAAAGCAACTTCCATAGTTGCACTTGCTATTACATCCATAATTTCTCCCTGTTTATGTTTATAAAATGAATATACTACATGAAGTTTAGTAGTGTTATGAAATATTTATGTAAATATTTCATACATATTTAATAAATTTATAGTTCTTTTACAAAATTTGTAACTTGCTTTACTCCGCCTAATGGAAAGAAATGAACTTTTTCAATATTGAAATTTGGATTATCTAATTTATATTCAGCTAGCTCTGTAAGAATTGATGTTGGTCTATAAGGGAGTAATAACTTTTTTAGATCCATAGCTCTTTTTTGAAGTATCTTGATAGAAGCGCCCACCCCACATTCTAAAGAATATTTCAATAAGGTCTGAAGTTTTGCAGGTCCTGCAATGCCTATATGAACTGGGATATCTATACCTTTGTCTTTAATATCGTTTGCCCAATTAATTACTGTTTTGGAATCAAAACAAAATTGAGTGGTTATTGCCATATCAGCATCAGTTCTATCCTTAAATTTATTTTTCCAAGACAATGCCTCATCAACGTTTTTAGTTGATCCATCTGGATCAATATCTTTATTACCCTCTGGATGTCCAGCAATATATAGTTTTTTAAATCCTGCTAAATCAAATAATTCTGATTCAATTAATTGTATTGATGAATCATATTCACCATAAGGTTTATTCACCCCGCCTCCTAGTAAAAGTGCATTATAAACATTAGCTTCATTTTGGTATTTTAAAATCCAATCTTTTAAAGTATTTTTATCTTTGATAATTCGAGCAGGAAAATGAGGCATAGTCGTATAGCCTTGGTCATTTATTTTTCTAGCAGTTTTAACCATTTCGTCTATAGGAGTGCCTTCAATATGCGCAATATATATAAGGGTTCCTGATGGTATTAAATCAGAAAGATTTTCAATTTTTGCTACTGCTCTTGGCGTTACTTCAATTGAAAATTCGTTTAAAAAACTTTTAAGTGATTTGTTGCTCATAATACATTAAAACATAAATCTGGCGGAGAGTGAGGGATTCGAACCCTCGAACCAGTTACCCAGTTACCTCCTTAGCAGGGAGGCGCTTTCGACCACTCAGCCAACTCTCCTATTTAGTCTAAAAAAAAGGATTATAACTCCAAGACAGCTTAAAAATAACTAATTTATCTATTGAATTCTATTTGCATTCCAAAAGGCAAATTGTTGCTAACTAATCCATCTTTAAAAGCGATGTTTCCATTTACAATTGTCATATGTATTGATGAATTGAATTTATGACCTTCGAATGGCGACCAACCACATTTATATAAAATATTATCTTTGGAGACCTCATAAGGCTTATCTAAGTCTAAAATAGCTAGATCAGCATAATATCCTTCTCTAATATAGCCTCTATCCTTAACCTGGAATCTTTTTGCTACGTTATGGCTAGTTTTTTCAACAATCGTTTCAAGGGTAAGAATATCCTGATGATAAAAATCCATAAGTATTTGAAGACCATGTTGAACAAGAGGTAATCCTGCAGGAGCTTGTGGGTATGGCATGCTCTTTTCATCCCAGGTATGTGGAGCATGATCAGTGGCAATAATATCTATTTTATTTTCTAATAAAGATTTTATAAGAGCCTGTCTATCTGACTCTTCTTTAATAGATGGATTGCATTTTATTTGATTGCCTAACTTGGAATAATACGACTGATTGAAATACATATGATGGACACAGACCTCTGCTGTAATTTTTTTTCCATCAATTGCGCCAGCAGCAAACAAATCCATTTCTTTTTGAGTTGTTAAATGGAAAACATGCAAGTCTGCATCATACTTCTTGGCAAAATCTACTGCCAATGAGCTTGATAAATAGCAACTTTCAACATCTCGAATTAAATGATGATGTTCTGCTGAAACTTCATCACCATATTTTTCAAAAAATATTTGTTCATTTTTCTTAACTGTTTTTTGATCTTCGCAATGAGTTACAACTATTAAAGGAGAGTAATTAAAAATATCATCAAGTGCGTCTAAGTCATCTACTAACATTTCACCAGTTGAGGCCCCCATAAATACTTTAAGCGCTGAAGCTTGATGAATATCTGCTTTTTTAATTTCCTCAATATTTGTATTACTTGCACCAAGGTGAAATGAGTAATTTGATAGAGACTTTGTGCTAGCTATTTGAAATTTTTTAGTTAAATTATCATTTGTTGTGGTGGTAGGATTTACATTAGGCATCTCAAAATAGCTTGTTACACCACCTGCAAGTCCTGATTTTGATTCTGATGCAATATCACCCTTATGCGTTAATCCTGGCTCTCTAAAATGAACCTGATCATCTATTAATCCAGGTATTACATAACGACCTTCAACATCGATTATTTCTTTGGTATCTGAAGAAATTTCTTTAGAAATTAATTCAATTCTAGAATTCTTAATAGCAATATCAGATTCAAATATGGTATTTTCATTTACAATTTTGCAATTCTTTAAAATCAGGTCAAACATTTATTTTTCTAATTCAAACTCTTTATGAAGAACTGATACTGCCTTATCAATCAATTGTTCATCTATTACCATTGTTATTTTAATTTCAGACGTACATATGATCTGTATATTAACATTGTTTTCAGATAGCGCCTTAAACGCTTTACTTGCAACACCGGCCTGTGATCTCATTCCCACACCTACCAAAGAAACTTTTGCAATATTTGAATCCACAATTAATTCTCTGTAATCTACTTCTTTTTTTATACTTTCTAGAACCCTGATAACTGTTTCTTGATCTTCTGATGAAACAGTAAAGGTGAAGTCAGTCTTTCCATCAACACTGACATTTTGAACAATTACATCAACTTCAATTTCAGCATCACTAATTGGACCCAAAATCTTAAAAGCAGTTCCAGGAATATCTCCAACTCCATGTAAAGTAAATTTAATTTGGTCTTTTTGAAAAGCAATACCTGAAACTAATGCATTTTCCATACTTTCATCCTTTAAAGAAATTAACGTTCCTTTTCCATCATTAAAACTTGATAAAACTCTTACTGGAACATTATATTTATTAGCAAACTCAACAGCTCTCGTTTGTATAACTTTTGCTCCCTGTCCAGCAAGTTCAAGCATTTCTTCCATTGTAATAGAATCTAATTTTTTTGCATTCGAAACAATTTTAGGATCTGTTGTATAGATACCATCAACATCTGTGTATATGTCACATCTCATTGCTCCTACTTGAGCTGCTATTGCAACAGCTGTGGTATCAGATCCACCCCTTCCTAAGGTTGTGACATCTCCACCCTCAGTAACCCCCTGGAAACCAGTTATAATTGGAATGGTATTATCTTTTACAACTTCAAGAATTTTATCTGCATTTACATCTAAGATTTTAGCTTTTGAATATGAATCAGTAGTTTTCATAGAAATTTGCGAAGCAGAATAAGATTTAGCTTTTATACCTTTAGAATGAAGTGCCATTGCAAGAAGAGCAGAACTTACAGTCTCTCCAGTTGATACCAAAGCATCAAATTCTCTTTTATTAGGATTCTCACCAAAGTGCTTAGACAATTCAATTAACTTATTTGTCTCACCACCCATTGCAGATACGACTACAATAACTTGGTTGGATATAGAGGCATTTTTTATTATCTCTGCAACAGCATCAATCCTTTCAACCGATCCAACCGATGTTCCTCCAAATTTTTGAACAATAATATCTGACATAGTATTTTTTTTATTTAGCGAGCGATTTTACTGTATTTACAATGGAAGTCACGAAATCTGTAATATTTTCTGTTTCACCCGCACCTTGAGCAAAATCAGATCTACCGCCTCCTTTTCCGTCAATTAAATCTGATAAATGTGAAACAATATCTTTTGCAGAAATAAAATCTGATAAATTGCTAGTAACTCCGCATACAAAAGCAACTTTATTCTTAACAGCATTTAATACTATTATGCATGCCTTTTTATTAGAACTTTTATGCTCATCAACTAAGATTCTAAGATCTTTGGTATTTTCAATATCAACTTGTTCGATAATTAATTTCCAATCGTCAATATCATAAACTTCTGACAAAACTAATGATATTGAGGATTTCTTAATAATAGGATTTTTTTTGAGGTTTTTATTCTCTTCAATTAATGAAAGAATTTTTTCATACATATCATCAGTTGAAGTATTTAATGCGGATTGAAGAGAAGAATTTAGATCTCTCATATTATTTATATATTTAATTGATTGAAATCCAGCCTGTGCTTCGATTCTTCTTATTCCAGAAGCTACATTTGATTGATTAGTGATAATAAAAAAACCAATATCACCAGTTCTATCAACATGAGTACCACCACATAATTCTACAGAAAAAGAATTCTCGCCCATCTTAAGAACTCTAACATCGTCGTCATATTTCTCCCCAAATAGAGCCATTGCTCCTGATTTAAGAGCATCATCTATTTTCATTAATTCTGTTTCAACCTCTAAATTATTTAAAGCTTCTTTATTTACTATTGCTTCTATTTTAGAAATCTCATCTTTGGTTAGTGGTTTTGAATGAGAAAAATCAAATCGAAGCTTATTTTCGTCTACAAGCGAACCTTTTTGCTGGACATGGTCTCCCAACACCTCTCTAAGAGCAGCATGAACAAGATGAGTTGCTGAATGATGAATTGCGATTGCAGATCTTTTTTCTTTTTCTACTGTCATTTTTATTACATCGCCTTTTTTGATATTTCCTTTTTTAACTATTGCTTTATGAAGATATACTTTTCCTTGTTTTTTGCAATCTAAAATATTACCAGCAGCTGTCTTAGATGCAAATGTTCCTTGGTCGCCAATTTGTCCACCAGCTTCAGCATAAAAGGGAGTATGATCACAAGCTAAAAATATTTCTTCTTCATCATTAACTTCATCTACTCTTTCTTGATCTCTCCAAATCTCTAATATCTTAGATTCAGATTCTAATTTTTCATATCCAAGAAACTCTGTTTCTTGAACCCCTGAGGCAGCAGGAAGTTTAGAAACGAAATTACTAGATGCTTTTGAAGATTCTTTTTGTTGATTCATGCATTCATTAAATCTTTCTTCATCTATCAATAAATTTCTTTCTCTTGCAATATCAGCAGTCAAGTCAAAAGGAAATCCGAAAGTATCATGAAGCTTAAAAGCTATATCTCCAGAGATAGTGCCTTCATTCATATTAGAGATTTCTTGATCAAGGATTTCTATTCCCTTTTCAAGAGTTTCAAAAAACTTAGCCTCTTCAGCTTCAACTAATTTAGTGATATCTTTTTCTTTTTCTTCTAAATCTGGGAATGCTGGTTTCATGAGTCTGACCATATCTTTTACTAAATTGAACATAAATGGTTTCTTAGCACCAATTTTATAACCATGCCTTATACCTCTTCTCATAATCCTTCTTAACACATAGCCCCTTCCTTCATTTTCAGGCAAAATTCCATCAGCAATCAAAGCCACCGTAGATCGAATATGGTCGGCGATAACTTTATGAGATATATTTTTTTTACTGCCTAGTAAATTTTCAGAAGCAAGAATTAAATCTTTAAAGACGTCTGTTTCATAGTTTGAATTAACGCCCTGCATTACAGCAGCAATTCTTTCTAAACCCATTCCTGTATCTACAGATGGCTTAGGAAGTGGCTCCATATTTCCTGCTTCGTCTCGATTAAATTGCATAAAAACTAGGTTCCATATTTCTACAAATCTATCACCTTCATCACCCTCAGATCCAGGCGGTGTTCCCTCTATACCTTCACCATGATCATAAAATATTTCTGAACATGGTCCACACGGCCCTGTGTCGCCCATTGACCAAAAATTATCTTCATCACCCAATCTTGAAATCCTAACAGGATCAATACCAATTACATTTTTCCAAATTTCTTCTGCCTCATCATCATCTTTATAGACGGTTATCCACAATCTATCTTTTTCCAATTTAAGAACTTCAGTTAGAAATTCCCAGGCAAATTTAATTGCATCTTCTTTGAAATAGTCTCCAAAGCTAAAGTTGCCTAACATTTCAAAGAATGTGTGATGCCTTAAGGTGTAACCTACATTCTCTAAATCATTGTGTTTGCCGCCAGCCCTAATACATCTTTGAGAAGTAGTCGCCCTTGTGTAATTTTTTTTCTCAGTTCCAAGAAAAACATCTTTAAATTGAACCATCCCAGCATTGGTAAATAGAAGGGTTTCATCATTCACAGGCACCAAAGAGCTTGAAGATACTACCTCATGTTTTTTTGAGCTAAAAAAGTCTAGGAAAGATTGTCTTATTTCACTAGTTTTCATTTGAGCTCATCAATTTCTTAAATTTTTTATAATTCTCAATATAATGTTCTGCTCCTAGAGGAACAAGACTCTGCTCTTCTTCATTTAGCGTTTTCTTTATTTTTCCTGGGATACCTAAAACCATAGAGCCATCTGGAATTTCCATACCCTCTGTAATAAGTGCCTTAGAGCCAATTATGCAATTTTTACCAATTTTTGCTCCATTTAAAATAACAGAACCTATGCCAATTAAACTTCCATCTCCAATTGAACAGCCATGGAGCATTGCCAAATGTCCAACAGTAACATTTTTACCTATTGAACAAGAAAACCCAGGATCAGTATGTATAATTGAACCATCCTGCACATTTGATCCTTCTCCTACATATATAGGTTCATTATCACCTCTAAGAACAGCGTTAAACCAAATGCTTGCATCTTTAGCTAGATGAACATCTCCGATTACGGTTGCATTTGGAGCAATCCAAAAATTATCTCCATCTGTCTTTAGTTTCTTGTTTCCTAAATCAATATTCATCGTAAGTTCTTATCAAATCTAAATCAGTATTAATAGAGGCATCAAAACAGATATTTAAAAAATCTGCTGCTATCATCGCCGTTAATCCCCATATACGATTCCCATTATAAACCCAACTTGGAATATATACTTTTAAATCCTTTCTATTAAATTCTTTATAAATAATATTCTTATCGTTCATTAGAAAGCTTATAGGGACCGTAAATATTTCATCAATCTCAAAATTTCCCTTAAAATCTTGAAATTTATCTAGGTATCCAACAAATGGATTAACCTCAATCTTGTGTCTAGATAATAAAAAATTTAAAGAGCCAAGTTTAGTTACATTTTCTATCTTTAAATTGATTTCCTCATTAGATTCTCTTAAAGCAGTCGCATAAAGATCAGTATCTATCTCTTCCCACTTTCCGCCAGGAAAACTAACTTCACCAGAATGTGTTTTTAACTTTGCTGATCTCTTAGTAAATAAAACTTGATATTCTTCTTCTTCTTCACTTTCTTTTAAAAGAAGAATCAAAACACCTGCTTTTTTATAGTTAGTAGCCTTGGTTAGATTTATTTGTTTTAGTTTTTGCTTTATGCTGTCTAACATATAGATAAGTTTAACTTCTTAAGTGTCTATATTCTTAAAATAAGGAAAGAAATTGAAGTATTGTTCAAATTGTGGAAGCTCAAGATTGGAATTTAAAATTCCCGAAGACGATAATCTCAAAAGATATTGCTGTTCTGATTGTGGCACAATTTTTTACACCAATCCTAATATGGTTGTTGGAGCTTTGTGTATAAGGAATAAAAAAATTCTCATGGCTAAAAGAAACATAAACCCTCGAAAGGGTTTATGGACATTGCCTGCTGGTTTTATGGAAAATGCAGAAACTCTTCAAGACGGAGCTCTCAGAGAAACAATTGAAGAGACTGGCTCTAAAGCAAAGATAACCATGCCATACACAATGTTTAGTCTCCCACATATTAATCAAGTTCATATGTTTTATTTGGCAGAGCTTTTGGATGATAATTTTGGTCCAACTATAGAGAGCTCCGAAGTAAAACTATTTTCAATCAAAGATATTCTATGGGATGAAATAGCATTTCCAACAGTTGAAAAAACGCTAAAATACTATATCGAAGATTTAAAAAAAGATAATTTCATTTTTAGAGAAGAAGATATTAAACTGTGGTAATTAGTTTTCTTCACTGAATTTTTTTGCATTAACAAATATCTGCATCCATGGAGAAAATTCTTTCCAATCTTTTGGATGCCAGCTCATTTGAAGTTTTCTAAATACCCTTTCAGGATGAGGCATCATAATAGTGATTCTCCCATTTGCAGCTGTTAGTCCAGTAACTCCCTCAACTGAGCCATTAGGATTCAATGGGTATATTTCAGTATCTTTTTGATTGGAATCAACAAAGCTTAATGCAATTTGATTGTTGTTCTTGAGTTCTTCTAAATTTTTTCCATTAAAATTAGCTCTTCCTTCTCCATGAGCCGATGCAACTGGCATCGTCCATCCATCCATATCTCTTAATAAGAGTGAATCACTTTTTTTAACTTTTACCTGAACTAATCTCGCTTCGAATTGATCAGAAAAGTTTCTTTCAAATGCAGGCCAACATGATGCTCCAGGTATTATTTTCTTAAGATTAGATAACATCTGACATCCATTACATACACCTAAAGTAAAAGTATTTTCATTATTAAAAAATCTTTCAAATTGATCTTTTACATTATCATTAAAAAGAATTGTTTTTGACCAGCCACCTCCAGCTCCTAAAACATCTCCATATGAAAATCCTCCACAAACAGCCATGCCTTGAAAATCTTTAAGTAAAACTTTTTCTTCAAGCAAATCTTGCATATGCACATCTACAGCATCAAAGCCAGAAATAGTAAAGGCTGCTGCCATTTCATTCTGTCCATTTACGCCTTGTTCTCTCAAAATAGCGACTCTTGGTTTTGTTGATTTTATATTTATATTTTTAATTTGTGATTCATTGAATGAGGCATTAGCCATAAGTCCCGAGAAGCTTTTATCATCTAGTAATCTTAATTCTGAATCTGCAATATCTTTGTTATCTCTAATGCTTTGTATGGCATGGGATGTTTCTCTCCACACCCTTTCGAGATTAATAATAGACTCGTTGAATAACTCAATTTGGTCTTTAACAATAGAAAAGTTATTTTCTTGTAAATTAGCTATGTCTTTAACAATTAGACCTTTATCAGTTAAAGAAGTTTTAATCTGATTAACATTCTCACTCTTTACTTGAACAACAAACCCTGACTCCTCAGAAAATAATTGTTCATTTATATTTTCTATTTTAGATAAATCTACTTTCATGCCTATTCTCTTAGTAAAGCACATCTCTATCAATGATGTTATTAGACCTCCATCAGATATGTCATGTATTGCTAATATCTCCTGATTTGAAATCAATTCTTGAACAGAAGTAAACATTGTTTTGAAAATATCTACATTATCAATATCAGGAGTACTGTTGTATTTAGATTCAGTAACTTCTGAAAAGATAGAGCCTGCTAATCTATTTTTATCATTTAATTTTATTAGTAATATTGATGTATCTTCATCTGTATGTAGTTCTGGAGTAACGCCAATATGAACATCATCAACTGGCGCCATTGCAGTGACCACTCCAGATAGAGGCGATGTAACTTGAAGCTCTTGTTCTCCTTCTAACCATTTGGTTTTCATTGATAATGAATCCTTACCAACAGGAATCGATATTTTTAAAGCAACGCTTATTTTTGATAATGCTTCTACGCCTTCTCTTAATGATAAATCTTCTTGGTTCTCGCCTGAAGCTGCCATCCAGTTAGCTGATACCTGAACATTATTTAATCCTTTTATTACAACTCCACCCATATTAGTTAAAGATTCTGCTAGCGCCATGCGCATCGAAGCTGCTGGATTGGTAAGTGCTAATGTCGGCTTTTCTCCAATTGTTAAAACCTCTCCTGAATTTGAAGTAAATGATCGTAGACTTAATGAGTAATCTGAAACAGGTACTTGATAAGGTCCAATAAATTGATCTCTAGCTACCATACCTCCAACAGTCCTATCTCCAATTGTTATAAGAAAAGATTTTGATGCAACTGTAGGATGTTGAAGTATTTTTATAATTGTTTTTTTAAGATCAAAATCCTCTGCATTAGATTCTTTTAATGGTTCCTTGTCATTGCTAATCACTGTCATTTCGGTAATTGGCAAGTCACCAAACAACATTGAAAGAGGAACGTCTACGGGGTAATTATCATTAGCTTCATCATAAAGCTTCACAGATTTTTCTTTAGTGGTTACCCCTACTATTGCGTATTCACACCTTTCTCTTTTACATATGCTTTCAAAAGCCTCCTTATTGTCTTTATGGATTGCTAAAACATACCTTTCTTGTGATTCATTTGACCAGATTTCCATTGGAGACATAGATTTATCAGAATTAGGTATCTTTGATAACTCTATATAAACCCCCAAATTAGAGTCTCCAGCCAGTTCAGGAATTGCATTTGATAGACCGCCAGCCCCAACATCATGGATAAATTCTATGTAGCTATTTTCTTGAGCTGAACACTTGTTTATAACCTCTTGGCATCGACGTTCCATTTCTGCATTATCTCTTTGTACTGATGCAAAATCTAAGTCTTCATCACTTTCTCCAGAAGAAACAGAAGAAGCTGCCCCTCCTCCAAGGCCAATCAACATGGCCGGACCTCCAAGAACAATAACTAAATAGTCGTTATCTATTTGAAGTTTAAAATTATTTTTATCTCTTATTTCTCCAATACCGCCGGCCAACATAATGGGTTTATGATAACCACGTGCATTATTGTCATTAAAGACTGTTTCAAAAGATCTAAAGTAGCCAAGTGTTGCAGGCCTTCCAAATTCATTATTAAACGCTGCTGCTCCTATAGGGGCATTAACCATGATCTCTAAAGGCGATGCAATCCTTTCAGGTTTATGCTCTTTCTTTTCCCAACTTCTTAATAAATTTGGAATCCTAAGATTAGAAACGTTATAACCAACCAAGCCAACTTTTGGTTTAGCTCCTCTTCCTGTAGCGCCCTCATCTCTAATTTCACCGCCAGAACCTGTAGAAGCTCCAGGGTATGGAGAGATAGCAGTAGGATGATTGTGTGTTTCTACCTTGATGGTTGAATTTAAATTATCTTCAACAAATTCATATTTATTTGAATCGTTTAAATGAAGTCTTTCGGCTTTTGTTCCTTCAATAATCGCTGCATTATCTTTGTAAGCCGAAATGATTCCATCAGGAGAAGCTTTGCTAGTTTCTTTAATTAAATCAAACAAAGTGTTGTTTTTTTGAGAGCCATTTAGATTCCATTTAGCATTAAATATTTTATGTCTACAGTGTTCAGAGTTTGCCTGAGCAAACATCATCAATTCTGCATCTGTTGGGTTTCTTTTTTCATTTGAATAAAAATCATATAAATAATCTATTTCATCACTACTCATTGCAAATCCAAAAGACCTGTTAGCTATTTCTAATTCTTCTTTTCCTTTTTTAATAAGATCTATGTAATTTAATGACCGAGGTTTATCTGAAATAAATATATTTTCAAAGTCTTTCTTGGTTGGGTATATTGATTGGGTCATTCGATCAAAAAACATTGAAACATCTAAATTTTGATTATCAAATTCTCTATTTATCTGGAAACCAAAAAGCCTCTCAACTCTTGTAATATTATCGAGACCCACATTTCTTATTATGTCCTCAGTTTTTGATGACCAAGGGGAAATAGTTCCCAATCTTGGACCAACATAAAAAGAAAATTCTTCATCTTGTGTTGATGCAGATAACACATCCAAAATTCCGTCTAAATTAAACGCATCTGAATCTGCAAGTATTAAATATATCTCATTAGAATGAATCTCAGCATTTAAGTTATTTGATTTATTGAATTGGCGTCTGATTTGTTCAAGTTTTGAGCTTGAAAAACTTTGCTTACCTTTAAATATAAAGCTTTTAGTCTTTGACACTTCTTTAAGTCTGAAATATTGTATATAACAATTATAAAGTCTTTATATATTAAATAATTAAAAATGAGGAATATCTTTAGATTTTTTTTACTCTCACTAACTACAGTTGTGCTTGTCGGATGTGGACAAAATAAGGTGATAATTAGTTGTGAGGATATTATTGAAAACACATATTCGTCATCATCTCTTAATAATTTTGAAAAAAATAAATTTAAGGACTTGTTATTAAACCGATATCCGAAATTTGACAGCATGTTCCAAGAAGCTGCTGAAGAAACTAATATAGAAAAAAATTTACTTGCGGCTATTTCTTTTCAAGAATCTCAATGGGATCCAAAAGCGAAATCTAGTATGGGTGTTAGAGGTATGATGATGGTTACCTTAGAAACTGCAGCATTAGTTGGTGTTGAAAAGAGATTAAATCCTGAGCAAAACATAAAAGGTGGAGCAAGATATTTTGCAATGTTGCTAGAAAAAAATAAAGTGGGTGTAACAGATGCTGATAAGTTATCAACTACGCTTGCTAGCTATAATTTAGGTCCAACTAATATTAATAATATAGCCTTTAGTATTAATGAAAATGTCGAAAATGTATCATGGGTTGAAATTAAAGAAAGTTTGAAAACTTTAAAAAACTCAGAAATAAATTTAATGGATAATGATGCTTATACAAGAGGTCAACAAGCCATAGATTATGTTGATAGAGTAAGCGAATACTACAAGCTTTTAAGTGCTCATGCCTGTGTAGCGCCTAAAGATCAATTAGTTTTCTTTTAAGATAATTAATCTTATCTCTACAAATGGCTGCTTTTTCAAACTCCATTTTTTTTGCTAATGCGAACATCTCATCTTCAAGTTTTTGAAGTGTTATTGTTAAATTATCAATAGTGTCATCGAGAATTTTAAATGGAACAATATTTTCTATATCTTCTTTTTTCTTTTTAGTTTTACCCTTAATAACTCTTGCGCCTTCCATGATATCTTTTACTTTTGTTGAAATAGATTTTGGAGTGATATGATTTTTAGAATTAAATTCTTCCTGTATAGCTCTTCTTCTGTCAGTTTCATCAATAGCCCTTTGCATTGATCCTGTAATTTTATCTGCATAAAGAATTGCTTTACCTCTTAAGTTTCTTGCTGCTCTGCCAATTGTTTGTATTAAGGTTGTATCAGATCTTAAAAAACCTTCTTTATCAGCATCTAATATTGCAACTAAACTAACTTCAGGAATATCTAAGCCCTCTCTTAATAGATTGATACCAACCAAAACATCAAACTTTCCAAGCCTTAAATCCCTTATTATCTCGACTCTTTCAACAGTATCGATATCTGAATGCATATATCTAGCTGATATATTATTTTCATTTAAATAATCTGTTAAATCTTCTGCCATTCGTTTGGTTAGTGTTGTAATCAAAACCCTTTCTTTCATAGCTACTCGTTCATTACATTCACCGATTACGTCATCTATTTGGGTAAGCGCAGGTCTTATTTCTACATCTGGATCTGTTAGGCCCGTGGGTCTAATAATTAATTCAACAAGGTTATCTTGATGTTCTTTTTCATATTTGCTTGGAGTAGCAGAAACATATATTCTTTGTGGTGCAAGCATCTCCCATTCTTCAAATTTTAATGGTCTATTATCTAGTGCGGAAGGTAACCTAAAACCATACTCAACAAGAGTTTCTTTCCTCGATCTGTCACCTTTATACATAGCCCCTATTTGAGGTACTGAAACATGAGATTCATCTATAAATACAATGGCATCT
>CACEHH010000014.1 GCA_902559345.1 uncultured SAR86 cluster bacterium | reverse complement strand
AATGAGTGGTCTTTAGATTTAGACAAGCAAACTAAAACTATTAATATTGAAAATATTGAAATAGAAATAAATAAAATTTTAAAAGGTGATCAAATTGGAAGAATTGTTATTCAACATGGAGAATAAATATGAAAGATGAATATAAAGAATTTTATGAAACAGATGAAAATGATAAAGACAGCAAAAGTGATGCTAAGGTTATCTTATTTCTAATCATAGTCGCTGTGATTGCAATGACTTATTGGGTTGCAGTTCAATAGACTATCTAGGTTTCATCCTCATAGCTGAATCTAATCTAATAGTTTCTCCATTTAAATATGAATTTTCTACAATATGAACAGCTAAATCAGCAAATTCATGCGGTTTACCAAATCTGTGAGGAAATTGGGTTGAGTCTAATAAAGGATCTCTAACTTTATCTGGAGCAAGTTGCATTAAAGGGGTATCAAAAATACCTGGAGCAATAGTGCAAACTCTTACTGCATGCCTTGCAAGATCTCTAGCTGCAGTTAAAGTTAAACCAATAACACCAGCCTTTGAAGCGCTATATGCTGATTGACCAATTTGCCCTTCATAGCCAGCGATAGAGGCTGTATTGATGATTACTCCTTTCTCACCTTTTTCATCAGGGTTATTTTTGTCCATTAACTCAGCAGCAATTCTCATAACATTGAATGTGCCAACAAGGTTTAAATTAATTATAAATTTAAACGCGTCTAGTGGATGAGGAGATTCTTTACCTAGAATTCTTCCAGGATAACCAGTTCCTGCACAATTTACTGCTATGTGTAAACTGCCGAACTTATCTTTTATTTCAGTAACTGCTTTTACAACAGGCTCTTCTTCCATAATATTTGTCGAAATAAATAAAACATTTTCTTCACCAAGTTTTTTAATTATTTCATTTGCATTTTGTTCGTTTATATCCAAGATTACTACTTTAGCTCCTTTAGATATAAAAGCTTCTACTGTTGCTTGACCTAATCCTGATGCCCCACCTGTAACAAGGGCTACTTTGTCATTTAATTCCATAACTTACCTCTTAAATAGACTTGAAATTATAGCTTTATATGTAAAAAAATAATATTTATTTCTATTGGCACAAGAATTGCATAATCTATTGTGTAAATAAATTTTTATTTTTTAAGGAGAAATAAATGAAGAAATTATTACTATTATTAACTCTAGTTTCATTACCTTCGTACTCAGCAGTAAGTGCAAACGTTGCTTTTGCTTCTGATTACATATGGAGAGGAATGACCCAATCTGATGGCCCAGCTATGTCTGGTGGTTTTGATTATTCATCTGATGGTGGTTTTTACGCAGGAATATGGGGTTCAAATGTTAACTTTAATGATGGAGCTGGAAGTGAGCTTGATTATTACTTTGGTTATGGTTTTGAGATGGGTGGACTTGGTGTAGATTTAGGCTACGTAGCATTCGACTATCCAAAAAACACAACAGGACTAGATTTTGAAGAAATAGTTTTAGGGTTAAGTATGGGAGATCTAGGTTTAACTTTCGCCCTTGGACAAGACGGAGCTCCTGACTATACAGAAATTTCTTATGGTATTGGAGATTTTGGTATTTCATATGGTCAATATGACGATTATGGCGATAACCTTCTTCTATCATATGGTTTCGATTGTGGGACTTATGGCTGTAGCATTGCTTATTCAGACTTTTCTGATGATGGTTATGGCGGTGATGAGGATGCGTTAGTATTTTCTATTTCAGCTGAATTTTAATTAGCTATGAAATTAGTTACCGCAATTATCAAACCTTTTAAACTTCAGGAAGTAAGAGAAGCTCTTGTAGAGTCTGGAATTGAAGGTTTAACCATAACTGAAGTTAAAGGATATGGAAGACAAAAAGGACATACAGAAATGTACAGAGGTGCTGAATATTCTGTAGATACATTACCAAAAATAAAACTTGAAATATTAGTAGATGATGAAAATCTTCAAACAGTAATAGACGTAGTTACTAAAACAGCTAATACAGGAAAAATTGGTGATGGAAAAATCTTTATTACAACAATTGATGAAATCATCAGAATAAGAACCGGTGAAACCGGATCTGATGCAATTTAACTAGGAGAACAATATGGAATATGAAATAAAATTCGCACTAGATACCTTTTATGCAGTTATGGCTGGTGCTTTAGTAATGTGGATGGCAGCTGGTTTTACCATGCTGGAAGCAGGATTAGTTCAAAAGAAAACTGTTGCAGAAATTGTAACTAAAAATTTAGGCTTATATTCAATAGCCTGTATTATGTTTTTAATTTGTGGTTTTATGTTGATGTACCCAGGTGATGCAAATTATTTTAGTGTCATACCTCAAATTGGTACATCGCTAGGATTATCTACAGGTACAGAGCAATATGCTATTACGTATGGCTCAAATCTCGGGGATCTTACTAATCCTGAAACTTTGGAAGCATATGTTATAAATGAAGAGCTTATTAATAACCTTCCTGATGACTTTGAAGGATATTATTCTCATCAAGCAGACTTCTTTTTCCAAGTAGTGTTTGTTGCTACAGCTATGTCAATAGTTTCTGGAGCAGTTGCAGGAAGAATGAAGTTAATACCTTTTTTCCTTTTCGCGATAGTCCTTACTGGATTTATATACCCTATCCAAGGTTTTTGGAATTGGGGTGGAGGTTTTTTAAGCTCTAATGGCTATAGTGATTACGCAGGCTCAGGCACAGTTCATCTATGTGGTGCAGCAGCTGCCCTAGCGGTTGTATTAGTATTAGGCCCAAGGAAAGGAAAATATAATTATGATGGATCATCTAACGCTATGCCAGGGTCTAGTATTCCACTTGCTGCTTTGGGTGCATGGATTTTATGGTTAGGTTGGTTTGGTTTTAATGGTGGATCAGAATTAAAAGTATCGGAAGTGAGTAGCGCTACAGCTGTAAGCCAAGTGTTCTTAAATACTAATATGGCTGCTGCAGGTGGTGTTGTTGCCGCTCTTTTTATGAGTTTAATTATGACAAAGAAAATGGATGTTACTATGGCTATAAACGGAGCGATAGCAGGCTTAGTTGCAATAACTGCTAGTCCAAGCGCACCTTCAGCTGGTGCTGCAGTATTAATTGGTGCTGTTGGTGGATTATTGGTATATGCATCAATTTTATATTTTGATAGAAAATTAAAACTCGATGATCCTGTTGGAGCAATATCTGCTCATGGAATTGTAGGCATTTTAGGGGTAATGGTTGTTCCATTTACTTCTGGCGATTTAACTGATGTAGACATTGCAGCTGGTGAAGAACCGGGTCTTACAAAATCAATGGAATTTGTTTGGCAGTTTATTGGCGTAATTTCTATAGCTGGGTTTACATTTATCGCAAGTCTTATAACAACATTTGTTATAAATAAATTCATTCCTATAAGAGCAACTGATGAGGAACAAGATTTAGGTCTTGATATCACTGAAATAGGAGTTGAAGCTTACCCTGAATTTAAATAATTTAATACAATGACTATATAAAATGCTCCCCCCTATTAGTCATAATATTAAATTTAAGAGAAGAGTTGCATACTAGGCAACTCTTCTCTTTTTTCCCTCATTTTGTGCAAAAAATTACTATTTTATTGGCATAAAGATTGCATATAATATATAAAACACATCGGAGCATTTTGTGAAAAAATTTTTATCTACTTTCTTTTTATTAATTATAAGTTTTAACTTATCATCATCTGAGCTTAATTCGGGTGATACTTCTTGGATTTTAACTTCAACCGCTTTGGTATTATTTATGACTCTGCCTGGTCTAGCACTCTTTTATGGTGGTTTAGTGCGATCAAAAAATGTTTTATCTGTATTGATGCAATGTTTTACAATAGCATGTCTAATATCAGTCTGTTGGGTGGTATATGGTTATAGTCTAGCCTTCAAAGGTGACGGATTGTTTATAGGAGACCTTAGTGCTTTATTTTTAAATGGAGTTGATAGAGATTCTATACAAGGCACTTTGCCTGAATCAGTTTTCATAACATTCCAAATGACATTTGCAATTATCACGCCAGCTTTAGTTGTTGGGGCTTTTGCAGAAAGAATGAAGTTCTCATCAATGTGTATTTTCTCTGTTGCTTGGTTTACTTTAGTTTACCTTCCAGCTTGTCATATGATTTGGGGAGGCGGATATCTTTCAACAATTGGAGAAAATGGTGAATCTGGTGTTATTGACTTTGCAGGCGGGTTGGTTGTCCACACAACTTGTGGATTAGGAGCACTAGTTGCTGCTATTTTTCTTGGTAAAAGAAAAGGCTTTAATTACTCACCCCTTCCCCCTCACAATAGAACAATGGTAATGATAGGAGCGTCTATGCTTTGGGTTGGTTGGTTTGGCTTTAATGCTGGCAGCGCAGTAGCTTCAGATAGCTCAGCAGGTATGGCAATGTTAGTTACGCATATTAGTGCAGCAGTGGGAGCTTTAACGTGGATGACTATAGAGTGGATTAAGTCAGGTAAAGCTACAATGATTGGAATAGCCACAGGCATGGTTGCTGGATTAGCTACAATTACACCTGCCTCTGGAACTGTAGGTCCAGCAGGAGCATTATTGATAGGTTTATTAGCAGGGTCTGTTTGCTTTTATGCAACCCAAATAGTTAAATCATATTTTGAAATTGATGACTCTTTAGATGTATTCCCAGTTCATGGAGTTGGCGGTATGTTGGGAATTCTCATGTTGGCTTTAATAGGATCACCTGACGGTTTATTTGGTTCTGGTGCTGCAGGGATTTCAGAGTCTACAATACTTGCCCAGCTAATAGTTCAGTTAAAAGGAATTATTGTAATAGCATTATGGACCACTATAGCAACCTATGTAATTTTAAAAGTTATGAGTTTATTCTCATCTGTACGAGTGTCAGCCGAAGCTGAAGAGGAAGGCTTAGATGTTCATGAACATAACGAACAGGGGTATAGCCTATAACGCTTAATAATTTAAAGGCAGTACATATAATCATTCCAGCCACCCCCCTAAAGTAGTCAGAATGAATCAAATTGTGCTGCCTTTATCTATAACTAACAGGATTGCTGTATTGGTTTAAAAGGTAAGGATGCATATCCTCAGGAATGGTATCCATTTTTTTCTTTAAAAAATCAATTGCTTCATCCAAGCTATTTTCAGAATAATTATTACCTCTAATGTCCATTCCTTGCAGAATTGCAGCAGCATAATTAGTAGGATGTAACATGTATGAATTTCTTATTAAGGATGAGATTGTATCAGAGCATTTTTCATAACATTCATGTTCAAATTTTACTAAAGACCCAATACTAATATGAACATTTCCTTTATCACCCCTTATACCTCTTTCAATACTAACTAAGTCTTCTTTTGGCTCTTTAACATAGTTTTTGTTCAAGTCGGTAAGATACAATTCTCTCGCCTTGAGAATATCGTTTGGGTCCTTTTCATATGAGATTGATATTGGAATTATGTTTAAATTATTTAAATAATCTTTGATGGAGGATTTCTTCCTCGCATTTAAATGAATCATTTTAATAACTGAAGAATCTGTGTAATCATTACCATCCTTTGACCTTCCTTGTTTTTGTGCAATCCATACAGATTTTTTTCTTTTAACAATAGAATTAAATATAAATTCTGAAGCAAGATTTAAACTCTTATAAATATCTCTTTTTGATTTATCACTTCTATCAATAATAAAACTTTTATTAAGTCGCATTAAGTCAGAAGCCCATTTCTCATTCATTAAATTATTACCAACGGCATTAAAACTTGTCTGGTAGCCATTTTTATGAAGATGTAAATTTAAGAAAGCTGAATCTAAAGTTATATCTCTATGATTAGAAATAAATAAATATCCTTTATCCTTTTCTAAATTATTTATTCCAGATACAGTGAACTGATTTACAGAATTATCAATAACATTACTAACAATACCCTCAAATAAATTTTGATATGAATCGATGTCATAAATATTTTTTATTTTAGACCTTAGCTTGATGCTGAGAATTTTTCTAGAAAAAGGTAAGTATTTAATATTTTTATATTCACCCGTTTCAAGCAACATCTTTAAAAATCTTCTATTGTTAGTTAATTTTATTAAAACTGAATTAACCTCATTATCATGATATGGCCTTATAGAATCGAATTTATTCATTTGAATACTCTGAACAGTACATGTTTTAGATATATTTTACATTAATTATGTACAATATCGATTAATGAAGACGTATCTAGAATATGATGGGCTTGAAGTGTTAGCGCATCGTGGTGGCGCTGAAGAATCTTTGGAAAATACTTTGGAGTCATTTGAGTATTCACAGTCAATAGGATGTAATTATATAGAAACTGATGTACAAGTTTCATCTGATGGTGTGCCTTATATATTTCATGATAATGATCTTAAGAGAATTTTAAATAATCCTAGGCGATTTGATTCTTATTCTAGCCAAGAAATAGATAAATTAAGAATCTTTAAAAATCATAAGATACCAAAACTTTCTGATGCACTTAATGATTTTCCATACCTCTCTTTTCAAATAGATTTCAAATCAGATGATGTTGTGATGCCTTCGTTAGAAGTAATTAAAAACACAGGTTCTAAAGATAGAGTCTGTGTTGCAAGCTTTAACAGCAAAAGACTAAGCAGAGTTAGATCTAACTTTCCAGATTTGTGTATATCTATGGGTCCTAATGAGTCCATTAAAACATTTATCTCAAGCTTTGGATTATATAAAAAACCTATACCTGGAGACTGTTTACAGATACCTATACGTTATTATGGAATAAAAGTAGTAACTCAAAGATTTGTTGATTTTCTTAAATCAAAACAATTAAAAATTATGGTATGGACAATAAATGATGTTCAAACTTTTAAATACCTAATAGATTTAAAAGTGGATGGAATAATAACGGACAAGCCAAAATTGTTATTTGAGACACTAAAAAATAACTAAAGATATTTTCTAGCAATCCTTGTTATCACCGCATACATTGGAATGACAATGGCTGTTGTAATAAGCAATTCGACCGTAAGAGAATAATCGAAAAAGCTTCTAATAAATGGAGCTATTACAAGGGCAGTAATTGCTCCTAGCACACTATAAAAGATAATAGACTTCTTGCTAAATAGTTTCATGTTTTACTTGTAATAAGACAAATCCACCAAGAACAAATAATAATATAACTGGTAACAGTCCTAATTGAATATTATCAGGTGTTAATGCCACTCCAACAAGTGTAGGACCTATAAAAGCCCCAGCTTTACCGAACATATTAAAAAAACCAAAGAACTCACCAGATCTTTCAGCAGGAATTATTGAAGCAAAAAAAGATCTTGAACTTGCCTGTATCCCACCCTGCACACTACCAACTAGAGCAGCAAGAATATAAAACTCAATCGCACTCGATAATGTAAGTGAAAATATTATTACTCCAATGTATATCAAGATTGAAAGATTAATGACCAACTTATCATTATATTTTTCAGCTACATATGCCCAAATAAGAGTAAACGGGAATGCAACAAATTGGACTATTAATAAACCAATAATAATTGCACTATCTTCTAATTCTAATAATTTTGCATATAGAACAGCTGAACTCATTACGGTATGAACACCATCAATATATAAAAAAAATGCTAATAAAAATAAAAATATTTTTTTATTTTCAGATATAGATTTTATTGTTGAGTAAGTTTTCTTAAATGACTCTGCAATTATATTGCATTGAATTTCATGATGAATAACTTTATCGTCTTTATAGGCAATAGCTAAGGGAAGAAGAAATATAAACCACCACAGGGAGACACTTAAAAAAGCAAACAAAATTGCTTCTTCAGAGCTCTCAAACCATAAACTTTCCCAGAACATAAACATTAATGAATTAATTAAAAAAAGCAATCCGCCACCAAAATAGCCCCATGCATAACCTAACCCAGAAATTTTTGAATATCTGTCAGGACTTGTAATTTTTACCAAAATTTTGTCATATAAAATATTGCCTGCTGAAAAGAAATAATTAGCTACACCAAAAAAGATTAAAGCAGAAACCCACATTTCTGCTTTAGTGAAAAACAATAATCCTACACAAATAATTGAGATCGTTGTGAAAGTTATAAATATATTTTTTGTAGAACCGTTAATGTCTGTCAATGCACCAATAACAGGCGCACTTATAAACAGAAGAAAGTTAGAAATAGCAATTGTCCATAATAAATATGCTGCTGACTGGACACCTGTTAAATCCTTTCCCCAAAACTCTGGAAAAAATAATGGAAAAAATGCTGCTAAAACTGTTGTAGCAAATGCTGAGTTACCAAGATCGTAAGATATCCATGCTTTTTCTAGTTTTGACATTTTATTATTTGGAAAAATACTATAAATTTATGTAAGTTTACAGGTTAAATCATTAAATATGTTGAAAAGGAATATTTTTTAATATAATTATAAGTACAAGGGGAATATAAATGGATGATAATACAACGTTAAAATATAGTGTTTTATTTGCCGTCGGTATAGGGGTAATTATTTTTGCACTTGGCCTTGGAGCTTATTTGTTTTTTAACTAGCCTGGTGGCCAATTCAATGCTCTACCTGACAAGAGGTGTAAATGTAAATGAAAAACACTTTGTCCTGCTTTAGCTCCATTATTAACGATCAATCTAAATGTATCATCTAGTTTTAATTGCTGAGACATTTTTCCTGCAACTAACATCAAATGTCCTAATATTTTTTGATCTTCTTGATTTGCATCTGATAGCTTAGGAATAACTTTTTTTGGAATGATTAATAAATGAGTTGGTGCCTGAGGGTTTATATCTTTTATAACTATTGAAATGTCATCTTCGTAAAGAATTTCTGCAGGAATTTCTTTGTTAATAATTTTTTCAAATAAAGTGGTTGGCATATATTTTAAACAAGTTTTATCAATGCTAAGTATGCTAAATAAAAAATAGTAGCAGTCATTAAAATTGCAAGAAAAATAATAAGCAAGTCTCTTAAGGTTTGTAAAAATCTACCTTGTCTACCTGCTTGTAATAACTGAATAAATAAATAAATTAGAGCAATAGAACTAACGACCAAAATGAAAACTTTTAACATAATTATTATCCTAATATTGATCCGATGCCTGTCACCAAGAATGCAAGAGCAACGCCCCAGCATAAGCAAGCAATGACATCAGCTATATAAAATCTTACAGCTTTTACATCTGAAATTCCAAGTAAAAATGGAACAATCGGCCTTATAGCTGGAATAAATCTTCCAAAAATAACTGTATATGGGCCTGACTTATCTAAAAACTTCTGCCCTCTTACAATTATTTTTTCTCTTTTTTTAATAAATTTTGTATCTAAAAGCTTATGGCCCAGAGTTTTACCAAAGAAAAATCCTGACATGTCGCCAGCATGAGCGCCAATAATTGCTATTGGGACAATTGCTTGTAATGGTAATATTTCCATGTTGTAAATAAATACACATACCGAAAATAAAATTGCACTAGATACTAAAAGCCCAGAAAGAATAAAAGATTCCATAAAGGCAAAAATAAATATAGCAATCCAAGCGAATTCACTATTAGAACTTAGGAATGATTCAATATTATTAAACATAGTAAATAAAAAAATATATTTTACTTCAATGTAAACAAGTAATGTTATAAATTAGTTTAAACAAGATAAATAGCTATGATAGAAGAATACAACATTCATATCCCTGAAGAAGATATAGATTTATTAAAGCATAAGATTTCATTAACGCGATGGCCTGATGAAATTAACAATAAATGGTCGCATGGAACTGATATGTCATTTCTTAAAGAACTTTCTAATTATTGGTGCAATGAGTTTGACTGGCGAGTTCATGAAAAAAAATTAAATGAAATTGGTAGCTTTAGATATACTTCAGAATCAGGTTTAAAAATTCATTTCCTACATTCTAAATCGAAAAAAAATAATGCCATTCCTTTAGTAATGACCCATGGTTGGCCAGGAAGTATTCAAGAGTTCATAAAAATTATTCCTATCATCCAAAAAAACTCCAATATTCCATTAGATATTATTTGTCCTTCTCTTCCAGGATTTGGCTTTTCTGATAAGCCGAGTGAAGTAGGAATGAATTCAAAAGAGATTGCAAAATTACAACATGAACTAATTATGGCTTTAGGTTATAAAAAATATATTGTGCAAGGGGGTGATTGGGGTGCAACTATTAGCAAATGGATGGCAGAACTCTATGAAGATGAATGCATCGGAATACATTTAAATATGGTAATAGCATGGCCACCAGCAACAGATGATCCAATGAAAAATGTAACTGAAAATGAGCAAAAGCTTTTAGCAAATTATGATAAATACAAAGAACAAGGTTTTGGCTATTATGAAATTCAAAAAACCAAACCACAAACATTAGGATATGGCCTAAACGATTCACCTGTCGGTCTTGCTGCTTGGATAGTCGAAAAGTTTTATGGTTGGTTTGAAGGTGAAAATAATAAACTTGTCGTTTCTAATGAAGAGGTTTTAGCAATTGTTTCTTTATATTGGTTTACTCAATCTATTACCTCCTCTGCAAGACTCTATAAAGAAAATGGTGATTTAGGATTTTCATTTGAAAAAATTGCTCAGCCTATGGCAGGAGCAATCTTTAAAAGAGATTTAATTGCGCCTCCTAAAGTCTGGGCAGAACAAATATATGATGTGGTTCAATGGAATATTCATGATGGCGGTCATTTTGCAGCCCTAGAGCAGCCTGAATCACTCTCAACAGATATTATAGAATTTATAAAGAAACTAAAGATCTAATTTTTCTAGAACATCAGCAAAAGAAACATATTTAAAATTCTGTCTCTTAACCTTATTTTTACCATCATTTGTTCCATCCTGCAGGACAAATAAACCCATAGGATATTTATTACCAAAATTGAAATTAATAACGTCAATACCATCGGTGTCATTAACATTATCAATGTCCTTGTTACTACCAACTTTAAAACTACCTAGGTAGTTATAAGGCTCCTGTCGATTATAAATATTAAAAGAACTATCACCTTGAGATGAAACGATAACATATCCATCTTTTTCAGAAGATTTATAAACCGTTACTCCTTCAGGATCACCATCTATATTTCCAGATCTATTATCAATAATAATAGGATTTGAAAAATCTAATTCGTTATTTATTTTATAGGCTCTTAAAATACCTCTATCTTGTTCTTCAGATATAAAAAGAGTTCTATTTTCATCGTCGTAAACACATCCCTCAGATTGAGTTGCATTTCCATTATCAAATGTTGTTAAAAGAGTCATTCCAAAAGGGCCATAATTCCACATCTGTACCTTTGGTCCCTCATCTTCTGTTAAAAATGCAATTAATCCAAATCTCGAATCAATACCTGCACAAACCCCATAAACTACCATGTTTGCTTTAGCATTTATATAAGGCTCCTTTGAAATTTCAAAATTATCATCCTTTACAGCTTTATCAATGTTGGTATCTTTGTATGTCCATATATCAAGTGTATTTGTTGTTCTATTTGATGCAAAAATAAATGAATAACTACCTATGTCTTTACTATCATCATCAGTAACATTCATTGTTCTAACATCAATATTATTGATATCTCCAATTTCTGTGTAGCCTATTTTTTCGCCCATTAAGTTATATGTATATATGCCGCTTCTCTTATCTGTTCCAAATACTAGTGATCTATTTGGATTTAATTTATTTAGCCAAATAGCAGGATCATCTGCAGCATCACCTTTTGAGATTACTTGTGGAGTCTCATCTATTGCAGGAACTATATGAATAATTTTATCTATGGGATCAGATATTGCAGATAATGAATATAAAAATAATATTGTGAATAAATATTTCATTTTTTTTAAATAATAAGGCAAGTTAAAGTCTTGCCTTATTAAACTTTATAAAGATTATAGATTATATCGAATACCTATTGAATATGTTGTTCCATATACATCATATTGAGAAAGTCTATCAGGTGATCCCCAGTAATAAAATTCAGGTTCATCAGTAATATTGCTGATGTCAAATTTAACACTAAAGTTATCATTAATTTTATATTTTAAATTAAAATCGTATTGGGTATGGTCATCTGTATACCTGATATTATCTAGTGACAACTCTTCTTGAACATCTCCAGGGCTATCTTCATCTGCTAAATAGTCCAAATACGGAGTTCTTGATACAGCTGATAATCTCATATCTAGCTTTCCTTGATCATAACCAATTGAAAGGTTTGAGTTTTTATCTGATAGTTTTCTAAAAGGGAATGTAACTTGTCCATTATCCACATCTAGAGTGCTCTCTCCATCAGTTTTTGTAATGTTAAGTGAAACAAACATTCCGTTAAAAGGTTCAGGTAAAAATTCTAATTCTTGAAAAACATTCATTTCAAATCCAGAAACATCAGATGGACCTGTATTAACATATGTTTCTAATTCACTAAAAACAATTCCATTAATTGTTCCTGCAGTTACAAGCGGATATATTGCATTATCAATATCCTTCTTAAAATATCCAATTGAGTATGAGCCGGTGTCACCATATCTTTCCAAAGAAAGGTCAAAAT
Organism: uncultured SAR86 cluster bacterium; assembly: GCA_902559345.1. Classification (GTDB taxonomy): domain Bacteria; phylum Pseudomonadota; class Gammaproteobacteria; order Magnimaribacterales; family D2472; genus SAR86A. The sequence continues at coordinate 15,103 of CACEHH010000014.1, read as the reverse complement.
TATTGGCTTCATATGGATCTAAATCTGGATTTCCCATTTCACCTGAAAAAGTTCCATCATTTTCATTTTCAATTTCTGCAACAGTAGATGCTTGACCAAATCCAGGTCTGGATAAAGCCCTCCAAATTGCTCCTCTTATAATAGTTTGATCATCAAGAAAATATTTTACATTTATACTTGGAGAAACAAATGTGTAATCTTTTGAAGCTGTAATTGGATCATTTACATCACCATCGTTGTAACCTAATGTTGAGTAGGAAGTATCTTCAACTCTTAAACCTAATATAACAACAGCATTTTCAGCCTCCATTGTCCCCATCAAATATATTGCCATGATATCTTCATCAGATTTATAATCCTGCTCAACATTTGAATAATCAGGACCGCCAAACGTTCCTTTTAGAGGCCATAAGAGTGAATCATTTGCCATAGGACCCATGGATTGACCTGCAAAAGGCCATGTAATTTGAGATGGATTAAATTGAGATTGCATTAAATCAGTTGCAGGACCATCTTCTATCTCAATCGCATTTCTATCTCTTTCTTTTGTTCTTTGACTATATTTAAATCCATATTTAACGGTGGTAGGCATATTCATAAATGAAAAGCCTTCTTTTGACATATCAATTTTGAAAGCTTTTTCAGTATCTTTAATTAATGACCAGTCTTCTTCCCATGCATCAACTGTCATTGAAGTATCCCATATAGGAGCAACAGATGAATTAAATTCAAGTCCAACTTTTTTTGGATCTGAATAATAGAAATACCCACAAGGGCCTCCGCAATCATCGGTATCATATCTTTCACTTCTAAACTTAACATCTATGTTATTTGTATCGTCTTCTTCAGCATATGAATGGCTAAACTGTATTTCTGTAAACCAACCATTGATCATAGTCTCAGCACCCACCACTGCAGTTCTAATATCTCTAGTTTCAATTCTTCTTCTAACTTCTGCATCTCTTCTAATTCTATTTATTTCACTATAATCAGAGAAAACTTCACCGTGTTTTAAACTTCCATACTCATCTTTGTATCTAAGTTCGTTATCTTCATAATTGTTGTATAAAAAATTTGCAAATATTGCTGTTTGATCATCAATCATATAATCAATATCGTAAGTTAGGCCTGTTCTCTCTCTAGTAAGATCGTAATATCGCATTTCCCAATCATCGTCTAATCTTTTACCTGCTCCATCATTTGTCCATCCTGGAAAACCTGTCTCATTGTTATAAGTGATAATTTGCTTGCTAGCATAAGTTAAACCAATAATGTGGCCAACTGAATCAGATATCATATCTCCGTAAGTTAAAGCAATTTTAGGATTATCAGAATTTTTCGATTGATCATTGTAGGATGTATCAAATTTTGCTTTAAAAAGTGTTTTATCTAAAGACGTAGCTCTTTTTGTATTAAATTCTATTCTTCCACCTATAGAGTCTGCGTCTTGATCTGCAGTTAATGTCTTATACACTTCGATAGAGTCCAAAAGTTCTGTTGGTAAGCCATCAAGCATTACTTTTCTTCCGCCTTCAGGAGCTGGAACTAAAGCACCATTTACTGATATAGAATTTAAATCACCTGATAGTCCTCTTATGCTTACATACCTTCCTTCACCTTGGTCATTTTCAACTGTAATACCAGAAAGTCTTCTAATTGCCTCTGCAGCAGTAGTATCTGGGAAATCACCAAGAGCATCAGAGTCAACAACTGACACAATGAGATTAGATTTTCTTTGTTTTTCAATTGCAGAAATAATACTAGCTTTTGTACCAATTACTACAACCTCTTCAACTGATTCATTTTCTACCCTATTCTCTGACTCTTGAGAAAACAAAGATAGTGATAGAAACAATGGGAATATGTATTTTTTCATAAGATCTCCAATATAATGCGCAAATTTTAAATTTGAAGTGCAACAGAAATAACATTATTTTGTGAACATTATGTGAACTTTTTAAGTTATTTTGTATTTACATTTATAGACATTTGTCCATAATAAAATAGTGGATATCTCAGCAAAGCAAGACAGAAGTAAAGAGAGGATTAGTAAAATTATTGATGCTGCAATCAATATTATTGAAGACGGTGAGATTGATGATTTAACCCTTGCAAAAGTTGCTGAAATATCTGGTTTAAAAAGAACTTCAACTTATAAATTCATACCAACTGTAAATTTTCTAAAAAAATTAATAATTGCAAAATGCATTGATGAGTGTGTTGAAAATTTTTCAACAATCAATGTTATCGAAAATTCTAAAGTAGATTTGATAAAAGCGAGCAATCATATTGTTTATAGTATTTATGAATTTTTCTTACATTCCTTAATAGCACAAAAATTAATTCTAGGTAATACTTTGAACCCTCCATTAGATTCAAATTCTATTCATAAATTAGGTAATGTGATACAAGAAACTTATGAAAAATCTATAAATCTTGATAATGTTTTTAATAAGGAAGGTGTTTGCAGAGTTGTAGCTCAAATTATTCTTTCTATATTTTCTTTAAATACAAAAGAAAGTGGTCAATTAAATGATGTTGGTAAAATTGAAGCCTCAAGGGCTGTCATTGCATACATGACTAGCTGGACTTCCTAGTAACTAGGCCTTCAATATTTAGTAATAAAAATCCAATATATAACTGTTAAAACTCTTATAACTGAAACCAGAACTGAATAATAAATTAAAAAACCATTAAATATTAGTTTTATTTAATCCGTATGTTTCTCAATTTGACAAATTTGTAACATTTATGTAACATAATATTCATATATATGTCACATTATTGACACATAAGGAGAATTTATGAAACAAATAAGAAAATTATCATTAATTTCAATGGTTGCATTTAGTTTTTATTATGTACAGTCTGATGAAGTTATATTTAACAAAGTTAAGCATGATCTTCAAATGGAATCATCTTATGTTGAAGTTATTTATAACAAAGATAAAGTTTCAGAAATGTGCCCTAAACAATCTATCGGATGCTACTTATCAATAGATAAAGGTATTATTTTAATTAATGATGAAATACCAATAAACCATCATGATGTCGTTTTATACGGTCTATATAGTGATTATTTACAACACAATAACTCTGGCTCTATTGACCAAGAAGTAACATGCGATTTAAAAGTGAATTATCTTAAACAAAACAAGAAAAATGAGCTTGCAAAACTGTATGCTGGACAGTGTGATTCTTTGTTTAGAAATAAAATATTGGTAATGAATTAAAATTAAATAAAAAAAATTTTAAACCCAGAAATTATTTCTGGGTTTTTTATTTAAATATCAAACTCCAAATATTATTCTAAGAATGACCCAATATAAGATTGTTAAAAAAGCTCCAATAGGAATTGTAACTAACCATGAAGTAATAATTCTTGTTATTGCTTTAGTGTTTAAATGTTGTGCTCCTCTTGCCAATCCAACTCCAATAACTCCTCCAACTAGCGTGTGAGTTGTTGAAATAGGGAATCCAAGATATGAGGCAATAACTACTGTAGTCGCTGTGGCAAGTTCAGCTGAAAAACCAAGACTAGGCTTTAATGCAGTAATTTTTTCACCTACAGTTTTTATAACATTTTTTCCGAGCATGCTTAAACCAAAAACAATTCCTGTTGCCCCTAAAAAAAGAATCCAAGCTTGAACTGGAGAATCGATATCTATAATACCATTTGAATTTACTGTTGATACAATTGCAGCAAGAGGTCCAATTGCATTCGCAACATCATTTGAACCATGTGCAAAAGCCATTGCACATGCAGAGACAATCATTAAAATTGCAAACGCAGATTCAATTCCATTTTTTTTAATTTTTGAAAAATTTTGTCTCAAGACAATTAAAGTAATAGTAGCTGCAATAATTCCAAAGATTGCACTAAATATATATACATCTGAATGTGATAATTCAAGCCCTGTATTCTTCAGTCCTTTTCTTGCAATAACTAATGAAATAATAAAAGCAACATAAAAACTATATATAGGAATTATTTTTATGGCTCTTTTGCCAGGATTAGGATTATCCAGGATAGACTTTTTTGCACTTAAATAAATTAAAAAAGCCAGTAATGCTGCAATTATAGGTGATGTTAGCCAACTCGAAGCTATCCCGCCTACTGTTTTCCATTCTACATAACTCATTCCTTTTGAAATTGAAACAAAACCAATTATTGCACCAACGATTGAATGAGTTGTGGAAACAGGCCAACCTCTTTTTGAGGCTACAAATAACCATGTTCCTGCTGCTAATAATGCCGACAACATTCCAATAATAAATTTATTTGCATCCTCATAAATTGTTGGATCAACAACTTCTTTTCTTATTGTGTCAGTAACTGCACCACCTCCAAAATATGCACCAAGAAATTCAAATATTGCAGCAATAATAATCGCCTGTCTTAATGTAATTGCTTTGCTCCCTACTGAAGTTCCCATAGCATTTGCAACATCATTTGCACCTATACCATAAGCCATAAAGAAGCCAACTATAGATGCTATAATTATTATAGTTAGAGGACTTAAGAACAAAGTTTCCATATTATTTATAAAAAATATTTTACGCTGCAAATGTTATCATTTGTGTTAAGAATATAAAACTTTTAGGTAACATCTAGTTTCAAAAAATGAAAATTATAAATTTAGATCAAACTGAATATAAAAAACTTGCTGCTAAATCTTATGATCTAGAAAAGAGAAGACTAAGGATTGAGTTTTTGAAACTTCAAGAAGATGTAATTAAAAATAATAGAAGAATATGTATTGTATTTGAAGGCAGAGACACTGCTGGCAAAAGTACAGCAATTAGATTCTTTTCAGAATACTTAATGCCAAAACATTTTAATTATATTCAGCTTGGAATTCCAACAAAATGGGAATCTTCTCACTGGTTCCAAAGATGGAGTAAGGTAATTCCTAAGAACGGTCAAATTTCATTTCTTGACAGATCTTGGTATACACGAGCAATAACTGAACCCATTATGGGTTATTGCACTGAAAACCAATACAGAGCCTTTATGAAAAAAGTTAATAATTGGGAAGAGGAATTAATAAGTGATGGAGTTGAATTAACAAAATTTTATTTTTCATTATCAAAAGATCAACAAAAAATTAGAATGGAAGCAAGAAAAAATTCTAAACTTAAGTATTGGAAACTCTCTAAGAATGATGAAAAAGTAATTACTAAATGGAACGCGTTCACATTGTATAAAGAGCAGATGTTTGAAAAAACTGGAACTGAAGTTAGTCCATGGGTTTCAATTAATTCGAATAATAAAATGATTGCTCGCTTAACATCGCTCAGATATTTATTAAATAAAACTGAATATCATAGGAAGAAGATTCTTAAGCCTGAAAAATGGTCAAAGTCTCTGAATAATTATTCAACAAATCTAGAAGGAGTTAAATTTGATAATCTTTCATATGAGCAATTTATGGTCATAAGTAAATATAGCGACGACATATAATGAAAATTGCTTCCGTAGATATTGGCACAAATGCAGTAAAATCTAAGATTTTTGAAACAACACCTACCTCAATTAAGTACATTGATGGAATACGCTCCCCAATTCGACTTGGTACGGAAGTTTTTAAAGAAGGGAAATTATCTAACAAAAAAATTAATGAGCTAGTAAATACACTAAAAAAATATCAGAAAAAATTTATCAAAGATAAGATTAATCAATATGAAATTATTGCAACTAGCGCCTTAAGAAACTCCTCTAATTCAGAAGAAGCAAGAAGATACATTGAAAATAAAATTGAACACCCTATTAGGATAATTTCAGGCCTTGAAGAAGCTAAATTAATTAGTTTCCATCCAAAAGCACAACAAGGAAAAAATAAGATGTTCATTGATGTTGGTGGTGGTAGTACTGAAATTTATATTTATAAATCAAATAAACATTTCATCCAATCATTTCAATTAGGTGGTGTTAGGATGATGCTTAAAAAAGATGAAATAAATGAATGGAAAAGAATGGAAAAGTGGTTAAAAAATCATAAAGATATAAAAACAATAATTGGTCTTGGAGGGAATGTAAGATCATTCTTAAATATTCATAATTCAAAGAAAATGAAAACAGATAGCTTTCACAAAAAATTTAAAAAGCTAAATGAACTTGATGTCAAAGAAAAAATTGAAAAGTATGGATTTGCTACAGATCGTGCAGATGTTATTGGGTTTGCTATGCGAATTTATGAAAAAATAATTAAGCAACTAGATATTAAGACTATTCAATCAACTAAATGGGGGGTTTCAGATTCTATTGCTGTGAAAACTTTTCATGAAATTTACTCAGCAAAGATATCAATTTATGAAGATAAGTAAATACATATCAGAATTTTTAGGTACTGGATTTTTATTTTGCGCCGTAGTTGGATCTGGAATAATGGCAGAAAACTTAAGTAATGATAATTCTATTATTTTACTCATAAATGCAATTGTCACTTTTTTTGCACTATACTTTTTAATTACCGCGTTTGAGTCATTTAGTAATCAATTTAATCCTGTTGTTTCATTTGTTCTTTTTTTAAATAAAGAGATTTCTTTAAAAATATTCTGTATTTTTTGTTTGCTTCAAACATTTGGAGCAATTACTGGAGTTATGATTGCTAATATTATGTTTGGCATGGATATTATTGAATTTTCTGAAAAAAATAGATTTGGATCAAATATTTTTCTATCTGAAATTATTGCTAGTTTTGGATTGGTATTTTTTATACTGATATCGAACAAAGCAAAAATACCATTAGTCGTTGCATCTTATATAGGAGCTGCATATTGGTTCACATCCTCAACTTCTTTTGCAAATCCTGCAGGAACGATTGGAAGAATGTTTTCAAATAGCTTTGCTGGTATAAATCCAGAAAACGTACTTTATTTTTGTATTGCACAAATAATTGGAGGCATTTTTGCTTTCTTAATTTATAGATATTTCTTCAAAACTAATTAAAAACTAGTTTCGTTGTAAAATCTTTTGCATTCTTAGAATAATATATATTGCTTAGCTCCCTACTCAATCTAAAAGCTATTTCGTCTGAAATTGAAATTGATTCTTTTAAATTATTTGTTTTAAAGGAAACCATAAGAGAATTATCTTCTTCAACAATTATAAGATCGGAAATGGAATCTTGCAGAAGGTTCCTTATGAACAACTCTATCTCTTCAATATTTGATGATTGGCTTAATGCATTATTGCCAAGTAATTCTGCCTTTGAGACAACATATTCATAATCAGATTTAGCTTTATCTAATTGTTTTGATGAGAAATTCAAATTCGTAGTAATATTATTTATAAAATAAGACAATACACCGATACCAATTAAAAATAATGCAATAAAGATTAAATTTTTTTCTCTTTTATTAAGACTATTTAACAAATTATTCATCTTTTAACTCAATTTTAATTTCACCTGAAATTTTACTATTTTCATTAATTGTATTCTCATCGATGATGTTTACATTAAATCTATCAACAGTATTCTTAAATACTTCATATTGCATTTTAGGTAATTCTAATAAATTTAAAGTTGCCTGATTTAATTTAATATCAATTTCAACAGATTCTATATACTTCTCACCCAAGGAAATTAAAAAGCCATAATTTTGAAATTTTGATTTATTTTTTGAAGGTTGTAACTTTGATGATCCGGGTATTTGTTCAATTAATTGGTCAATTTGAATCTTTGGGGTGACAATTCTATTTGTATTTTTATCAATCATTTTAAAAATATTAAATATTTCAGTTTCATAAATATCAATCTGCTTATTGTTTTGAGCAATAAGGATATACGGTAAAGCAACTAATGAAGTTAACATCAAAAGACATACATAAAGCTCAACTTTAGAAAAATTAAACTTATTAAAAATATTTTTAAATGAGAATTCAAACCTAAAAAGATTTGGCAGATTGTCGTTCATTGATAAGAAAAATTGTTCAATAGAACCGCCTTTGCTGTTTTTATAACCCCCAAGTTCTTTTATTGGTATATTGGTAAAAACATTAGGTTCAAAATTAATATATTTCGATTCAACCATTTCTAGATATTGTGTTAATGATTCAAAATCTGTTGAAGAGCCAGTCCCATCAGCAAATGAAAACAGAAAACTATTATTGAATTCAGTAATAGTATTGATATCAATATTCTTATTTAAAAAATAATCAGGTACTAAAATTACTTTGCACTTTAATTTATTAAGAGAAGTATTAAGCGCTTTATACAATTCTTTGTTAATTACAAACCCAACATTATCAAATATAAAAAATTCATTCTCAGACACATCATTAACAATGAATCCATCAACCTCTGACATAAAATTTGCAATATTGTTTTGTTCTGATAATTTTTTATTTTTTTTAAAAGGGTAGCTTCCTACAATCGATGAGGGTATTAGGTAAATTAATTTATCCTTGTATGTAAGTGATAAAAAGTCATCTAAATCATTATAATTATTTGATTTTTTATAATTATCAGAGTTTTTATGATATTTTCCATAATTAAAATCTAAATTATCTGGATATGCTATAAAAGTATTCATTATATTCCATTATAGATTCTTGAAATAATAAAACTATTATTATTGTCTTCATAAATTATTATACTTTTCGAAGAAGATACAAATTCGTTAAAGTTAATTTCTGAGTTAAGCTCAAAAATATTTGATTTAAATATAATATTACCGTGAACATCTTTTAAATCTAAGTCAGGAAAACTGCTTACAAAATTATTTAAATCATCAAAGCCTGATTTAGGAATATTATCTAAAATATACTCAGCATCCTTTATGGTTAAGTTTGAAAAAATAGAACTTAATAAATATGCATCTTCTAAATCTAATGTATTAATATTTAAAGATAAGTCATTTAGTTTTGGTATTGCACAAAAATGATTTTTAAAAATATTCCAATCTATTTGTTTTACAGCGGGTATGCTCTTTAATTCTTCAATTGAAACCATTAATCTCATGCCTGTATATTCTCTTGGACTATGTAATGGACCTGAATAGTAATAATCCTCAAGTCCATAAGCTCTAGGGTTTGCATCTTTATCAATCCAATCAATAATTTGATCAATTACCTCTTCAATAATGTTATTGTCTATTTCATTAAAAGATAAAATTTTTTTAAATGCAGCTGATGTTTTTTTATTTTCAATATAGTCATCATCATTTAGGCTAACAATTGAATTAATATTGAAACAATTTCCATAATCTGAAATCTTTCCAATAATTTCAGCTCCATTTATGTTAAATACTATTGGCTCATTAATAATTGGATTATCTTTTGTTAGCTTTTTTGAATTAAACCTCAACTCTTTTTCAATCTTATCTTGCGCTAAAGATTCAATGTTACGGAAGATATTTAATGATAACGTTTGAAATTCAATATATTGAGCTCTTTTAAGAGATAAAAGATATTTATTGCCAAATAAAACAGCAACTGAAGACAACAATAAAACTATTAATAAAATTGATATTAAAACAACGCCTTTATCTTTTGAATACATAATCAATATTTGGTTCAATAATCCATATATACTCTTTGCCACTCTTTTTGAATTCAAGCTTTATTAAAGTTGGTATTTGTCTTTCCGTAATTGGGCTAACTGGCCATCTGTCATACCAACTTCTTTCATGCATGAATTTAATATCTAAATCAGATATTTCCTCTATAAAATTTGATTTTATACTTTCATCACTGTTGTAAGGGTTGGATGAAAAAAATTGCTTTCGAATAAGCATATTATCATCTAGCACATATTCAATTCTTTTAATCGGTGATATTTCATTAGAGATAGATTTTATTTTAGAATTAAATAAGATTCTTTTATCAATATTACTTCCTGAGAATGTACCTTTAATAGTGTTCCCATAATAATCTCGTAATGGCACATTTATTATTTGTCTTAAATCCCTTCTTAAAATTATAGATGAAAAATTTAATGCACTAGCTGATTGTAATCTCTCAGATGAAGTGCGTTCTGTCTCTAAAGAAGATTGAAGAATGTTTGATGTAATAATAGTTATCATTGAAAGAATAACTAATGAGACTAATACCTCTATTAACGTAAAACCTTTACTCATTTTTTATAAAGACCTTTTATTGAGTAGATATATGTTTTTTCATTTTCAAGCCTTACAAAAATTTCATATTCAAAAAAGTCATCACTAGCCCCATTATTAATAGTCTCATTCCACTGCCATTTTTGGCCTCCCATTACCATTTCACCACTTCTCTCTGTTGGCTTTAATGATTTTTCTAGTGTATGTATCAAAGAGATGCGATTATTTGCAACCTCTTTAGCTAAATATCTTTGTTCTAGTTCATAACTTGATACAGATGTTGATATAATTAAATTATAAATTGTAATTACAGATACACTCAATATAAATAGTGAAACCACTACCTCTATCAAACTAAATCCTTTCTTAATATCTGATAACTTCATTGATTACTTTTCCATTATTTTTTATAACTATTCTTTGGATATAGTCATTATGATAAATGTCTATTTCTCCTCCTGAATTTTCACCTGAAGGATAAAAAATCATTAAAGGAGAATCTCTTTGAATTTCATCGATTCTAGTTATAGTTCCATCTTCAAATCTAAATGTCATCCTTAAAGACGTTATTTCATTTAAGAATGAATTATCGAAATCATAATCTATTTCTTTGTTTTCGTTATCGAATATATAGTTTGCAAATTGTTTGTTTGAGTTTAGATGCCAGCCAATTATATTCCCAGTAACAATACTTTCTTCTGTTAAGAAATTTACTGATTTTTCAAATGAATTAATTTTAGAATCTACAGATTTAAGTGTGCTAAAGTTTAATGTAATAAAAGTGGTTGAAATGCCTATAATAATTAATACGACAATTATTTCTATTAAGGTATAGCCTTTTTGATATTTGTTACTATTGCATCCAGTTTCCAACATCAGCATCCTCGCCTGTACCTCCCTCAATACCATCCGCGCCGAGGGTATAAAGGTCATATTTTAATGATCTTCTTGAAGGATATTCATATATATACTCTCTCCCCCATGGATCTTCAGGTATTGAAGAAATATAGCCTCCCTCAGGATACAAGAGTGGATTCTTTAATTCAGAATGTGGTTTAACCAAGGCATCTAGACCTTGAGATGTTGTAGGATAAGATAATTCATTAAATCTATAAATTTCTAATGCTTTATTTATGTTAGCCATATCTGCTCTAATTTTTTCAAAATTAGCTCTTTGAAAAACAGGGCTCACATTAACTATGACTACAGTTGCCAAAATTCCTAAAATAACAAGAACTGCCATAAGCTCTACAAGGGTGAATCCTTTTGTTGTATTTTTTCTCATATAGCTAATGTATTCATTTGCATAATTGGTATTAGTATAGCTAGAACAATGAGTAATACAAAACCACCCATAATAATTATTACAGCCGGTTCAAGTAATGACAAAAATATGGACCTTTTCTTTTCGATTTCAGATTTCATAAAGTGTGAAACTTTATTAAACATTGTAATCAAATTTCCAGACCTATAACCACTTGAAACTAATTGGATAAAAATATCTGGGAATATATTATATTTCTTTAGTGTATTAATAAAATCCTTGCCCTCTCTTACATCGTTATTAGAATTAGTAATAATATTTCCTAAATATTTATTATTAAAAACTTTAGTTGACTCATCTAAAGCTATATCAAGATTAGAGCCTGATGCAAGAAGGAGTTCCATGGTGCTAGCAAATCTTTCAAGCTCAGAGTTTAATAAAAAATTTCCAACGAAAGGGATTTTTAGCATTTTCTTATGTGCTTTTATTTTATTATTTTTATTTTTTATATAATTTTTATACAAATAATAAATTGCAATCCAGACCAATAAACATATTGAAATAATTAGAACTATATTATTAGAAATGCCTAAAAGTAACTTTGTTATAAATGGCAAATCTGCTCCAGCTTTTACAAATTGATTTATTACTTGTGGTAGAACAAAAGTAAGTAAAGAGACTATTACAATAATAGAAAACCCTATTAAAATTAAAGGATATGTCATAGCCGATGTAACCTTTTGCCTGATCGATGCTGTTTCTTCAAGATAGTCTGCTAATTTAGAAAAAACTACATCTAGATTTCCTGATGAATCTCCTGCAGACACCATAGAGATGTATGTACTAGAAAATACTTCTGGAAATTTCTTCATTGAATTGCCAAGTCTTTTACCTTGAATAATATCTTCTTTGAGATTAAAAATTACATATATAAGATTTTTATTTTTTAATTGGCTTGCTGTTATTTCTAAGGCATCAACAATCGGGGTATTTGCATCTAAAAGAATAGATAGTTGTCTAGTCATTACAACAATGTCTTTATTTTTAACTTTTAATTTTTTTCCAGTATTTTTTGATTCAGATACTTTTAGAGGTGTTAAATGAATTTCTTTAATCATTTTTCGAGCTTCTCTTTCAGAGTCAGCGCTAAGAATGCCTTTCTTTTTTACACCTAGCTCATTTATAGCTATATAACTAAATGCCGGCATCTTCTTTAATGTTATTGACTCTAATTATTTCTTCACAAGATGTAACACCATCTAAAATTAGCCTTACTGATGCCTTATCAATGGAATGATTGTCTTTAAAGACATAATCAGATATTTCATTTTCTGATGCCTCATTGTGAATAAGATTTTTTAGTTTTTTATCTACCTGTATGCATTCTGCAATTGCAATTCTGCCCTGATATCCTGTTCCATTACAATGATCACACCCTACAGGATAATATACATCTTGAGATTTATTTAATTTAAATAACTCTGCTGATTCAGGCGAAATCTTTTTTTTATTTTTACAATGGGAGCATAGTCTTCTTACCAATCTTTGAGAGATAATTGTTTTTAAACTTGATGCCAATAAAAATGATTCAATTCCCATATCTCGCAATCTGGTGATAGCTGCAACTGCGCTATTTGTATGAACTGTTGATAGTACTAAATGTCCGGTTAGACTTGATTGAATGCCTATTTGAGCTGTTTCAATATCTCTCATCTCCCCAACCATTACTACATCTGGATCTTGTCTGAGGATTGCTCTTAGACCTTTTGCAAAAGTATATCCAGTTTTTGTGTTTACTTGAGTCTGTCCAATGCCATCTAGAGTATATTCAATTGGATCTTCAACTGTAAGAATATTCTGGGATGAATCACTTAAATACCTTAAACCTGCATATAAGGTTGTTGTTTTACCAGAGCCTGTAGGGCCAGTGAACAAAATAATTCCTTCAGGATCTTTCAATGAAGATTTATAATTTGATAAAATTTTTGTAGGTAATCCTAAATCATCAATATTAATTTGTGCAGACTGTTTGTCTAAAATTCTTAAAACAATTCTTTCACCATGCGAAGAAGGTAGTGTTGAAACCCTTACATCTACACTTTTATCTCCAAGAGATAATGAAACTCTTCCATCTTGAGGTAGTCTTCTTTCTGAAATATCAAGACCTGAAATAATTTTTATACGTGATATTAAAAATGATGCTATCTTACTATCCTGTCTTAGAATCTCTTTTAAAATACCATCTACTCTAAAACGAATCTTTATATGATTTTCATATGGTTCAAAGTGAATATCAGACGCCCTACTTTTAATTGCTTGACTAATAATTCCATTTATTAATTTGATTATTGGAGCATCATTATTGCCACTCAACAAATCTTCAGTAGCGGTAATACTTCCAGCAAAATCTTGAAGATCAAATTCATCAGATAATTCATCAGTTATGTCATTATTGTGATTTGTTGATGAAAATGAGTTAGTTAATATTTCATTAAAGTATTCAGAGCTACATATTTCATACTTAAAATCTGACTTTAAAAATCTTCGAATTTCGTGATAAAGGGTTATTGTTAATTTGTATGGTGATAAAGCTAAATAACCATGTTCTGTTTCAGAGACTATTACTTCATTTTCTTTTACAAAATCATAAGGCAGGATATCTGTCTTATAGTTTTCAGCCTCAGTTTCAGACATACTTATTCATTCTTTTCAGTAAGATCTATTACTTCTTTTTTTTCGTCTAGCTCTTGTTGAGCCTTTATAAAATTATACTTCTCTAAAGATACTGCTTGTGCTGTACTTGAATCTATTAAAATTGTTGGTTTTAAAAATACCATTAAGTTCTTCTTACTAGTGGTCGTTGATGAAGACTGAAATAGTTTTCCTAATAATGGTATTGATCCAAGTATGGGCACTTTAGAGACAACTTCTTGGACATCTTCGTCGATCAAACCACCTAATACAATTATTTGATTATTATCTACCAAAACTGTGGTTTCAATTTCTCTCTTATTAGTTATTAAATCAGTTCCGCTTTGTGCTACACCTGCAATGCCAGATACACCTTGTTTAATATTTAATATTACAGAGGTACCTTCATCTATCTGAGGAGTTATTTCTAATTCAATACCAACTTCTTGACGAGAAGTTGTTCTAAATGGATTTGAATTATTTGTACCAAGACTTTCTCCAGTGGTAATTGGTATTTCTTGGCCAATAAATAATCTCGCTGGCTCATTATCCATTGCTAATATTGATGGTGTTGATAATATGTTTGAATCTGTATCAGAAGCTATTACATTTATTATTCCAACAAAATTATTTTCTCCGGATGTCATGTCACCAAATCCAGCCACTAAACCTTGAGTATTTAACAATGAAGAAACTGCTGTTGTTGTAAGTGTGACATTTGTATTATCATCTGATGCTCCAGCTATACTAAGAAGATCAGGACCTGTGCCAGAAAATCTCGTTACTCCAATGGGTATACTTTCATCATCGCCACCAGTATAAATAGTTTCTACTCCAAGTGATTTGGCTGCTTTTTCAGACAAATCAACAACAATAGCCTCCACTAAAACTTGAGCCCTTCTAATATCAAGTTTTGCGATAATATTTTTTATAGAATTTAGATTTTCTTCAGCAGAAGAAATAATTAGAGAGTTTGTTTTCTCGTGATGTGTTATGACAGTCTTTGATCCTTCTGTTTCACTCACAAATGTGCTTGCTATTGAGCTAAGAATAGATGCAACATCCTGTGCTTTAGCATATTTTAAA
>CACEHH010000013.1 GCA_902559345.1 uncultured SAR86 cluster bacterium | reverse complement strand
GAGTCAAGACCTAGAGATAAAAGCTAACCCAAACTTTCCAAAGCCTCTACCATTTTTTCTTGTACTTTTTGTACAGCTTTAAATGGCCTGATCATAACTTTGAAGTTTGATATCTTTCCCTCTTCGTTCCACTCGATCATATCAACTCCGTTGACTGATATTTCGTCGATATAAGTTTCGAATTCCAACACAGAATTCATGTCATCATGAATTTCTTTTGTATATTTAAACTTCTCCATATTAAAGGATTGCCCTGCGGCATGAAGATACATCATGGTAATTTCTTTGCCTTCCATAGGCGTGAATACAACTGGTGATGAAAATATTGCACCTTCTGCAATAAGATTATCTAGAGCATTTAAATCGTCACTATTAACGACTTCATGCCATTTGTGAATAAGATCTTTTGCTTGCATCATATTTTTCTTAAGTTAAAGTTTATCGATATGTTTAAAATATAGTAGTATCTTATATAGACACGAGTAAATTATGAAGCACTTTATGTAGGAAATAAATGAACGATAAGCAAAAAATAGAAAATTGTATTGATTTGTATTACGAGGGATGTTGTGAGTCAGATTCTGTAAAAATAAAACAAGCTTTTGATGAAAATGCAATGATAAGTGGATATTTGCCAGATGGCTTGCATGAAATGAGCTTAGAGGAATTTGCAGAATTTGTGGATGCGCAACAACCATCACCACAAGAAAAAGGTGATGAACCTTTCTTAGAGATTCTCTCATGCGAAATAGTGGGTGATACTGCTTTAGTAAAAATAAAAGAGGCATACTTGGGAATGATATTTATTGATTCATTCTCTTTTTTAAAAAAAGAAGATACATGGAGGATTTATACAAAATTATTCCATGTCGAATCGTAACTATCATAATTAATTAATATAGGAGTAAAAATTATGAATAAGAAAACTTTATCTGCTTTATTGCTGGTTACAGTGGTGGGAATATTTACATATTCATGTAAAAACGAACCCACTCCAACTGTTCGTTATAACGAATTTATGGCATGTCAGTTTGGTCCTGATATGTCTTCAGATAATTTAACGGCAATGATTTCTGAATGGCAACAGCTTATAACTTCTGAAGAGCTTGTTGGTGCTTGGGGTTATTCTCCAGCATCCGATCAAAATGCATGGGGTGAAGTAGGTTGGTGGGAGCTTGAGTGGACCTCAAAAGAAGCTGCAGAATCTGCATGGGCTGAATGGGAATCTAATGAAGAGGCAGCAGCTTGGACTGAAAAGCATGCTGGTGTTATGCAATGTGATGGCCCAGGAAGATTTAAATTTGATGGAATATTTCCAATTCCATTTGAAACATATGGAGAAAAAAATCCTAATGGGTATTTCTATAGCGAGTTTTATGGGTGTAACTATAACGAAGGATCTAGTCGAGAAGATGCTTTAGCTTTTGTATCAGGATTTAACAATGCAGTTGCAGAGGCGGATTACTCTGAGACTGGATATCATTATGGAAATTATTTTGCAGAAGATAATACAGCAACAAATCCAAATGGCCAGAGTGCTGATTTTATATGGGCAAACTTTACAAAAACTAAGGAAATGAATGATAAAGCAACTGCAGCATTTGAAGCAGAAGTTCAAGAAAAAATGTTTCCTTTATTTAGTGAATTTGCAACCTGTGGAGATAATCCAGATGTATATCATGGATGGACTTTATATGATGTAGATAATAAAGACTTCATGCCTACATTTCCACCTCAAGAGTAATGCATTCTTAAATTAATAAATGAAGCTGTCATTGGCAGCTTCATTTGTGTTAAATTATCTAAAAATCTATGATTATTGGCGTCCCAGCAGAAGTAAAAAATAATGAAAACAGGATTGGACTTACACCAGATTCTGTTAAACATCTATCTGGTATTGGAAATGAAATTTTGGTTCAAGATGGCGCAGGAACAAACATAGGCTTTACAAACGATCTTTATATTAATGCTGGAGCTAAAATACTAAAAAATGCTGAAGAGATTTATAAATCTTCTGAAATGATTGTAAAAGTAAAAGAGCCAACACCAGATGAATATAGGTTTTTAAGAAGTGATCTAACCTTATTTACCTATCTGCATCTAGCCGGAGATCCAGAAAATGCAAAAAAAATTATTGATACAGGAGTTACGGGAATAGCATACGAAACTGTTACGGCCTCTGATGGCTCAATGCCTCTTTTAGCGCCAATGAGCACAATTGCAGGACAACTTGCTTTTACAGTGGGCTCTTATCATCTTTTAAAATTTAATAAAGGTAAGGGGGTAATGATTGGTCATCTAGAAAATATTGAACCAAGAACTGTTACAGTAATAGGAGCAGGAGTTGCAGGAACTCAGTCGATATTAAAATCTGTTGAAAATAAAGCATTTGTTCAAGTTGTTGATTCATCTGAGATAAAATTAAATGAACTTAGATCAACATTTGGTGATGAAAATATAAAGTATATTCTTTCAACACCCGAATCAATAAGAGAGTCAATAAGTAAATCAGATCTTGTGATTGGGAGTGTTTATGTTGTAGGTAAAGAAGCGCCAAAGGTGGTAACAAAAGATATGTTATCTTCAATGAGCCCAGGCACCGTTATGGTAGATGTATCAATTGATCAGGGTGGATGTTTTGAGACTAGCAAGCCTACCACTCATGACAATCCTACTTTTATAAAAGATGATATTGTTCATTATTGTGTTACAAATATGCCTGGTGCAGTGCCTCTAACTGCCACTCAAGCCCTAAATAAAGTAACTTTGCCATTCATTGAAAGTCTCGCAAATAAAGGAATCTCAAATGCGTTAGAAGAAGATGAACATTTAAGAAATGGATTAAATATAAAAGATGGTTTAATCACTCATCCAGGAGTAAAAGAAGCTCTTGGCTCATAAAAGGAGAAAAATATGAAAAAAGTTTTAGTAACTGGCGCTACTGGATATATCGGCCTTCATTGTATTCATCAGCTTCTTAATCAAGGATATGCTGTTAATGGTTCAATAAGATCACCAGAAAGAAAAGATGAAATATTTGAAGCATTGAAAAACCATAATACATCTACAGAAAATTTAAATTTATTTACATTTAATTTATCAGAAGATGATGGCTGGGATGAAGGAATGGAGGGTTGTGATTATTTACTTCATGTCGCTTCTCCTATTGCATTAGAAAGTCAAAGCGAAGATTTTTTTGTAAAACCTGCAGTTGCTGGTGTAAAGAGAGCTTTAAAATTTGCACAAAAACATAATGTAAAAAAAGTTGTTTTAACATCTTCTGTTGCTGCAATTTTTCACGGCATGAAATTGAAGGAATATTATGATGAAAACGATTGGTCAGATCCTGAAAACCCTGCAATTGATCATTACTCAAAAAGCAAAACTTTAGCTGAAAAAGCAGCATGGGATTTCATTGAAAATGAAGGCCATCCATTTGAATTTACTGTAATTAATCCAGCTTTAGTTATTGGTCCTACATTGTCTGGTGACTTAGGCGAGTCAAATAAAGCTATTCAAATGGTAGCTACTGGAAAAATGCCTGTAGCAGTTCCTCTTCAATTTGGCTATGTAGACGTTAGAGATGTAGCAGCAGCTCACATCTTAGCTATGGAGAATCCATCGAGCAATGGAGAAAGATTCGCCTTAGCTGAAAAGGATTTATGGTACAAAGATGTCTCAAAGCTTCTGAGAGAAAATGGATTTGATAAAGCACCAAAAATAAGCGTTCCTACATGGGCAGCAAAAATAATAGCTAATTTTAGTAAAGAATTAAAATTGGCACTTCCATATCTGGGTAGAGTAAGAAGTGTTAAAAATACATCTAAAGCAAAAGATATTTTAGGATGGAATCCAAGGCCCGCTGAAGAGTCAATCCTCGAATTAGCAAATCAAATTAAAGAAATGGGATTAATTAAATAATTCCAGGGATAATTGCTTTTCTATTTTTAGGATAATTTTCAAATTTTGATTTATACCATTTATGGTGAGCTAATGCTCTTGGAAATAGATTAGCTATCACCCAAATTAGAAAAACAACACCAGATATGCTCCAGGTGAGTATAGCCCAGCCAATCCACTCTATGATTTCTCCAAAATAATTTGGAGCTGATAGGTATTTATACAAAAAAGAATTTGGAATGTGGTAGCCGTCGCCTTTACTCTTTTTTAATGCAATCATAATGTAGTCAGATTTAATATTTATATACATTCCTAATAGAAAAAAACTTAAACCAAATATAAATGTTGAACTTGAAAGCCATACGTCTGAATATTCTGTGTAATAAAAAATACCAAATGCTTGTATGCTTACATTAATAATATTAAAAAAGAATGCTGATGCTGCTATAGAAATAGGCATCTTAGGATTTGTTATTTCAATAACAAATGGATATATAAAGGTTCGATGAATATAGTGTGACAGCCAAATTAATAAAAAAACTTGATGTACTGTTTGAAGTTGATCCCTAACTATTAATCCATAAGTAATCATCAAGATTACACATGGCGACTCCATAACAATCCATCCAACTCTTGTAGGAATATTTAATCCCCAGCCTTTTTTTATATGACGACCATAAGGCGCACTCTCAAAAAATAAATATATAAATGTTCCAATAGCAATAACAACCCATATTGTTGATAAGATATAGAATGTGTTCATATAAATTTTTTTAAACTAAGTTTACAGTTATGATTCTAAATCATAAACTTAATACATAGTTTGTTTTTTTAGGGAAATTTTAAAGTGGAAAAGTATGATTTCATTATTTTAGGAGCTGGGTCTGCTGGCTGTGTCCTTGCTAATAGATTGAGTGAGAATCCTGAATTTAAGGTGTGTTTGATTGAAGCTGGCTCAAAAGATTCTGATCCAAGAATTCATATACCTATTGGCTTTGCTTTTTTTGGTGCTAATAATCCAGTTAGTTGGAATTATGATACTGTTCCCCAAAAGGAGTTTGAGAAAGTTCTTGTAACTGAACCTGCAGCAGAAGTAATAGATACTGCTGGGGGCGTTCATAAAGTTGAGGCTGAATCTTTAGAACATAGAAGAGGATTTCAACCAAGAGGAAAAACTCTTGGGGGTTCAAGTTCGATCAATGCAATGCTTTATGTAAGAGGTCATAAATGGGATTATGATCATTGGTCTAAATTAGGAAATCAAGGATGGTCGTATGATGAAATATTACCTTATTTTAGAAAATCAGAACACAATGAGGTATTTGACAATGACTTTCATGGCCAAAATGGACCCTTAAATGTATCTAAAATTCGACATGAAAATACACCTGTAAAAGATTTTGTTAAATCTGGTTCTGAAATTTATGGCTTTAACGAAGACTTTAATGGTCAAGAACAAGAAGGTGTAGGTTTTTATCAAACTACACAAAAAAATGGTAAAAGATGCAGTGCTGCAAAAGCATACCTAGTACCATGTTTAGAAAGAGAAAATTTAACTATATTAACTGATACAAATGTTAATAAAATTATTATTGAGAACAAAAAAGCAGTTGGTGTTGAATGTATCAACAAACAAGGAGAATATTTCACAATAGGTGCTAATAATGAGGTTCTTCTATCGTCAGGGGCATTTGGCTCACCTCAGATAATGCTTAGATCAGGCATAGGACCAGAAAATGAAATAATTAAACATGGTATAGAACATCACCATGAACTTCCCGGCGTTGGAAAAAATCTTCAAGATCATATTGATTATCTAACTGTTCACAGATATAACTCTATTGAACTAATAGGCATGTCTATAAAATCTATTTTCTTTAAGTTCCCAATAGAAATTTTGAAATATGTATTTGCAAAAGTTGGTCTTTTTACTTCAACAATTGCAGAGGCTGGTGGATTTATAAAGTCTGATGAAACTAAAGAAATTCCTGATATCCAATTACATTTCATTCCAACAATGGTTGTTGATCATGGTCGAACTCAATTGTGGGGTCATGGTCTGGGGTGTCATATGTGTCTTTTAAGACCAAAATCAAGAGGTGAGGTAACTCTTAAATCATCAGATCCGTTTGAAGATCCCAATATTGATCCAAAATTTTTATCTCATCCTGATGATATGAAGGACATGATTTCTGGCTACAAAAAAATGATGAACATTATGAATGCTAACTCTTTTTCAAAATATACTAAAAATCATACGATGCGCCCGATAGATATTAACGATGATAAAGATATTGAACAGGCAATTAGAGAAGAGGCAGATACTGTTTACCATCCTGTTGGTACTTGTAAAATGGGAAATGATGAAATGTCAGTAGTTAATGATTCTCTTAAAGTTCATGGTATTGATGGATTAAGGATTGTAGATGCTTCTATCATGCCTACATTAATAGGTGGAAATACAAATGCACCAACCATTATGATTGGTGAAAAAGCTTCAGATATAATTATCAATGATTGGTCTTAGGTAATGAAAAAATTTTTTGCCTTTTTAATTTTATTTAATATTCAATTACAAGCAAATGATTCAATAGTGATTGATGTTAGAACTCCTCAAGAATTTAAATCAGGCCATATTGAGAACTCTATTAATATAGAGTGGGAAAAAATATCATCCGTAAATAACTCTATAAAAAAAGAAAAAAAAATATATCTCTATTGCAGAAGTGGAAATAGATCGCAAAAAGCAACAGATATTTTAATTAAGTTGGGTTACAGCAATGTAGAAAATTTAGGAAGCTTATCTGACGCAGCAAATTTTTTAAATACAAAAGTAGTTAAAGAAAATAATAAATGAAAAATTTTTTAAGTTTTCTATATAGATTTTCAAATAAGAAGATTCTATCTTTTGATGGCGGAGGAGTTAGGACAATTGCCTCAATTGTTTTTTTAAAGAAACTTGAAGCAGAAAGTGGAAAAAAAGTTTCAGATATATTTGATATGTTCATTGGAACAAGCGCCGGAGCATTTAATGCTGCATGTTTTGCATTTGGAGGTTTTTCTGCAGATAAGGTTAAAAGGTATTGGTCTCAAAGTTATTTAGATAGAATAATGAAAACATCTTTTTTTTGGGATAAAGCATCTCTAATTCAAGCAAGACCAAGATACGAGAGTGAGGGCAGAATAAAAGTCCTAGAAGAAATTTTTGGTCAAAATAGTCTTAAAGAATCAATAAAACCTTTTTTATCTTTTGCTTATGATATTGAAAAAAGAAAACATGTAATATTTGACTCAATTAATACGCCTGATATTTCTTTTATAGATGCAATTGCATCATCTAGCGCGGCTCCAATGTACTTCCCAACCTACCAAATGAAAGATAAATCATGGATGATTGACGGAAGTATTGTTACAAACAACCCAACTTTAGTTGGTTACTCTTACGCAAAAAAAATACTTAAAACTGAGAATATTAAGATTTTAAGTTTAGGCTCTGGGCAAAATAAAAGTAAGATAAATGGACTAAGCTCTGCGAAATGGGGTGGAGTTGGATGGTTAAGAAACGATATTATGGGAATGCTGTTAGACTCAGAGATTCATAATGATATTTCAAAAGATTTTTTTAAAGAAAACTATTTAAGAATTAATTCACCACGAGGAGAGATAAACAGATTCTTAGATGATGACTCTCAAGAGAATCTTGAAAAAATTCATCTTATGGGTATGGAATGGTGGTCTAAATTTGGTGAAGAAACCTTAAAATTTATTGAAGATTAAATATTTCTTTTATAAATAAAAACTATATATAAACTTGACATAATTTGCTCAAAAAAGTTTAATACAATCTTCCTAAAATTACACATAAGCCTAGGGGGTTAAAGTGAATCGTTATTTATTATCATTAATGGTGTTATTGCCAATTACTTTTATTCAAGCTCAAGATTCTGAAGAGGATGAAGTTGAGGAAGTTATTGTAACTGGTATCAAATCAAGTTTAAAAGATGCTATAGACATCAAAAGAAATAATGTTGGTGTTGTTGATGCTCTAACATCTGAGGATTTAGGTAAATTCCCAGATGGCAATTTGGCTGAAGCACTATCAAGACTTGTTGGGGTTACTACCGAAAGAAGCAATGATGAGGGTACTAAAGTGACTGTTAGAGGTCTTGGTCCTGAATTTAATTTAGTTACACTAAATGGAAGAACTATGCCTACTGTTCCCCCTCAATATGGTGGAGGAAGGTCATTTAATTTTGGTGATATCTCATCTCATGGTGTAGCTGCAGTCGAAGTTTATAAATCAGCAAATGCTGTTTTGCCTACAGGTGGACTTGGTTCAACTATTAATATGGTAACTGCAAAACCAATAGGCGCTAATAAAGGTGGAGCTGTAAGTGTTAGAGCAAACCATCATACTAAAAATGTTAATGGAGATGATATTACTCCTGAACTAGATTTCATTTTTATAACTAATGGTGAGTATCTAGGAGGTTCTTGGGGTTTATCAATTTCAGGATCTCATCAAGAAAGACATAACAGAGAGGAAGGAACTAACGAGATAACCTGGTTACCTAGTGATGTAAGAGGAGGAACTGTTCCTGCTACAGCAACAATAAATTCATCTAATCAAAGATCAGACGGTGTTTATTTTTATCCAGAATCATTGGCATATAAATTTAAAGATAATCAAAGTGAAAGAGATAATTTGCAAACAACTCTTCAGTATGAGTTTGGAAAAATGGTTACAACTATTGATTACACCGTATCAAGCACAAGTTTTGATTTTACAGGTATTACAACAGGATCTTATTTTGCTGGTTGGAATACAACTCAAATGACTATTAATGAAAGAGGTGCTGTTATTCAGGGCACATCAGAAGCAGCAGGAAATGGAGACAGTTGGCAAAATGACTTTGAATATGGAAATTCATCAAACAATAATAAATCAGTAGGTATTAATTTTGATTATCAGGCTAATGATAATTTAAATATATCTCTTGATTACCATGATTCAGTCGCAGGATTTAAGGGTACTCCAGGTGGAACCCAAAATAATATACTTCAATTTTCTAATGGAGCCTGGCCTGGATGGGGCTGGTGGCCAGTTCAAGAAGCATCAGGATTTCTTAGAGCTAGATCTTTTGACTTTAATAATAAAGTTGGTGCATTAACTTGGAATATGGATAAAAACTTTCAAGGGGCAGATACTGGCGCTACTGAATTTGATGGAAGTGATATGGGCCCAAGACAGGCACTTTTAAATTATCAAGACCGTGATAGTGAATTAAATCAATTACAACTTATTGGTAATTGGGAAAATAATGATGGAATCATCATGGAATCTCTATCATCTATTGAGTTTGGTATGTCTCAAATGGAAACTACTTTTAGAAATCAAAAATGGTTTAATCAATTAATAAACGGAAAGCTTGCTGATGGCGATCCAGTTATGATGACATATGCATTTATGCCTGATGGAGTTTGGACAAAAGTTAATGTACCAGGTTATTTAGGCTCAGGATCACCTTTTTACTATTTGAATATATCTAAGGAAGATGCTTTATATTGGTTTGGTGCTGCAGGTATGGTAGGAGATTTCTCATCAAGTGATGGAAGTTGGTGGAATAACAACAATACTCCATATCAATGGCCTGCTGAATGTCTTGCAAATGATGCATTTGATGCAGATGGAAATCCTAATGGCCTTGGTAGCAATGTTGGTTATGATGGAAATAGGTCTTCAACAAGAGGTGTAGTGGATGGATGTTATGGAAGTAGGGATTCAAATGGCATTATTGTTGAGGAATTGAATTCCTTCTTTGTTAATTTTAATTTCGATACAGAAATGAATGGTATTCCTGTAAGAGCACAACTTGGTCTAAGATATGAAGAAGAAGAAAGATCATCAACAGCTGATACTACTGTTCCAACAAACACTGCATGGAGCTTAGGTGCATTTATGTATGGTGATAAAGTTGGCGTCATTACTGCGCCTACTACATATACTGGAACAGGTAACTCAGATTATTTCTTACCTAACTTGAATATGACTTTTGACCTTGACGACAAAAGGGTTGTTAAATTTGCAGTAAGTAAAACTATTGCTAGGCCAAGTTTAGAGCAATTAGACTCAACAGTAAGTGTTGGAGCATTTGATTCAAGATATCCATTAACACTTTCAACTGGTAATCCTGATTTACAACCATATGAGTCAGTTAATTTAGATTTAGCATATGAGTACTACTATGCTGAAGGAAGTTATTTTGCCGTTAATTATTTCAGAAAAGATATTTCAGATTATCATGGAGCAGGTCTAAATAGTGGACCATTTAATGGGGTTAGAGATATAACCAAAGGTCCAAGAGGTGCGTTAATTGTTCCTGAAAATGATGATGCTTTATGTCAATGGACAGCAAGCCAAGGATATTGGGCTTGCGGTTGGTCAAATGCATATGATTGGGCATGGTTAGTAAATACAGGCTTTACATTTGGATGTAACGGTTCGTCTGATTGTATTGCTGATGCAAATAATGGAAATGCTGTATTTATTGGTAATTCAGACGATCCATTTTATATGTTTAATTTAGCTCAACCAGTTAATAAATATGACGGAGTATTAGATGGCTTTGAAGTTGCTATACAACATCTGTTTGAAAACAACTTTGGTGTCTTAGCTAATGCTACATTCATTGGTGGAGATACTGATGCAGAAAGAGATGTTCTGGGAGAACAGTTTGCTCTTCCTGGTTTTGGTGATGCTGCTAACTTATCTGTCTTTTATGAGGATGATAAAATGTCAGCAAGACTTTCATATAATTGGAAAGGTGAAACATATGCTGGGCAAGATCAATATAATCCATTATATGTAGTAGAAAGAGCACAAGTTGATTTCAATGCCTTCTACAATATTAATGACAGCACTCAGGTTTTCTTTGAGGCTATCAATATAACTGATTCAGAAGTTGAACTTTATTCAAGATACGAAGAAATGACATTCTTATATCAAGATCATGGTCCTATTTATAAGGCTGGATTTAGAGTCAAATTTTAATCTAATTTAGTTAATTTAAAGAGGGCTTTTTAGCCCTCTTTTATTTTCATTAAGATATAATTTATTTGTGAAAATTTTTAGGTTATTTTTAATTTTAACTTTTATTGCTTCCTGTGGAGGAGGTGGTGGGGGTGGAAGTGCGCCCCCAGTTCCATTTGCAATAACTCTAGCATCAAGCAGCTCTATTTCAATTGATGAGGATACCAATTACACAGGAAATGTAGTTGCAACTGCTAATGAGCCTGTAACTCTTCAATATGAACTAACTTCGACAACAACTAATGGAGTTTTAACTTTTTCTGAATCAGGAGCAATTACTTACAGTCCAAATGAAAACTTTAATGGGCAAGATCAGTTTTCATATTCTGTTACTGCTGTAGAAAAAAGTGTTACAAGGAATAGCACTGTAACTATAACAATTAATCCTGTAAATGATTTACCTATAATTTCAATAGACTCTAAAACAAATTTAGATAAGGATAATTTACTTTTTGATTCAAATATTACTGTTTCAGTTAGTTTTTCTGACGTTGATAATACTATAAATGATGGATTAACATTTTCTGCATTGATTAATAATGAAACTTTGCCAACAACTTTTACATCTACCGCAGAGGGTAAGGGAGATATAGTTGTAGATCTATTAAATATTTCTAAAGCAGGCCTGTTTGATGCAGAAATAGTAATTTCCGATGGTATAGATACAGACAGAGATTCATTTACAACATGGTTTATTGCAAACAAACAAATTATTACAGTTGCTATGGATGATGATAAAAGTGATGGCTTTGATGCAGGGTCGACTACAAATAAAGATTATTATGTTTATTATCTTGTTGGAGGAGGCAATACTTTTGGAAGAACAGACTATTTATTTGTTGCTGACTCTTTAAAAGAAGATTTAAATGATGGCACAGTTTCAGATACTAAAAGCTTTAGAGATGCACTTCTGAGATCTATTAATGCTCTAAATGATTCCGACGCAGCAGAATTCTTTACAGGATATTTTGATATTGTGGTGGCAGAGCCTGTCAGTCCTGATGGAACCTCGTTGGCATCAATTGAAACAGGATGTTATGACTGGGATGAGGATGTTTATTGTATAGGATCAGGAGATATTAATGACGCTGTATTTGATGATTTATTTTCTGAACATGACTTAGTTTCTGTTTTAACAATGATCGATGGCAGAGGTGTGAATCTAGGAAATACTAATATTCAAGAAATTAAACCAAGAACTGAATATACCTTAATGCATGAGCTTGGCCATGCTCATGGGGAAATGGGGGATGAGTATATTACTAGTGATGATCGTGATGTTAGTTACTGGGCTGATTTAAATGTGAACACAACAACCCAATCAGACCCTAATTTGCTTAAATGGAAGCATCATGTAGCTGATCTTATGAATGTTGCTGGTAAAGATTTTAAGGTTTGCTATAACTATGCAGATGGCACAATCTTTGATGAAGGTGAGGATGCAACGACTTGTGATTGTCTATTTAATTTATATGATGCTGATGGAAATCGTACTGGACGTAATCCTGTATGTGATGTAGTAGGTTTATTCGAAGGTAATTATTATGGTGAATTTGATAATTATAGACCAAAGTATTGGACAATCATGGAAGGTGGAATACTAAAATATGGTGAAGTTAATACCGAGGGTTTTGCAGTTGGATCAATTCATAATCAAGGTTTTGTAGATGGTGATGATGTAAGTTTTGTTTCTGATGCATCAGGAGCTAATACTGGTTTTGAAATTGATATAGATGTTGCATATGATACCTCTAAATTAAAACTTCAGTGGTATGTTGACGGAGTTCATGATTCTTCTAAAGATAATCAGACTACAATCGTATTTAATAGACCAAGTGACAATAGTGTGAAGGTATACACTTGGCGAGTTCAAGATTTAACAGGGACAGTATCCGCCCCTGATGATGTAACTGATACCGAAGACTTCTATGAAGGATTATTTAATTCTGATTTTTATTGGTGTGATAGATCTAGTGGGTCATGTCAGTGGGGATATAATCCAACAGATAGAACTCAATATCATTATGGATATATAAATGGACCTATGGGAGGAACATGGGGTATTAATTGGGCTAGGTGGTAATCAATGAAAAAAATTAATCTAATAATATTCATACTATCAATCTTTCCAGTAGCTGCAGATGATTTAATAAATGAAAATAAAATTAAAAAACTTCATCCAAGCTATCAAGAGGACGCGTATGTAGTTACTTTTCAAGGAAGTCCTAATTCATTTATTTTAAAAGATATAAAAATTAAGAAACCTAAAGCAAGGACTCTTAAAAAATTAAAATTTATAAACGATGATGATGAATTTGCTATAAAGGTTTTTGATAAAAATGGAGCTGAGTTAATAGCCATAGGTATAGGAAATCCCTTTTATGCTACTTATGAGCATATTGGATATGAAGATAGATTATATATGGGTGGACCTGTTAGTTCTGCAAATATTGAAATCGCAATTCCCTTAGAATTTAAACCAGCATTATTTATAGTTTCAAAGAGAGATAATATTGGAAATTTTAATGATTTCCAAGAAATATTAATCCCATAAAACCAAAAGAAATCTTCTTGAAAGCGACTCTCTAAAAGAGTATATTAATCAACCAATGCGGTACTAGCTCAGTTGGTAGAGCGTCTGCTTGCCAAGCAGAAGGCCGCCGGTTCGAGACCGGCGTACCGCACCATTTTATATTTAAAAAATATATCTAATTGTTTTATTCTGAGCATATTATTAATGTAATATAAACTTTCAATAGGAGAGAATTATGAAAAAATATTTATATACTTTGTTTGCTTTGGTGATGATTTCATCCCAATCACTCATAGCAGCTGGCTACATAGCTACTTATTCTGTAAAAGTATCTAATCCAGCAGCTTACGTAGATGCAATGAATGATCTAATGAATACTAAATGGGGAAAATCATTCCCAGCTGCAGTATCTCTTCATCAATATGCTTT
Source organism: uncultured SAR86 cluster bacterium (assembly GCA_902559345.1). Taxonomy (GTDB): domain Bacteria; phylum Pseudomonadota; class Gammaproteobacteria; order Magnimaribacterales; family D2472; genus SAR86A. The sequence goes on along the minus strand of CACEHH010000013.1, from coordinate 15,022 downwards.
TAATGGCTATGATGATGCGACACATGTAGTTGTTTTAAATTATGATAACCCTCAGGATCTTGGTGTGGGCACAGCATCGTTTAATGATCCAGTATTTCAATCGTTTTTTGCTGAGACTTCTGCAATTGCTGAGCCTGTTGAGCAAGCATTGAATATGAAATTGATAAGTGGGGGAAATCAGGACCCTGAAAATAATCAAGCTTATACAATTTTTAGAATGCAAGTAAAAAATCCAGGTGAATATGCAACTGCTTACTCAAAGTTAACAAAAGCTCAAGAAGATGCTGGCAATACTGCTGGTAGCTATGGTTTGCGCCAACTTGTCGGAGGAGACACTCGGTACTATACACATTATGCATACACAAGTGCCGCAAGTGTTGGTGATGCAATGGCATCTGCTGAAGTAATGTACTCAAGTGATTCATTTGCAGAATTTTCAGAGGAAATTAGTGAAAATAGAAGATTGATGAATATTTCAATCTTGGTAAATGTTGTGAACTACAACACAAATTAATTTTTATTTAATTAAAAAAGGGAGCTAATGCTCCCTTTTTTATTTTTAGCTAATCTATAATATCTATAATGAATATTAAGACTTTTTTATTACTTATTTTTTTAATTTCATCATGCGGAGGAGGGTCTTCAAGCTCGGGTAATGAAAGTAACCTACCAATCATTCAACCACCAAACTCAACAAATGAAGTATGCACAAACACTCAAGTAATAAATCTTAAAAGATGTGATTTAGTTCACGATAGTATTGAAAGGTTTTATTATATTTATGAGCCCTCAAATCTTAACTCTAATTCAAGTATTCCTGTTTTATTTGCACTTCATGGATATGGATCTTCAGCAATAACCCACTATAACTATACAAATTATGAACCTATAGCTGACGCAAATAATTTTATTGTTGTATACCCTCAAGGTACAACTAGCAACGGATTGAATACTCATTGGAATAATGGTGGTTGGACTTCCAAAAGCACAGCTAAAGATATTGAATTTATTGATACCGTGATCGACTATTTGAAAGTTAAAATTTCGATTGATGAAACTAGAGTATATTCCTCTGGCATGTCTAATGGTGGTTATATGAGCTATCACTTAGCATGTAATCTTGATAATACTTTTGCCGCAATAGTGTCTGTCACTGGATCAATGACTAATGACACATATGATAATTGCTATCCATCTCATCCAATTGCAGCTATGCAAATTCATGGTGTTCAAGATACAACAGTTCCATATTTAGGAAGTGGATGGTCAAAAAGTATCGATGATGTAATTGATTACTGGGTTACTTATAATTCTTGCAGTAATGAACCTCAAAGATTAATTAAGTATTCTAGTCAAATGGGCTTAATTAATTTTGATACTTATAGTGGCTGCATGAATGATGTAAATGTTAAATTAATACTCCATCCAGAAATGGGCCATAATTGGCCATTTATTCAGAGTTTCAATATTGATGCTAGTCAAGAAATTTGGGATTTTGTATCAAAATATGATCTATACGGCTTAAGAGATTAGTATAAAAAATATACATATTTCTATCAAAATTTTCAAAATTGAGTGTTATATTAATGTATCAATTTATTAGAGGAGAAAATTATGAGATTTTTACTAGTTTCAATGTTGGTATTTTCAGTATCTACTTTTGCTCAGGAAGAAGATAGCAGAGAATTTGCAGATGGAGTTATTGAGCTTACAACTGTTAAGGTTAAAACAAATTTCTTGCAACAATATCTAGATGGTATTGAGCAAACATGGGTAGCTGCATCAAAAATCCAGCAAGATATGGGAATAATTTCTAACTATAACGTATACGTTGGAAATGATGGCTCAACTGTATATTTAACTCAAACTTATCCAAGTTGGGCAAACAAAGCCCCATGGACAGATGAGCAAATAGCTGAATTCCAAGAAAAATTTAGTCAGAGTATTTCTCAAGAAGAAAACATAAAACTATCTCAAGGTTATGAGGATATACGAGAAATAGTAAGTGTTGAGTTAATTGGTCGATTAATTTTTAAATAGGAGAAATATATGAAATTAATATTAAGTCTAAGCTTATTTCTAAGCTTTACAATGGTCGCAGATGACCACAATGAAAATGAAATGTATCAGCCTAATAAAGCTGAATATTATATTTTTAAATATAAACCAGGAAAAGACGCTGATGATTTAATCAAATGGTCTCAAGATTGGGCTAAATGGTCGGAGCAAGGTGGTGCAGCAGATGCATTTGCAAACTATAGTGTGACACTTTTATTCCCCTACTATCATGGAGATGCATTATCTCTTGATGGTGTCTGGGTTGGCATATCTCCAAATTCAACAGAGCATCTTAAGGGTAATCAATACTGGGTAGAAAATGGTGAGAAACTTCTTAAAACATTGCCTGTTATAAATCATCAAATAACAGAAACTTGGCAAAGACAAATTTCAGATACTAAAGATGGTTCAGCAGGATATGCTGTTTATATGGATTGTAATCTTGGTGAGGGTGTGACTGGTGCTCAGCATTATGAGGCAGCCTTTAATTATGCTAAAGCTGTTCAAGCTTTAGGTGATAATATTGGTAGAAAAATGATTTGGCCATCAACAGGAATGAAACCTGGATGGGATTATGATTTTGTATATTTGATGTATTCATCATCAATTAGTGAAATGGGTTCATGGGAAGATACTTTTTACAGTGATTATGCTGACATACCTGAAAAGAAAGCTCTTGATGATTTGGGCGGCCAATGCTTTAACGCAAGATCATATACAGCTATGAGCATTAAATAAAATAATATATATTATTAAGGAGGCTTTATGCCTCCTTTTTTATATATTGCATTAAGAATTAAGTGAGTAAATATTCAAATCATATTGCTATCATAGGGTCCGGGATTTCTGGCCTTATATTAGGAAATACATTACTTAAAAAAAATATCCCTTGTATTATCTTTGAAAAATATTCCTCTATTAGCGAATATGGAGCTGGCATTTCAATATCACGAAATGGACAAAATGTTTTAGCTGAGCTGGAAATTCTAGATAAATTAAAATCCACATCAGGAAATCCAAAAAAAGTTTTCTTCTTTACAAATAATAAAGAAATTACTTCGTTTGATATCGATCATATTACTACCTCTCGCAAAGAACTACATAGAATTCTTTTAGACCAATACCTAACCTTGGGTGGAGATATACATTTTGATTACGAACTTAATAAAATTAATCATAAAAAAAAGGTAATTTCATTTTCAAATAATGAAGCCTTTTATGTTAAACATATCGCTGCATGCGATGGAATTAAGTCTACATGCAGAAACTTGTTATTAAATGATGACCAAAAACCTTTATATAGTGGATATTCCGTTTGGAGGGCCATTCTTGATAAAAAAACAACAGATATAGAATTTAATCTAGGACCAAATTTTCATTTAGTGACCTACCCAATTAATAAGAATAAAACAAGCCTTGTTGCTGCAATAAAAACTAAAAATTCCACTCAAGAATCATGGAGGAAAAAAGGAACATTTAATGAACTTCAATCTAAGATTCCAAACGATCTTTTAGAAAGATATTCTTCTATTAAGAATAATAATGAAATATATAAATGGGGGGTTTATACAAGAAAGAATATAGATAAATTATTTATGGATAATATTACATTTCTTGGTGATGCTGCACATCCAATAGCTCCATTTATGGGTCAGGGTGGATGTCTAGCAATTGAGGATGGCTATATTTTTGGAAGTTTAGTTTCAAAATTTAAAGACAATTTAAAAAGATCACAATCAACATATAAAGATATTAGGCTTAAAAGAATTAAAAATATTAATAAAAAGTCTTTAAACCAAGCAAAATTTAATCATTTAAAGAACCCAATATTAATATTCTTCAGAAATGTTCTTATGAAGTACACAAATATAACTCATAATTTAACAAAATCTATATGGGACTATGACTCTAAAAAAGAAATAGGCCGTGTCCGTCTCCCTTAATTGGTTAATTATTTCAAATTGTTATAATTCATAAATGAAATTTATATCAAAACTAAAAAAACTATTTGGTTTAAACGTAGAAAAGCCTAAAACAGTTTCTTTAAAAATTTCTCCTGCACTTGAAGACTTCGTCATGAGTGAGGTTTTACCTGGACTAGACATAACACCAAATTATTTTTGGAGCTCATTCGAAAATGTTATTGATAAATTTTCTCAACGTAACTTAGATTTATTAAATAAAAGAGATCTTTTACAAAATCAAATTGATGAATGGCATATAGAAAAAAAAGATTCTGGCTTTGAACTTGATGAATATAAAAATTTCTTAACTAAGATTGGCTATCTCTGCCCCAGAAGTGGAGATTTTACAATTAAAACGAAAAATGTAGATCCAGAAATTAGAAAGATTGCTGGCCCTCAGCTTGTTGTGCCAGTAATGAATGCTAGATTTGCATTAAATGCAACGAATGCAAGATGGGGAAGTCTTTATGATGCTTTATATGGTACAGATATAATTAGCGAGAGTGACGGCGCAGAAAGGGTGGGTGGATATAATTCTGTAAGAGGAGATAAAGTAATTGTATTTGCTAAGAAATTTTTAGATGAAATTATACCTCTAAAAAATGGTAAATATGAAGATGTAATCAGATTTGAATTTGTTGATAGTGAACTCTTATTAACACTTAAAGATAAATCAAAAACAAGCCTAATCGATAAAGATCAATATATTGGCTATATGGATAAAGGTAAAGATGCCTTTGGACTACTATTTAAAAATAATAATCTACACTTTGAAATTCAAGTAGATCAATCCCATCCAATTGGTCAAGATGATTTGGCGGGCATAAAAGATATTTTAATGGAATCAGCTATAACAACAATTCAAGATTGTGAAGATTCAGTTGCTGCAGTTGATGCAGATGACAAGATTTTAGTTTATAGAAACTGGTTAGGATTAATGAAAGGAAATTTAAAAAGATCTTTTGATAAAAATGGTAAATTTATTACTAGGGAGCTAAATCCTGATCGAAAATACTTATTAAAAAATGGAAAAATGATTTTGTTGCCTGGCAGAAGTCTTCTTCTAGTTAGAAATGTCGGCCATTTAATGACGAATCCTGCAATTAAAGATAAAAATGATAAAGAAGTTCCTGAAGGGATTATGGATGCATTCTTTACTGCGTGTATTTCAATACATGACATTATTGGTAATGGTCTTTATAAAAACTCAAAAACCAAAAGCATATATATCGTTAAACCAAAAATGCATGGCCCTGAAGAAGTTCAATTTTCTTGTGACTTATTTAGAGAAATTGAAAAGATATTTAACCTCTCTAAGAACACTATAAAAATTGGAATTATGGATGAAGAGAGGAGAACAACTCTTAATTTAAAAGAATGTATTGAAGTGGCGAAAGATAGAGTAATTTTTATTAACACAGGATTTCTAGATAGAACTGGTGATGAAATACATACGAGCATGGAAGCTGGCCCAATGGTCACAAAAGCTGATATGAAAAACAAAGATTGGATTAATGCATATGAAAGTTGGAATGTTGATATTGGTTTAGAGACTGGTTTTATGAAAAATGCGCAAATAGGAAAAGGAATGTGGCCGATGCCTGATGAGATGCTGCAAATGTATGAAACTAAGATAGCACATCCAAAGAGTGGGGCTAATTGTGCATGGGTTCCATCCCCAACTGCAGCAACGCTTCATGCAATACATTACCATCAAATATTTGTTCAAGATGAGCAGAAAAAAATACTTAAAAGAAATAAAGCAAATTTAGATGATTTATTAAAAATCCCATATATGAGCAAAGAAGAATTGCCAACAAAAGAAGAAATTTATAAAGAGTTGGAAAATAATGCTCAAGGAATCTTAGGATATGTTGTTCGTTGGATAGATCAGGGTATAGGATGCTCAAAAGTACCAGATATAAATAATGTAGGTCTAATGGAGGATAGAGCAACATGCAGAATATCAAGTCAGCATATTTCTAATTGGTTACATCATGGTTTGTGTACTAAATCAGAAGTTATTGAAATTATGAAAAAAATGGCCTTGGTAGTTGATGAGCAAAATAAACAAGATGTAAATTATCAGAAGATGGCCCCATCTTATGACGGAATTGCTTTTAAGGCTGCATGTGACTTAGCCATTAAAGGTAAAGAACAACCAAGTGGATACACAGAACCAATTCTGCATGAAATGAGGTTAAGACGAAAATAAATGAGTAAGGGTTACTGGGTTGTCAGAGCAAATGTCTACAACATAGATGAGTATTCAGAATATATAAAACTTGCAACCAATATTATAAAAAATTACAACGGAAAATTTTTAATAAGAGGCGGTAATCAAATAGAGTTTGAAGAAACAGGTTTTGAAAGGACAGTTGTTGTAGAATTTAAATCATATACAGATGCTTTAGATTGTTATAATTCTGAAAAATACCAATCAGCTATGAAATATGTAAAAAATTCATCTAAAAGATTGGTGGTTGTAGTAGAGGGTTTAGGGTAATTTAGAGTTTCTTTACAATTTTTTGTTTTTGAGTTTCATCTCTATGTTTTTTAAGATATTTCATAAAAGGCGTTCCTCCAGTTCCTCTTATAGTTGATCCGCCAGTTCCAATTGAGCTGCTTACTTGGGCCTGTTTGTGAATATATGTTGCAGCATATTCTAAGTGTTGTGCACGAAATGCTCTTATTTCCTCAAGACACTCGTTATAAAGTTTTGTAAGTGACTTAGACTTATCTATAAAAAACTTTGCATTAGATCTATTTTCAACATCTTCAATCATTTTTCTATGCTTTGGTGGCATGTAGTCTCTCATTTCATTTAAATAATGCCTTAAATTATCCTTAGTATGATAGACACCCAAAGCACCATCTAAAAAAGGAATAATGCTGCTTTGAGCACCAGTCTCACCTCTAAAGAATTGTGGTTTGTTGTTAAATTGATTTTCATAGATTAATCCTTTTTTCAAATCTGGATTGTCCTTTGTTCCAAAGATATATGGTCGCACTCTATGGTAATACACATATGGATCACATTTTTCAGGCATAAGAGAAAAAATGTAATTAACCTTTTTAAGAGATTTGATTATTCTCTTAAGTTGAATAGAGAAATCATTTAGTTTATTTTTTTCTTTCAAGAAAGATAATTTATAAGCCGCATCAATTGCTTCCGAAGCAGCGTCTTCAATGCATACGTGAATAGTTACAAACCAATCTTCGTCAACACCCCCTAAAAAGTTATTTATAAGAGCTACATTATTTAATGATATTGGTTCTTTGGGGTCAATCTTATACCAGTTATCAAGACAATAACTTGCATAACTTAATATTGGCGGTCTTCCAAGATAATCTGATAATTTTACCCAAGGCTTAGCAATTACCTCTGGTAGGACTTTCTCTGGTTTATCACCACCCCATATATATGCATGAGCTATAAAGCTTAAATGCGACATTGCTAAATTAATTTCTTTAATGCTATTTTTTTTTAACAACACATCAATAGAAAAACCTTCTTTTTTTAATTGTTGAATTTTTTCTTGCACCTTATTTGTAAGTAAAAGTTTTGGAAGTTGTGATGCTGTCTCTGACAAGAGCATAAGAGACTTAGCTTTAGTTTTATAAGATCTAATTGGAGGATTTTTTGAAATAAAGGCATGCATAATATGTATATATTAAACATATAAAACAAGTAAATTACTACCCAAAAAAAAATATTTAAAATAATTAAATTTTTTTAATAAAAAGTGTTGACAAAATAAAAAAGAAGAGTAATATTAACTTTACCGATGACAACCGACTAGTGACCAACTGCAGACGGGAGACCTAGAGAGAAGTCAAAGGAAGAGACCGAAGGGAGAAAGCATTTACAAGAGTCGGCGATAAAAAAGAGCTTGTAAATCCACCAAGAATTCAAGAGAAAGAATTCGAGGCGCTAAAGAAAATCTCACTTTAGACCCCTGAGGAACTCGAACTTAAAGAAACAGAGCTAGCCTCTGTTTTTTTTTGTCTTGAATTAAGTTAATTAATCTTTATTATTCACCCATATGACCTTCATTAGAACCAAAATAATTTGCACAATTGGACCTGCAACAGAATCATTACCTGTGTTGCGCAAACTTTATAAAGCAGGAATGAATGTAGCTAGAATTAATATGTCTCATGCTACTCATAAATATGCAGCTTCTATTATTTCAAAAATAAATAAGATCAATAATGAAACTGACCATTTAAAACAAAAGATAGGTATATTGCTTGATACTCAAGGACCTGAAATAAGGACTGGTGATACCACACTTCCAATTGATCTTGAAGTTGGCGATGAAGTTACTCTGACTGTAAGAGATCAAGTTGATGTCGAAACATCCTCAATTAAAGTTAATTACAAAGATCTAGTTCATAGCGTTGATGTTGGGTCACAGATATCTGTTGACAATGGGCTGATTAATTTTAAAGTTCTCTCAAAGGATTCTGAAACCCTTTTATGCAAAGTTCTTCACGGTGGGAAGTTAGGATCAAAAAGGCATGTAAACCTTCCTGGAGTTAGAATCAACCTTCCATCTATCACATCAAAAGATATTGAAGATATAAATTTTGGCATTAAACATAACGTCGACTTTATCGCGGCCTCATTTGTTAGAAATAAAAATGATCTGGAAATACTTGATGAAATATTAAAAAATAAACAATCTCAGATAAAAATAATTGCAAAAATTGAAAATCATGACGGCTTAAATAATATTGATGAAATATGTCAAATGGCATGGGGGGTTATGGTTGCTAGAGGAGATCTTGGTATAGAAACTAGTTTGACCGATTTACCCAATATCCAAAGAAAAATAATGTTTGCATGCGGAAAGTGGGGAAGAAGATCTATAGTTGCAACACACTTACTTGAATCAATGATTAATAATCCAACACCCACAAGAGCAGAAGTTACTGATGTTGCAAATGCAATATACGAGGGTGCTGATGCTGTGATGCTTTCAGGAGAGACAGGTGTGGGTAAATACCCTGAAGATTGCGTTAAATTCTTAAAGTCAATTTCAAATAAAACTGAAAAGTTTAAAACTCTTGGATATCAAAAAAATCTTATCACTGAATCAGATTGGGAATATATTGCAGTTGCAGCTAAAAATTTGGCTGAATCCATAAATGCTGATGGAATAATTGCTGTTACAAGGACTGGTGCAACCGCATATTATATTTCTAATTCTAAACCAGAGGGCATACCGGTTTTTACATTTACCAATAATATTTCAACTTTGAAACAATTATCACTTGTTGGTTCTACATTGTCTTTCTATATTCCAAGACTCAATAATCATGAGAAAACACTCAAAGTTGCTAAAAAAGTTTTAAACGACTACTTTAAAAAGAAAAATAATTTAAAATTTATTATGGTCTCAGGGATTTTTTCTGAGGATCACTCCGAAGCGATACAAATAATTAATTTTTAAATAACATTCTAAAAAATATTGTAAAATCGACTAATTAAAGGAGTTATTTTGTCATCAAAAGATATAGACCCAATTGAAACCTCCGAATGGCTTGAAGCTATTAACAGTGTAATTGAAGAAGAAGGTATTGATAGAGCTTCATATCTTCTCACTAAAATAGCAGAAAGACTTAACCAAGAAGGAGCTATCCCATCCTATAATTTAACTACTTCATTTAAGAACACTATTCATACTAAAGATGAGGCTCAAATGCCTGGAGATGTCTTTATGGAAAGAAAGATAAGATCTTTAATTAGATGGAATGCTCTTGTAATGGTATTGAAAGCAAACAAAAATGATGATGAGCTAGGAGGTCATATATCCACCTTTTCATCTGCAGCAACTTTGTATGATGTTGGGTTTAATCATTTTTTTAGAGGATCAGACCAGCACTTAGAAGACCTGGTATATTATCAAGGTCATTCATCGCCAGGAATATATGCCAGAAGTTTTTTAGAGGGATATCTTAATGAAGATGATTTAGATAATTTTAGAAGAGAGGTTCATAAACCAGGGTTATCTTCATATCCGCATCCTTGGCTAATGCCAGAGTATTGGCAATTTCCTGTCGTTTCAATGGGTCTTGGACCAATACTAGGCATATATCAAGCACACATAATGAGATATTTATCTGCAAGAGGATTGGTTCCAAGAAATGATAGAAAGGTTTGGGTTTTCTGTGGTGATGGTGAGATGGACGAGCCAGAATCAAAAGGGGCGATAGGTCTAGCAGGAAGAGAAGAGCTAGAGAATTTAATTTTTGTTGTTAATTGTAACTTACAAAGATTAGATGGCCCTGTAAGAGGCAATGGAAAAATTATTCAAGAATTAGAGGGATCATTTAGAGGCTCAGGATGGAACGTTATCAAAGTTATTTGGGGTAGTTATTGGGATCCAATTATTGCAAAAGATACTGAGGGTAAACTTCAAGAAATTATGGATGCTGTTGTTGATGGAGAATTACAAAACTTTAAAGCAAAAGGAGGGGCATATACAAGAGAAAATTTCTTTGCAAAAGATCCTTCTGTATTAGAGATGGTAAAAGACTTATCAGATGATGATATCTATAGGCTTAATAGAGGAGGACATGATCCACAAAAAGTATATGCTGCATATCACAAAGCAACAAATTCAAAAGGAGCGCCAACAGTAATTTTAGCTTTGACGACCAAAGGTTATGGAACAGGTTCTAGGGAAGCTGATAATACAACACATCAGGTAAAAAAATTATCAATGGAAAACATTAAATCATTTAGGGATAGATTTGATATCCCTGTTTCAGATTTAGAAATAGAAAAACTGCCATATGTTAGACCTCCAGAAGACTCTCCAGAAATACAGTATTTAAAAAATACAAGAAAGAAACTTGGCGGTTTCATACCCAGAAGAAGAACTTTGTCAGATAAGCTTACGATGCCTGAGGATGAGATTTTTAAAAAATTATATGAGTCAACTGGCGATAGAAAAATTTCCACAACTATGGCTATTGTAAGAATAATTACTGATTTACTAAAAGATAGCGGAATAGGTGAAAGAATAGTTCCAATTGTTCCTGATGAAGCAAGAACTTTTGGAATGGAGGCTTTATTTAGACAAGTAGGTATTTATTCTTCAGCAGGACAAAAATATGAACCAGAAGATGCCGATAAAGTTATGTGGTATAAAGAATCAAAAGATGGGGTTATGCTTGAAGAAGGTATAACAGAAGCTGGAGCCTTTAGTGCTTGGACAGCACTTGCAACAGCATATACTAATTATGATTTCCCAATGATTCCTTTTTATCTTTTTTATTCAATGTTTGGTTTCCAAAGAGTACATGATTTGTCTTGGGCAGCAGGCGATGCTCAAGCTAAAGGTTTTTTAATTGGCGCTACTTCTGGAAGAACAACTTTAAATGGTGAAGGTCTTCAACACCAAGACGGCCATAGTCATATTCTTTCTTCAACAATACCTAATTGTCTTTCTTATGACCCTGCATATGCTTATGAAGTAGCAGCAATTGTGAAAGATGGAATTCAAAAAATGTATATAGATCAAGAAAATTATTTTTATTACATCACTACAATTAATGAAAACTATACTCATCCTGAAATGCCACCAGGTAGCGAGGAAGGTATTATTAAAGGAATGTATAAGATTCAAGATTCTATAGATCCAACTGTTCGTCTGTTAGGTTCTGGAGCAATATTGAATGAAGCAATAAAAGCAGCAGATATATTAAAAAAATATAAAATAAATTCAGAGATTTGGAGTGTAACAAGTTTTAATTTATTAAGAAAAGATGGCATGGAGGTCGAAAGATTAAATCAGTTAAATCCGCTAGATAAGAAAAAGGATACATATGTTGAAAGATGTTTTAGTGGAAATAAAATACCCACAATTGCAGCAACTGATTATATGAGAGCATATGCTGAACAAATTAGACCATATATTAAAGGTGAATACGTAACTCTTGGAACAGATGGTTATGGAAGGAGCGACTCAAGAGAAACACTAAGAGATTTTTTTGAAGTAGATAGTGAAAGCATTTCAAGAGCAGCAATATATATTTTATTTCAAGAAGGCCAAATCTCAGAAGATCAAATTAAAAAGATTTATAGTGAGCTGAAAGTTGATCCCAAAAAACCAAATCCCTGGCAAGTCTAATGTCTAAATTTAGCATTATAAATTTACCTGATTTTGGTGAATTTGATGAAGTTGAAGTTATTGAAGTTTGTGTTAAAAATGGGCAAAAAGTAGATTCTGAAGAACCAATTATAGTTCTTGAGACTGATAAAGCAGCTATGGAAATTCCTGCATCCATTTCAGGAGTGGTCAATAAAGTGCTTGTTAAATTAGGTGATAAGGTTGAAATAGGAATGCCTTTTTTAGAGATAGAGGTTGATGAATCTTCCAAAGATAATGCTAAAGATAAAGTCGATGAAAATATTAATAAGAATGATTTAGTAAATGATGAACCTGTAGAATTGCCCTCAGCAGTAGACGATGCTGCTGATGTAATGTCTAATTATAAAAATAATCAGTCCGAACATACTTCTCAAGAGAAAAAATCTGTTCATTCTGGGCCTGCTACCAGAAAGCTTGCAAGAGAATTTGGCATTGATCTAAACAAGGTTTTTGGGACAGGGCCTAAAAATAGAATTTTAAAAGAAGATCTTCATGAGTATGTGAAAAAGGCTCTTCAAACTAAATCAAATCAAATTAATGTATCTCCAAGACCAGAAATTGATTTTTCTAAATGGGGAAAAACTAGAATTGAAAAACTCTCCAAGTTTCAAAAAACAGCTTTAGAAAATCTCCATAGTTCTTGGGTTACCATTCCTCACGTAACTCAACATGATGAAGCAGATATCACTGATTTGTTAAAATTGAGAGACAAACTTTATAAAAACAATAAAGTTAAGATTTCACCTTTGGCTTATATAGTTAAATCTACAGCTGAAACATTAATGCATTTCCCTGAAATGAACTCATCACTTTCATCTGAGATGGACTCGTTGATATATAAAGATTTTTATAATATTGGTATTGCTGTAGATACTGAAGCGGGTTTAATAGTTCCAAATATTAAAGATGTTAATAACAAATCAATAATGGAGATTTCGGTTGAAATAAATGAATTAGCTAAACTTGCAAAAAATAGAAGGCTTAACAATGATCAGCTCACAGGAGCAACTTTTACCATATCGTCCTTAAGTGGGATCGGTGGTAAATTCTTTACTCCAATAATTAACCCACCAGAGGTTGGTATTTTAGGTTTATCTAGGACATACGATGCTGTAAAGCTAGATAAGATGAAATTACAGACAAAAAAACAGCTACCTATATCTTTATCATATGATCACAGAGTTGTTAATGGTGTATATGCTGTCAATTTTTTGAATCATCTAATTAAAAATTTAAATGATATAAAATTTTTAGAAAGCTCGTTCAAATAATTGTTACAATTGCATCTAAATATCAATAAAAAATAGGCAAATATGTTTAATGCGTTAGATTGGATAATCGTTGGATTTTATTGTGTTGGAATAATTAGTCTTGCAACTTATGTTTCACGAAAAAAATTAGGCGCTGAAAGAAGCGCTGAAGATTATTTTCTTGCAGGTAGATCTCTTCCATGGTGGGCAATAGGGGCCTCTTTGATTGCAGCAAATATTTCTGCTGAGCAAATCATTGGTATGTCTGGCCAAGGTTTTGTTGTTGGTATGGCAATTGCTGTATGGGAATTAACAGCAGCAATAGCATTAATAGTAATGGCTAAATATTTCTTACCACTTTTTCTAGAAAAAAAGATATATACAATGCCTCAATTCTTGGAACAAAGATTTGATAAAAGAGTTAGCTTAGTTTTATCATTTTTTTGGCTTACAGTTTATATTTTTGTAAATTTAACTGCAGTTTTGTGGCTTGGATCAATAGCTATTAATACACTGACTGGGTTATCGCTAATAAATGGAATGATTCTGCTAGCAATTTTGTCACTAGCATACTCTTTATCAGGTGGCTTAAAGGCAGTTGCAATGACAGACATAGTCCAAGTAGTTCTTTTAATATTTGGTGGATTAGCAGTTTCATATATAGCACTTACTAAAATAGGAAACGGATATATTGGAAATGGATTTATGGAAGTTTTTGAGCAAATGCCTGAAAAGTTTGACATGATTCTTTCTCCTGATAATCCATCCTATAGCAACCTTCCAGGTATATGGATTTTAATTGGAGCTGGAGTTTGGATAGGACATTTTGCTTATTGGGGATTCAATCAATACATAACTCAAAGAGCCTTAGGTGCAAAATCTTTAAAAGAAGCTCAAAAGGGAGTAATGTTTGCTGCTTATTTAAAACTTTTAATGCCATTAGTAATAGTTTTACCTGGTATTTGTGCAGCAGTGCTATTCCCTGTTCTAGAAAAAACTGACCAAGCATATCCAACAATGATGATTGAATTATTGCCTAATGGGTTGCTTGGGTTAACTTTTGCAGCATTGATTGCTGCAATTGTTTCATCTTTAGCATCAATGACAAATAGCATAAGTACTATCTTTACTATGGATATATGTAGGTCTTTTTCAAAAAATGAGATATCACAATCAAATCTTATTTACATTGGTAGATCAGCTGTTGTTATATCAATGTTGATTGCTTTAATAGTTGCAAAACCTATTCTAGGAAATTCCGATGAGATATTTCAATATATTCAGAACTTTACAGGTTTATTTACACCAGGAATTTTAGTCATATTCCTCGTTGCATTATTTTGGAAAAAAGCAACTACACTTTCTGTTCTTATTGCCGCAATACTTTCAGTATTAATGTCCATATTTATTCAAGCTATTTTCCCTGAATTTCCATATATACACAGAATGGGAGCAGTTTTCTTCGCTTCTGGTTTTGGTTGTTTTATAACTTCATACTTGCAAGGTTATAGAGATCAGGAGAAAGCGATTGATTTAAGTGGAATAAACTTCTCAACTTCAAAAGCTTTTAATGCAAATACATTAA
>CACEHH010000012.1 GCA_902559345.1 uncultured SAR86 cluster bacterium | reverse complement strand
TTCAACTGGCGCTTCCTCTTCAGCAGGTGCTTCTTCAGCTGCTTTTTCTTCAGCTTCTTTAGCTAATTTTTCAGCAAGAGCAGCTTTTTTAGCCTCCGCTTTAGCTTTTTTAGCTTCAACTTTTGCAACAAATTCTTCAGGAGTTAATTTAGCCTCTTTAATTAATGAATTTACTCTTTCGCTAACTTGAGCCCCTTTTGATAACCATTCTTCAAGTTTTTCAAGATCTAATCTAAGCCTTTCTTCCTGACCTTTCGCACTTGGATTAAAAAATCCCAGCCTTTCAATAAAAGCGCCGTCTCTTGGGCGTCTTTCATCTGCAACAGTAATAAAATAATAAGGGTTCTTTTTTGCCCCGCTTCTTGCCAATCTAATAATTACCATATTAAAAATATATAAATTTGTTTAAAAAGATGTGTATTTTAGGTTAACCTTGCTAATATTGATAGTATTATTATGCAAAGTTTTAATTAATCTTATTTATTCATGAGTTTTATTACCCAAGTAACTATAAGTATAGTTATTTATTTTATTATTAGAATCTTTAATAGGTCTGAAAAATCTTTATATGTTTCTGCAACTCTTTCAGCATTATCCTATGTCGTAATATATTTAAGTACATATGACGTTTTAAATATTCTTGCAACTATTCATTTTATGGTAACTGGTTTAAGTCTATTGTTCTTGTTTATTGCATATAACGAAATAATCATTCTTGAGAGAAAAGTAAGGAAAATTAAAAAGGGTGAGATTGCAAATAGCGAAATATTTCCAATAGAAAAAGGATACAAAATTGTATTTAAAATGCTAGGTATTGGGTTAGTCTTTTTATCTTTAGCACTGATATCAGGATTGAGCATGCAGTCTATATTTACTGCTAATCTAATTTTTAAAGCAATATTTACCTTCATTGCATGGTTGATTTATGTTGTTACGTTGATTGGAATAAAGTTTTATAGTTTCCCAACAAAATATGCGACTAGAAGCTTATTTGTAGCTATGTGGGCGGTTTTAGCTGCTTATTATTTGAATTCATATCTTGCAGAACTGTAATGCCTGAAGAAGTCTCTTTAATATTTTTAGTCTCTATATTAATTTTCTTATTAATATTAAGTGGGTTATTTTCAGGCTCTGAAACTGGCATGATGGCTGCAAATAAAATCAAATTAAAAAACTTATCAAAGAAATCAAAAAAAAGCGCAAAAAGAGCGCTTGAGCTTCTTAAGAAACCCGATCAACTCTTGTCAGCCA
This sequence comes from uncultured SAR86 cluster bacterium, assembly GCA_902559345.1. Classification (GTDB taxonomy): domain Bacteria; phylum Pseudomonadota; class Gammaproteobacteria; order Magnimaribacterales; family D2472; genus SAR86A. Next base: position 28,949 of record CACEHH010000012.1, on the reverse strand, counting down.
TTTTGGTAGGAAACAATTTTGCAAATATATTAGCTTCTGCAATTGTTACTTTAATTATGATTGAACACTTTGGTGGTAACGTATTATTAGGATCAATTATTCTTACTATTGTTATTTTAATATTTTCTGAAATAACTCCAAAAACCATTGCAGCTATAAAACCAGAAAGCATTGCAACACGATCTTCTTTTCTTTTAAAAATGCTTGTGTATATTTTTAAACCTTTAATATTTTTAACTAATCTAATTAGCAGCTATATCCTTAAGTTATTTAAGCTGAATGCAAAAGATGCAAACTTGAATGATAATCTTAATACAGAAGAGCTTAAAACTTTACTTGATGAATCAGGTGACTTGATCCCTAAAACTTATAGAAAAATGCTTTCTTCAGTTCTTGGAATGGAGGAGTTAGTTGTTGAAGATATGATGCTTCCAACCTCAGAAGTTATTGGTATAGATGTTAATAATGATCATGATAAAGCAATAAAAATTATAGAATCAACAGAATACTCTAGACTACCCGTTTTTGATGGTTCAATTGAAAAGATAATAGGCATTCTTCATATTAAAGACTCTCATAAATTCTTAGAAGCACTGGAAAGAAATAAGGGCCTTAACAAGGTTTTAAAAAGAACATATTATGTATCTCAATCAACCCAGTTAATGAAGCAACTTAAAGAATTTATTTCTAATGATGAATCTATTGCTTTTGTGGTAGATGAATATGGCGAAATTCAAGGTCTTATATCTATTGAAGATATTTTTAAAGAAATAGTAGGAAAGTTTGGATCTGATAAGGATGAATTAGAAAAAGAATTTGTAAAACTGAATGATGGTTCTATTCTGACTGATGGTAATTCAAGAATTAGGGATCTCAATAATTATCTCGGCTGGGATATACCTGAATATAATTCAAAAACTATCAATGGTCTGATTACAGAGCAATTAGATCAAATTCCGCAAGCAAGTTTATGCCTTGAGATAGAAAAATATAGATTTGAAATATTAGAATTAGATGAAAACTTAATCTCAAAAATTAAAATCCAGCAGATTTAAAATTTATACAATACTTTACCGACAATATTATTTTTATAAAGTTTCATGTCATATATTGGAGATTTGTATTCTTTATTATCACCAATGACGCGTATTTCATCGTCATTTAAAAACTGAACTCTCTTTAGCACAGCTCCAAATTTAGGAATATCTAATACAACTACATCGTTAACTTTTATTTGTTTTAAAAATTTAGTGGCTAATACTAGATCATTATCATTAAAATTTGGGGCCATACTTGAGCCCTTGACTCTATAAAAATTAATCACCTAATACTGGAACAATAATATCCATATGAGGAGGATTAAGAGATTTCTTGCTTTCAGTACTAACATCTTTTGTCGCCCAAAATATTTCAGCAAATCTATTAACTTTTTCAACTAAATCAACTCCATTTTGACGATCAATATCTTGTTTACATTTTGAAGCTGTCATCATAATAGAATGAGCTAAATCATGTATTTCTGGATATTTTTCCATATGTGGTTGTTTAAAATAATCTCCCCATATAGTTCTTATAGCATCTTTAACTTCAATAGCATGCTCTTCTTTTTGCTGAACTAATCTAGATAAATGTGATAAATCTTTTTTAGATTCAATATTATCAGGCATTTCTCCTATTAAATCTAAAAACCTTACTACACTCAATGCAGCATATTGAGCAATGCTAGGGTCATAGACAGCACAGGGAATATCGCAATGTGCTCTTACTTCTCTTATATTCATATTAACTATATCTCCTTAAAAAAATTCTTAAAATATTAAAAATGGTAACGCCTAAAATTGCATAAAATAAATACTCAGCATAATGGTGATGGTGAATACTGCTATTTGGATGAGCAAGTAGACTTACAGAAAACATTGGCAATAAATAGATAATCTTCATTTTTTGTAACTCCAAAAAAAATTTATATTAAACACTATATTAAATTAATAAAATAAAAATGGGGCAAAAAGCCCCATTTTTTTTTAAATAATTTTTAAATTACATCATGCCGCCCATGCCGCCCATGCCGCCCATGTCAGGCATTGGTGGCATTGGAGCTTCATCTTTTGGTATATCAGTAACCATGGCTTCCGTTGTGATCATCATTCCAGCAACTGAACCAGCAGCTTGCAATGCAGTTCTTGTTACTTTCGCTGGGTCAAGAATTCCCATTTCGATCATGTCTCCAAATTCACCAGATGCAGCATTAAAGCCATAAGATCCCTTTCCATCAATTACTTTATTAACAATTACTGAAGGTTCTTCTCCTGCATTTGAAACAATTTGTCTTAAAGGCGATTCAAAGGCTTTTCTCGCAATATTGATTCCAACATTCTGATCATCATTTTCACCTTTTAATTTTTCTACAGCTTCTAAACACCTAATTAAAGCAGAGCCACCTCCAGGAACAACCCCTTCTTCGACCGCAGCTCTTGTTGAATGAAGAGCATCTTCAACTCTAGCTTTCTTTTCTTTCATTTCAACCTCTGAACCTGCACCAACTTTAATTACAGCTACTCCGCCAGCAAGTTTTGCAACTCTTTCTTGAAGTTTTTCTTTATCGTAATCAGATGTTGTTTCTTCAACTTGAGCTCTAATTTGATTTACTCTGGTTGCAATAGCATTTTCATCACCTGCACCATCAATAATAGTTGCATTATCTTTATTTAAAACAACTCTTTTTGATGTACCAAGATCTTCTACAGTTGCACCTTCTAATGTAAGTCCAACTTCTTCAGAGATTACTGTACCACCAGTTAAAATAGCAATATCTTCAAGCATAGCTTTTCTTCTGTCACCAAAACCCGGAGCTTTACATGCAGCTGCTTTAACAATACCTCTAAGATTATTTACAACTAATGTTGCAAGAGCTTCGCCCTCAATATCTTCAGCAATAATTAAAAGAGGTTTTCCTGCTTTTGCAACTGATTCCAATAAAGGTAATAAGTCTCTAATATTAGATATTTTTTTATCAAATAGAAGTATATATGGTGAATCGAGCTCAACAGTCATATTATCTTGATTAGTAATAAAGTATGGCGATAGATAACCTCTATCAAACTGCATTCCTTCTACAACATCTAATTCATTCTCAATGCCACTGCCCTCTTCTACAGTTATTACTCCTTCTTTTCCTACTTTTTCCATAGCCTCAGCAATTATTGCTCCAACATCAGTATCACCGTTAGCAGAAATTGTTCCAACTTGTGATATTGCCTTATCATTTGTACAAGGAACACTTAAGCTTTTTACATGCTCAACAGCACTTGCAACTGCTTTATCAATACCTCTTTTAAGATCCATAGGATTCATTCCTGCTGCAACTGCTTTATTGCCTTCATTTACAATTGATTGAGCTAACACTGTAGCAGTAGTTGTGCCATCACCAGCCTCATCAGAGGTCTGTGATGCAACTTGCTTAAGCATCTGAGCTCCCATATTTTCAAATTTATTTTCAAGCTCAATTTCTTTAGCAACTGAAACTCCGTCTTTAGTTACAGTCGGAGCTCCAAAAGATTTGTCGAGAACAACATTTCTTCCTTTAGGTCCAAGTGTAACTTTTACTGCGTTTGCAAGAGTATTAACTCCATCAAGCATTTGAGATCTAGCATTATCTCCAAATTTTACGTCTTTAGCTGACATTTTTTTCTCCCTATATAAATTAATTATTCAACAACGCCGAAAATATCTTTTTCACTAAGAATTAGATAATCTTCACCGTTCAATTTAATTTCATTTCCGCCATATTGGCCAAAAATAACTGTGTCACCAACAGATACATTCATAGATTTAGAATCGCCAGAATCTGATATCTTGCCAGGCCCAACAGCAACCACTTCACCCTGAGAAGGTTTTTCCTTAGCAGAACCTGAAAGTATTATACCTCCCGACGATGTTTCTTCTTCTTCAGTTCTTTTAACAAGAACGTTATCATGCAAAGGTCTTAATTTCATATATCTCTCCATATAAATATCTAAGATTTATTAACCATTAATTATGGGCTAAAAAATATAAATCAATAGCTTGTTTTATTTTTTTAGTCTAAAAATTAGAAGCGCAATTGTAACCCCAATTAGGTTTGCAAGTAAGTCAAAATATTCAAAAAATCTATATGGGTGGAAAATATGGATTATTTCAATAATTAGGCCAAAACAGAAAATATTAATAATCATTGTAAATTCAGATAATTTATATTTGCTCATAAGGCCCAATATTGCTAAGTAGAAATAAATTACAGCATGAACTGCTTTATCTGTTATATCAGATAGCATTGCAAAATTAGGGATATCTGAAGCAGGAACTATACTTAAGTAAAATACAATAAATAGAGATGCAATAAAAACTAATCTAATTATTATTATCTGCATTTATAAAAAAAGTTTTATTAAAGAAGATCATTAAAATTGCAGGAATAGCTAATAAAGAGGTAAAAATATAGAAACTCATCCATCCATAATTAAAACCATATAAATTTTGTAAATTTTCAACCAATACACCTGAAAATCCTCCAAAGAATTTTCCAAGTATGGCCATTAGAGATGTAAGCAAAGCATATTGAAAGCCTGTATATTTTTTAGATACTAGGCTTGTAAGAAAAGCTATATTGACTGTCCCAACAATACCTGCCGCAAGACTATCTGCGCCAACTATACTAGCTAGGAGAAATGTGCTTTTATCAGTTATTGAGGCATATGAAAAACATAGATTGGTGCACATTACAAGCAAAGCACCAATTAATAATGATTTATATAGTCCTATTTTCTTTATAAAAATTCCGCCAACAAAAACACCAATCATTGCAAAAATAAGTCCAACTAGTTTAATAACAGCGCCTATCTCAGAAAGCGAATATCCCATATCAAGATAAAAAGGATTGGCCATAGGCCCCATAACAATATCAGTTAATCTATAAGTCGCCACTATCAAAAGAAGAATACATGCCATTTGAGTACCGAATCTTCCAAAAAAATCTTCTAATGGTGCTGAAACAGTTTCATCCAGACTTAGTTTTTTAAGAATAGTATTTTTATTTTCATAGGAAGTTAGTATGCAGAGCAGAATATTTACAACCATAAATATTGACATAGATTGATAAACATATGACCAAGAGGTATTTTCGGCAAGAATTAATGCGAATGAAGAACCAACTAGAATCGCCACCCTATATCCTAATTGATATCCTGCAGCCAAATTACCTTGGTCCTCCAAATTTGCGCTCTCAATTCTTAAAGCATCTATTGCAATATCTTGCACAGAACCAGCAAATGCAATAACAAAAGCAACTAAAGCAAAAATATTAAAATTTAATGAGGGATTTATTCTCGATAAAACTATTAAACCAAAAATAATAATTATCTGCATTAAAATAACCCAGCTTCTTCTTGATCCAAATTTATTTAAAAATGGTATTGAGAATCTGTCTACTAGAGGAGCCCATATAAATTTAAATGAATATGTAAGCATTATCCAGCTAATAAAACCTATTAAGCTTAGACTTATCCCAACATCTCTCAACCATGCTGTTAAAGTGATGAATATAAGTACATATGGCAAACCTGAAGCAAACCCGTAAAGACCAAACGAGACATATTTGTCAGTATTTTGATTTTTCATAACGAACCTAAATACCTATCCCATTCAAAGTTTTTTCCAGGATCCGTCTTTCTTTTTGGAGCTACATTTGAATGCCCAGTTATATTGTCTTTTTTAATCATTGGGTATTCTTTAAGAATCTTTTGTGTTGCAAAAATTAATGAGTTATATTGCTCTTCAGAAAAGATATCTTCATGAGAACCCTCAAGCTCTATTCCTATTGAGTAATTATTGCAATCTGGTTCATCCATATATGATGACTCTCCAGCATGCCAGGCCCTTTTATTAAAAGGAACAAATTGAATAATTTCTCCGTCACGTTTTATATATATATGAGAAGAAACTTTTAAATCTTTTATTTCGTTAAAATAATCATGGTCTGAAATATTAAGTTTATTCATAAAGAAGTCTTCTACATAAGTATTTCCATATATTTTTGGAGGTAGGCTTATAGAATGAATAATTATTAATTTTATATCTTCTTCAAAAGGCCTATTATTAAAGTTTGGAGATTTTAAAAATTTTATTCCTTTTAAAAGATGGTCTTCTATTTCCATTTATCTTAGTTCTGCGGGGAGTTTAAAGTAAATATTTTCTTTGTCCTCTCCATGTTCAATTATTTTTGCTCCAATATATTCCTTAATAGATTCTGCAATTTCAATTACCCTAGATTCAGGAGCCGATGCCCCTGCTGTTATTGAGATATTGGAATAAGTTGAAATATCTTCTAGGTCTAAATCAGAAAATTCATCAATTAAGATAGATTTACATCCACATTTTTCAGCTAATTCTTTTAACCTATTTGAATTAGAGCTGTTTTTTGAACCAACTACAATTAAATAATCTGACTCTAAAGCTAATTGTTTAACAGCATCCTGTCTATTTTGTGTTGCATAGCAAATATCATCTTTCTTAGGAATAATAATAGTTGGGAACCTATTTTTTAGTATCTTAATTATAGATTTGGTCTCATCAACACTTAATGTGGTTTGAGTCACTAAAGCTAAATTTTTTTCATTTTTTATTTCAATATTTTTTGCATCTTTTTCATTTTGAACTAAATATATTGAACTATATTTGGAATTTATGTGGCGTCCCATAGTTCCTTCAACTTCTGGGTGACCTTCATGACCAATTAAAATAATATCTTTGTTAGCTTTTGCATGTTTTATTACTTCCATATGCACTTTGGTAACAAGTGGGCATGTGGCATCAAAATAATTTAAATTTCTAGATTTAGTTGTCTCTTCTACTTCACTTGATACACCATGAGCGCTAAAAATTACTAAAGATTCATCAGGGATCTCATTAATGTTTTCGACAAAAATAGCTCCTCTTTTCTTTAGATCATTTACCACAACTTTATTATGTACAACCTCATGTTTTACATATACAGGAGCTCCGTATATATCTAGAGCTTTATTAACTATGTCTATAGCCCTATCCACACCAGCGCAAAAACCTCTAGGATTGGCTAATTTTATTTCTTTAATCATTATTTGGTTTGTAAATAAGTTCAAAGTATATAATTAAAATTGCACCTATTGTTATAAATAGATCTGCTAAATTAAAAACAAAAAAAGAAAAATTCATTATTTCTAGATGTAAAAAATCAGTTACTTTTCCATCAACTAATCTATCAAAAATATTTCCAAAAGCACCTCCTGTTACAAAAGAAAGTCCTATTTTTTTCTTAAAATTTTCTTCATTGTAAATTAGCCATATTAGATAAATGCTTATAAGAAAAGTTAATACCAATAAAAAATAAGATACATAAGCACCTTTACCATCAAAAATACCAAAGGCTATACCAGAGTTATAAATTAATAAAAAATCAACAAATGGAAAAAATGTTTCATTTGATAATCCATATTCAAGATTATTTAATGCTAGATTCTTTGTAAGAAGATCTAAAAATATAAGCACTGCAATAAATACAATAACTTTTATTTTAGACAAAACTTCTTTGCTCGCCATCTTCGCTAATATTTGTAATACATCTCTGACATATTTCTCTATACAAATCATTCTTTCCTACTGAAATATCTCTATGCCAACATCTGGTGCATTTCTCATGTTCTGAATTAGCAATAGTAATCTTTAATGAGGAGCCTTTTGTTATGTTTGCCTCTGAAGAAATAAAAAGAAAATGCAACTCTGATCCTAATCTTTCAAGAATTGAAAAATCTCTATCATTTGCCTCAATATTTACAACTGCATCAAGAGATCCTTTTAGTTTGTTGTCATTTCTTAGCTGCTCTATAGATTGATTAACAGAATCTTTTATTTCAAATAGCCTTTTCCATTCATCTTCATTAATCTTTAGATTGTGTTCATTTTTAGCGCTTATGTAATTTGAAAGAAATACTGATTCCTCTTGATTTTTAAGATTTGAACATGATTGCCAAATTTCCTCAGCAGTATATGAAAGAATGGGAGCAATTAATCTTATCAAGATATTTAAAAGAACATCTAGACTGGTCTGACAGGATCTTCTTGCCAATGAATCGGTTTTACTTGTATACAACCTATCCTTAACTATATCTAAATAAATACCTCCAAGTTCATTTACACAGAAATTATGAATGGCTTGAACAGCTTTGTGATATGCATAGTTATTATATAAATTTAATACTTTTTCTTGAAGTTTGTACCCCTCATTTATTATCCATTTATCAAGCTCAACCTGTTCTTTAAAATTAATCTTATCTTTATTTGAAAAATCATTGATATTACCCAGAATAAATCTAAAGGTATTTCTAATCCTTCTGTATTGATCAGAGGTTTGTTTAAGTATTTCATCAGATGCAACCATCTCACTTCTAAAATCAGTAGATGCAACCCACAGTCTTAAAATATCTGCACCTAAATTGTCCCAAACCTTCTGAGGAGAGACAACATTTCCTAATGATTTTGATTGTTTTCTTCCTTTCTCATCTACTACGAATCCATGTGTTAGGACTGTTTTATATGGTGCAGGCTTATTCATAGCTATACTTGTTAATAATGATGATTGAAACCATCCCCTATGTTGATCTGAGCCCTCTAAGTAAAGATCTGCAACAATATTATTACCAAATCTTTTTGCAGAAACTGCATAGTGAGTTACTCCAGAATCAAACCAAACATCAAGTGAATCAGATGTTTTAATATATTCTTCATGATCATCGATATAATCTTTCAAATTCAATTTATCCCAAGCTGAAATTCCATCTTTCTCAATAATTTGTGCAAATTTTTCAAATAGTTCTTTTTGATCAGGATGAATTTCTCCGGTGTCTTTATGAACAGCTAAAGTTATAGGAACACCCCAATTTCTTTGTCTAGAAATACACCAATCAGGCCTATCAGTAAGCATAGACTCGATTCTTTGAAGACCCCAAGAGGGCTCCCAATTAACGCTTTTAATATGTTTTAGGGCAGCTTCGTTAAGATTATTTTTTTTCATTGAAATAAACCACTGAGGAGTGGAGGTAAAAATTAGAGGCGTTTTACGTCTCCAGCAGTGAGGATAAGAATGGTGATAATCTTCTATATTAATAAGTGAATTGTGCTCTTGTAATTTTTCAACAATGAGCGGATCTGCTTTCATAGCAGGAAGTCCTGCAATAAAATCCAATTCTTCTTTAAAATAACCCATATTATTAAGAGAGTGGATCGTATCAATATTATTTTTCTTACATATTAAATAATCGTCCATACCATGAGCTGGAGCGGTATGGACACAACCTGTTCCTGTTTCAGTTGTAACATGATCTGCATGAAGAAGGACTGATTTTCTATCTAAAAAAGGATGAATAAAATCAATATCACTTAATTTTTTACCTTTTATTGTCGATATAACATCAAATTTTTGGTTCCATCTTTTAGAACATTGATCAATCATCTCAAATGCAATTACATAAAATTTATTATTCATTTTAATGAGTGAGTATTTGTATTTAGGATTTATACATACAGCTACATTTGAGGGTATTGTCCATGGTGTTGTAGTCCATATAACAAATGATATTTCGTCTGAATCTTCATTATTAAATAAATCTTTTACCTTTTTTAAAGATGAATGACCAACCTTGAATGCAACATCAATTGCTTTTGATGTTTTATCAATATATTCAACTTCTGCCTCTGCTAAGGAAGATCCACTTTCTTGACACCAATGAACAGGCTTTTCACCTTTTTCTAGGTGACCTTCGCTATAAATTACACCTAAGGACCTGACGATGTCTGCTTCAAATTTTGGATCTAATGATTTATATGAATTTTCCCAATCACCAAATACACCCAGTCTTTTAAAATCATCTAATTGTTTAGTTATTTGACTTTCAGCATATTCTTTACAAGCCTTTTGAAATGCTTCTTTATTTCTTACTAAATCACTATTCTTGCCATGCTTCTTTTCAACATTTAATTCAATAGGAAGGCCATGACAATCCCAGCCTGGAATAAATGGGGCGTCAAGACCTTGAAGAGTCTTTGACTTAATAGTGATGTCTTTCAAAACTTTATTTACTGAATGCCCTAAATGGATAGCGCCATTTGCATAAGGAGGTCCATCATGAAGTAAAAATAATTCTTTACCTTTATATTTTTGTCTAATTTTCTTGTAAAGATATGTTTTATCCCAAAAATCCAGAATATCTGGCTCTTTCCTTGGCAGTCCAGCTTTCATAGAAAAATCTGTTTTTGGTAGATTTAATGTATCTCTATAATTAATTGTCATTGGAATTATTTAAAATATTTTTTGCTATTGATATATCCTCTTGGATTTGTAATTTTAACATGCCTAAATTATCAAACTTCTTTTCATCTCTTATTTTTTTAATAAATTTAACTCTCAATCTTTTGGAATAAATATCATCATTAAAATCAAATAAATGGATCTCTAAAACAGGGCTATCACCTCCAACTGTAGGCCTTAAACCCATATTTGCTATACCCTGATATTCATTGTTCTCAAGACTGCATTCAACTGCATAGACACCGTTAATTGGAAGCCTTTGTTTAGGCAGCCATAAATTTGCGGTTGGGATGCCAATAGTTCTTCCTAAATGTTGACCATGAACAACTTTCCCAGAAAACGTATATGGTCTTCCAAGAAGTTGTTCTGCCAGTTTAAAATTGTTAGATGTAAGAGCTTCTCTTATACGAGTACTGCTTACCCTCTCACCTTGAAACATTATCGTTTCTGTGTTTTCTACAAGAATGCTTTTTTCTTTTCCCCAAGCCCTGAGAAGGTCTGTATCACCCTCTCTGTTAGCTCCAAATCTGAAATCATCTCCAACAGTAAAGCTTTTTAAATTAATAGAATCCAATATCTTAGAGATAAAATTTTCTGGAGACATGGTTCTAAGAGAGTTATTAAATTTTAGAAAGAAGGCAAAATCAATGCCATATTTTTCTAGTTGTTTGAACTTTTCTCTCCATGAACATATTCTTGGAGGAATTTTATTATTAGTTTTTTTTATAGTTGCGAAATATTCTGAAGCATGTGGTTCAGTGAAAAATACAATTGTTTTTGAATTAAATTTTTCAGAATTCTTTTTTATCTTTTTAAGAATGGCCTGATGCCCTAAATGCAGTCCATCAAAATTACCAATAGTGCCAGAAAGTCTTACATCTTTATATCTAAGATTAAATAAATCAAGATTGTGCTGTCCTCTAATCAAATACATATTAATCAAATATTTCTTTTAATGGTCGCATTAAGATAAGTCTAGAAATAGAAAAATAAATAGCAATAGAAATTATTACTTCTATAAATAAAAAGAATAGTCTTTCCATCTGATTCAGTGCTAGAAAATTTGTCCAAGAAGTAAAAAAGTATAGAAAAATAATAAGAGCTGAGCCTGCAGCTAGAAGCATCAAATTGAATCTATTAAAGATACTTTTTACTTTAAAAAAACCATCTCTATACAAAATTAACTCTAGAATTATAACGCTAATTAATGCAGCTATTGAGCTCCCAATTGCAATTCCTATGTGACCTAGGTCAAAAGTAAATGCTAATAAATAATTTAAAGAGGCATTTAATACAAGAGATACAATTGCTACATACAATGGTGTTTTTGTGTCCTTTCGAGCAAAAAAAGCTGGAGTCAAAACTTTCATTAACATAAAGAATGGTAGTCCAAAAGAGAATGCGATCAAGCTATAAGAAGATTTAATAACATCTAATTCTGTAAAAGCCCCTCTATAAAAAATAGTACTTATTAAATCTTCTGCACAAAACATTAGACCTATAAGTGAGGGTATGGCAATAAACAAAACAAATTTTTGTCCTTTCTTTACAGAATTAATAAAAATAACTTTTTCTTTGTTTGCGTCAAGTTTTGATAAAGCTGGGAGAAGCACAGTCCCAATAGCTATTGCAAAAATGCCCATTGGGAATTGAATTAATCTATCTGATACATATAACCAAGTTGGACTTCCTGTCATAAGCAATGATGCAAATATTGTATCTATTAATAAATTAATCTGTATTATTCCTCCTGCTAATATAGATGGTAAAATAATCTTAAAGAATCTTTTTACACCCTCATTTTTAAAATTTAATTTTGGAACAGGAAGTCTATTAATATCTTTTAAAGGCGCGATCTGAATGAGGAGTTGAAGAACTCCAGCCAATAACACCCCCCAAGCCAAAGTATATATTGGCATATTATGTTTTGGAGCAATAAATACAGCTGCGATTATTAGACATAAATTAAAAATGACTGGGGTATATGCTGGAACAGAGAATTTCTGGTGAGTATTTTGTATTCCACCTGCAAATGTAACTAGAGATATTAATGCAAGATAAGGAAACATTATTCTTAAAACTTGTGATGATATTCCAAGTGTTTCAGGTTGAAAATAAAAACCAGGTGCAAATAAAAAAATAAAAAAAGGTGTAAAGATTAGAACCAATGCCGTAAAAACAAATAGAAAAATTAATAAAGTACCATATATTGCATTTAAAAAATCGTTGGTTTCATTCGAGTTTTTTAACTTTTCATAGTCGCTATAAATAGGAACAAAGGCTTGATTAAAAGCTCCCTCAGCAAAGAAACTTCTAAATAAATTAGGTATTCTTAAACAAATTACAAAAATGTCATGAAATAATGAAGCTCCAAGCAAATTTGTTGTAGAGATATCCCTTATTAAACCAAAAAACCTTGAAACAGCTGTACCAGAAACTACTTTTTTTAAGTTCTTAAATAGTCCGCTAGAATTTACTTCTTTATTACTTATTATTTTTTTCAAAATCTAATGATGCAGAGTTTATACAATATCTAAGACCAGTTGGCTCAGGACCGTCGTTAAAAACATGCCCAAGATGCGCATTGCATTTTGAACATTTCACTTCAATTCTTTTGATGCCATAAGTATAATCGTCAACCTCTAATATGGAGCTATTTTGTTTTGGAATAAAAAAACTTGGCCAACCACAACCTGCATCAAACTTAGAATCTGATTCAAATAAGAGCTGACCACAACAAATACATTTGTAGTTTCCACTTTTATCAAAGTCCCAATATTTACCTGAAAACGGTTTCTCTGTTCCAGATTGTCTTGTTACTTTATAACTTTGTTCATTAAGCAAAGCTTTCCACTCGTCATCAGTTTTGACAATTTTAGACATTTGTTAATTGTAAATAAAAAGGAGTTATATAGGTAGATATTATTAAACTGCTTTTGAATTCATAAATGCATTATCGGTATATATGAGGAAATCATTTAAGAGAGTTTCAGTAGGCTTATAGATCCTTCTTCTCTTATCTGACATGGAATTAGATTCATCTATATAATTAAGCTTAACAGCTTGTTTAAGAACTTGAAGGCGCTTTATCCTTGAAGCATATTTTCTTGGTACAAGAGAAATAGCATATTCTTGAGACATCTCATTTCCTTCTAAATATTCCCACATAAAACTCATTAAGAAATAAAATCTATATGTGTCTGCATGAAAAAAATTTAAAGAATCTGGGCTGTTTGGATTATCAATAGTTTGATTAAGAATATTCTTAATCAATATTCTAGCTCTATATATTGATGTGCTGTTTTCTTTGTTCACAATTGCCTCAGTCGTAATTTTATAAAAAATGTTATTTAATTTTATATATGCAATTTGTGTGCCAAATTAGTATTATATTTAATATATAAATAATATAAACAATAATAGCACTAAAACTGAGCAAATTAATGTGAATTATCTGGATAAATCAAGCTTTTAATCCAGTTAAAGATGGTATTATTTTTAAGAGAATACTTGTCGAGCATATCAAAATCATATGCAAGTTTTTTAGGATCATTAAAGAATTCTTTTCTAGTATTAAATTCTTTTTCATCAAGTTTCTTAATAAACTTTGCTGGATTGCCAGCATAAATACAATTTTCAGGAACATCTTTTGTAACTACAGACCCTGCCCCAATAATGCTATTTTTACCAATTGTTACTCCTTTGCAAATTATTACACTATCTCCAATCCAAACATTATCTTTTATATTTACAGGCTTTGTTCTTCCAACTGGTTTAGCTCGATCATAAATACCATGCCAGTCTGCATCAGATATATATGCGCCATGAGCAATCATGCATGCATCACCTATTTCAATTTTTTCTGCAGCCATAATTCTTACGCCTGGGGTAATTAACGAGTATTTACCAATAACAATCTCGCCTTGATGATCACCAATATTCCATGATGTAAATTGAATATTTGCATCGCTAGCGCCTATTAAAGTTGGGTAATCATCTAGATAAACACTATTACCAAATACTTTAATGTATCTAGGTTTAAAATAAGCACCGCCTTTTCCCAAATATTTAAATTGAGGTTTTAGGAAATGTCTTACATATATTTTATTTATCTTAGTAGCTAATTTCTTTAGCCAATATGGTCTATTGTCTTTTCTAATAACATTCTCCTTTTTTGTAATTTTAATATGATAAAGTAGCAAAAAAATAATTAATAGATTGATTAACAAATACATTATAGAGTTTAAACAACTAATAAAAATAGGTGTGCCTATTTTTGGTTCTCAAATGTCATACATGCTTATGGGAGCAACGGACGTTATAGTTGCTGGAAGAGCTAGTGCAAATGATTTAGCAGGTTTAGCTTTGGGAACAGCTTTTGGCAATGCTATTTGGTTTTTTATTTCTGGCGTTATTTTTTCTGTAACACCAATAATTGCTCAACTATATGGTGCTAAAAAATTTATAGATATAGGTAAAAAATTAAGAGAGGTACTTTGGATTGCTCTTTTTTTATGTATTGTAATTGTCTTAATATTTACAAATCTAGATTTAATATTAGATCAACTTCCCACCAAAAAAGGAATTACAAAAATATCAGGAGACTATCTTAAAGCAGTCTCACTTGGGACTGCCTGCTTTACTATTTATACATGTTTTAGATGTTATAGCGAAGGAATGACACTTACTAAACCAATATTTGTAATTGCCTTTTTTGGAATGTTATTAAATATTCCATTGGACATAATTTTTGTATATGGATTGTTTGGAATGCCTCAACTTGGTGGTGTGGGTTGCGGAATTGCAACATCCATAATTGGTTTTTTAATGATGGTGGTTTTGATTGTTTATATTAATTTTTCTAAAAATTATAAACAAACTAAACCATTTTCAGAATTCACTCCATTTTCAATTGAAACAACTAAAGAAGTATTTAAATTAGGACTGCCAATTGGTATGGGAATATTTTTTGAACTAAGTATGTTTTCTGGTGCTGCTATAATTTTAAGTGTTTTTGGTGAAATAGTTGTAGCCGGACATACGGTTGCAATTAATATTGCAAGTTTATTTTTTATGGTACCTCTTTCGATTGGGCTTGCTGCTGCAACAAGGGTTGGGAACCTTATAGGTGAAAAAAATCCATCTCAAGCTAAATTTGCATCATATTCTTCGATATATTTATGTTCTTTTACAGCATTATTAAATAGCATAATAATATTAGTATTTGGTTCATTTATCATTGGTTTATATACGACAGAGGTTCCAGTTAAAGAGCTTGCTATAACTTTAATTTTATTTGCAGCTATATTTCAATTGCCTGATGGAGTCCAAATGGGTGCATTAGGAAGTCTCAGAGGATATAAAGATACATTTACACCAATGATATTATTATTTATATCTTTCTGGATCTTTGCTATGCCAATAGGGTACTTCTTAACAAATTATGGTTTTAGCAATCCTCTAGAAGCAAAAGGAATGTGGTATGGAATGATCATAGGTTTAACTATTTTTTCTGTTTTAGTTATAACTAGACTTAGATGGATTATAAAAAAGACTCTATAGTTTAAGATTTCAAAATCTCAGAAACTTTTGACCCAATGGAGACAAGGTTATCTGCTATATGCACTCCGGACTCTCTTAATTTTTTTATTTTATCTTCAGCAGTTCCTTTACCCCCAGCGATAATAGCCCCAGCATGACCCATTCTCTTTCCAGCTGGTGCAGTTTGGCCTGCTATATATGATATTACTGGTTTTGTTACATTGCTTTGAATAAATTCTGCAGCAGATTCCTCAGCATTTCCTCCAATTTCTCCTACCATTACAATAGCTTTTGTTTGATCATCATCCTCAAAGAGTTTTAACATATCTATAAAAGAAGAGCCTGGAATAGGATCTCCACCAATGCCAACACAACTGCTCTGCCCAAACCCTAAATCAGTTGTTTGTTTTACTGCTTCATATGTAAGCGTTCCCGATCTAGAAATAATTCCAATAGACCCAGGTTTATGTATGTTGCCGGGCATTATTCCCAATTTAGCTTCTCCAGGTGTAATTACTCCAGGACAATTTGGTCCTATAAGTCTAACCCCAAGAGCATCAACTCTTTTTTTAACTTCAAGCATATCTATTGTAGGAACACCTTCTGTTATGCAAACTATCAACTTAATACCTGCTTCAGCAGATTCTAAAATAGAATCTTTACAAAATTTTGCAGGCACAAAAATAATTGAGGCATTAGGCTCTTCTTCCTTTATAGCATCTTGAACAGTATTAAAAACAGGTCTATTAAGGTGGGTTTGACCTCCTTTTCCAGGCGTCACGCCTCCGACTATATTTGTTCCATATTCAATTGATTGTTCAGAATGAAGAGTTCCTTGTGACCCTGTAAAGCCTTGAACTAATAATCTAGTTTCTTTGTTAACTAAAATACTCATTTTGCTAGTTCTACTGCCTTATTTGCAGCCTCTTCTAGATCATTGATGCTATGAATTGATATATTTGCCTCAGATAAAATATTTGCTCCTAAATCAGCATTATTGCCCTCAAGTCTTACAACAACAGGGATTTTAATATCCACCTCTTTTATTGCCGCGACAACACCTTCTGCAATTAAATCACATCTAACTATTCCACCAAATATATTAACTAAAACAACCTTTACTTCAGGATCTTTCAAAATTATTTTAAATGCTTTTGTTACTCTTTCTTGGGTTGCAGTACCTCCAACATCTAGAAAGTTAGCTGGATTGCCACCAAAAAATTTAATAGTATCCATTGTGCCCATTGCTAATCCTGCACCATTAACCATACATCCAATATTTCCATCTAGCGATACATAGCTTAAATCACTTTTTGCTGCTTCTGCTTCTTGAGGGTCTTCCTGAGTCTCATCGTACATTTCCTGAAGGTCAGGCTGCCTATACAATGCATTAGAATCTATATTTATCTTTGCATCTAAACAATGAAGATCTCCATTTTTATTAATAACAAGTGGATTAATCTCAAGCAGGCAAAGGTCTTTTTCAACAAATAATCTTAATAGGTTTTCAATCATAGGAATGAATTGCTTGGTTTGAACATCATCAAGCCTAAGAACTTTTGCAATACTGATTGCATCTTCTTGATTATTTAAATTATCAAGATCTATACCTTGATAAATTATTTTTTCTGGAGAATTTTTAGCGACATCTTCTATGTTTACTCCTCCTTCACTAGACCCAATAAAAACAATCTTTTGAGAATCTCTATCAATCACAGCGCTTAAGTATAGTTCTTTTGATATGTCGGTACACTCTTCAATTAGAATTGAATTAACAAGCTGTCCATTTTCATCTGTTTGGTATGTCACCAGCCTCTTGCCCAACCATTTTTCTGCAAATTTAGTAGCTAATTCTGCTGAATCAATTAATTCAACTCCTCCAGCCTTGCCTCTTCCTCCTGCATGAACTTGGGCTTTAACAACCCACTTAGATCCACCAATTTCATTACATGCATCTTCAGCATCGCTAGCATTAAATATAACTTTTCCTTTTGAAACAGGAAGATTATATTGGGCGAATAAAAATTTGCCTTGATACTCATGCAGGTTCATTTACCTTTATTTCCTATATGAATGGCTTGATTATTAGAAGCTAATGCAGCTTCATGGAAAGCTTCTGAAACTGTAGGATGACTGAACATTGTCAATGCTATATCTTCAGAACTAGCACCAAACTCCATTGAAATAAGTGCTTGTTGAACGATTTCAGCTGCAGCAGGCCCAAAGACATGAACGCCAAGAATAGTATCAGTTTTATTTTCAGATAATACCTTAACAAAACCAACAGATTGGTCTACAGCTAGAGCTCTACCCGAAGCTGCAAATGGAAATTTGCCAACTTTATAATCAATATTATCTGCTTTTAATTCATTTTCATTTCTTCCAACCCAAGCAATTTCTGGATGAGAATAAATCACAGAAGGCACAAGATCATAATTCACTTGGGCATGTTTCTCGGCAATTCTTTCAGCTACCATTATGCCCTCTTCACTTCCTTTATGAGCAAGCATAGGCCCTCTCACTACATCTCCAACAGCCCAAATATTTGAAACTGATGTTTGACAAAACTCATTAACTTCAATGAAACCATTGTTTAAGGATATGTTGACTCCCTCATCAATTACTCCTTTGGAATTTGGAGATCTTCCGACAGCAACAATTAATTTATCAAACTTTTTCTCAATTTCTTTCCCATCTTGCTCATATGTAACAGTTACAAAATCTTTATGTTCTAAAGATTTTGTAACTTTTGAACTTAGCTGAATATCTAAACCTTGTTTTTTAAATTCTTTTAATGATTCTTTTGAAATATCTTTATCTGCCATTGGTAGGAAATCATCAAGAGCTTCGATAACAGTAACTTTAGATCCTAATCTTGACCAAACACTTCCAAGCTCTAAGCCAATAATACCTGCTCCAACTACTCCAAGACTTTTAGGAACCTCATCAAAAGAAAGTGCTCCGGTGCTATCAACAATATGCTTACCAAAAATTGCAGATGGTATTTCAATTGGTTTTGATCCGGTAGCTATAATTATATTTTTTGTTTCTATATTTTCTGTTGAATTGTCATTCTTTGTTACTTCTACCTTATTTGAAGAGATAACTTTACCTCGACCTGATATAGACTCAACTTTATTAGCTGAAAATAATCCACTAATACCGCCAGTTAACTTTCTTACAATATCGTCCTTCCTTTTCATCATTGAATTAAGGTCTAATTCAAGATCTCCAATTTTAATACCATGCTCACTAAGATTTTTGTTAGCTTCATAATATCTATGAGATGAATCTAAAAGAGCCTTAGATGGTATGCATCCAACATTTAAACAAGTGCCTCCAAGATTAGCATTTCCCTTAGCATCACTAGATTCTTCAATACACAAGGTCTTTAATCCTAATTGAGATGCCTTGATGGCAGCAACATAGCCTGCCGGACCACTTCCTATAACAACCACATCAAACATATTTTTCCTTTATTATAAATTTAGTAAGAGTCTTTCTGGTGATTCAAGCTGCTCCTTTATAGAAACTAAAAAAGTAACAGCTTCTTTGCCATCTAAAAGTCTATGATCATAACTCATTGCCAAATACATCATAGGCCTAATTGAAATTTCTCCATTTATTGCAACTGGTCTATCTTGAATAGCATGCATACCCAATATTGCCGTTTGAGGAGCATTGAGTATTGGAGTTGAAAGCAAAGATCCAAAAATGCCACCATTTGAAATAGTAAATGTTCCACCCTGCATATCTTCTATGGATAGTTTGCCATTTCTAGCTTTATCGGAATAACTTAAAATAGCTTTTTCTATTTCAGGTAATGATTTTGTATCAGCATCCTTTATTATTGGCACAACAAGACCTCTTTCTGTGGAAACAGCTACACCAATATCTTGGAAACCGTGATACACAATATCATCACCATCTATTGATGCATTAACAACTGGAAATTTTTTCAATGCCTGAACAGCTGCAATTACAAAAAATCCCATAAAACCCAATTTAACCTCATGTTCTTTTTCAAACTCAGCACCATATTTTGATCTAAGCTCTTTAATTGGGAGCATGTCTACTTCATTAAAAGTTGTCAACATCGCTGTGTTTTGTTTTACAGAGACAAGCCTTTTTGCAATAGTTGATCTTAATCGTGACATTGGTACTCTTTTCTCTAGCCTATCAGAGTTTGAAACTATTTTTTCATTAGAGATATTTCTAGGTTCTTTTTTATCAGACTCCAAATGATTAATAACATCAGCTTTTGTTATTCGTTCATCTTTGCCTGATGCCTTGATTTCTTTTGGATCTATATTTTCTTCAGAAATTATTTTCTTAGCTGCTGGACCAATTTTTTTAGAAGTAGGTTTATTAGCCTTATCATTAGTCTTTTTTATCTTTTCTTTTTTATCAGATGGGGTTGATGATGAATCGTTAGATTCTGAAAATTCTCCAATTACTTCTGCGCTTGAAACAACTTCACCTTCAGATTTAATAATCTTTGTTATTATTCCATCGGATTGAGCTAAAACCTCTAAAACCACTTTATCTGTTTCGATTTCAGCAATTACCTCATCTTGATTCACATTTTCACCTTCTTTTTTTAACCAATTTGCAACTGTTCCATCTGCTACAGATTCTGGAAAAGTTGGTGATTTAATTTTTATGCTCATTTAGAAATTGCCTCTTTAATTAATTCTTTTTGTTGCTGAAGGTGAAGTTTCATTAATCCAACTGCAGGAGCTGCTGCTGCGGGTCGACTAACTAAACTCACTTCATCATCTTTATTAAATCTATCTAATACTCTTTGAATTCTATGTCTATGACTAAACCAAGCTCCTTGATTTAGAGGTTCTTCTTGACACCATATAAATTCTTCTACATTTTCGTACTTTGTTAATATTTCTTCAAGGTCATCATAAGGAAAAGGATATAATTGTTCTATTCTTACTATGGCAATATCATCAATATTTTTATTATTTCTTTCTTTCAAAAGATCATAAAAAACTTTTCCTGAACACATAACAAGTTTTTTTACATTATTTTTATTTTTAACATTATCATCTATCACACATGAAAAACTCCCATCAGTTAAATCATTAAGACTTGAAGTAGCATCTGGATTTCTTAGTAAGCTTTTAGGTGAAATTACTACCAAAGGTGTTCTCATCTTTCTAATAGCCTGCCTTCTAAGTAAATGAAAAATTTGCTTAGGCGTACTAGGGACGCAGACTTGAATATTTTCTGATGCACATAACTGCAAAAATCTTTCAATTCTTGCACTGCTATGTTCCGGACCTTGACCCTCATAACCATGTGGAAGAAGCATAACTAATCCCGACAATCTTTCCCATTTATGTTGAGCAGATACTATGAATTGATCTATAACCACTTGAGCTCCATTTGCAAAATCACCAAATTGAGCTTCCCAAACAGTTAGGCCTGAGGGCCAAGTAGCTGAATAACCATATTCAAATGCCAGCACAGCTTCTTCAGACAATAAAGAATCATAAATATCAAATCGAGTATTATTTTTTTCCGCTATTTCTGAAAGAGGTATAAATCCCATGCCAGATTTTGAATCAAACACACATGCATGCCTGTGAGAAAATGTACCTCTTCTGACATCCTGACCAGATATTCTAATTGGATAGCCTTCTTGTAATAATGTTGCGTAAGCCATGCTTTCAGCATACCCCCAATTAAGAGGAGTATTTTCATTTGTCATATTTAGTCTATCTTCAAAAATTTTTGTTGCTTGAGATCCTAAATTAAAAGATCCAGGAATCTTACAAATATCTTTGCCAAGCTTTTTAAATTCTTTTTTATTAAATCCTGTTTTTACTTTTGGCCACCATTTAATATTCATATAAGGTTCCCAATCAAACCATAAGGCATCATTAGGCTTCTTTGCTAAATTTTTAGCTACTGATTCCCCGCCTTCAAGAGACTTTCTATAACTTGCCTTGATAGATTTCGCTTCTTCAGGCGTAATAATTTCTTTTTCAATTAAATTTTCTTCATATTGTTTTAGAACACTTGGGTGTTCAGTTATTTTTTTATACATCAAGGGTTGTGTTGCTGAAGGGTCATCAGCTTCATTGTGACCTCTTCTTCTGTAACAAAACAAATCTATAACAATATCTTTTTTAAACTTATGTCTATATTCACATGCAATTTTTGATGCATTTACAACCATTTCAGGATCATCGCCATTTACATGAATAACGGGAGCATTGATCATTTTTGCAACGTCAGAAGAATAATCAGTTGATCTAGAGTCATTTATATTACTCGTTGTAAACCCTATTTGGTTATTAACAATAATATGAATGGTACCACCCACATAAAAACCTCTAGTTTGAGACATTTGAAGTGATTCCATTACAACGCCTTGACCGGAAAATGAAGCATCGCCATGAAGTAATACAGGAATAACTTTTGATCTATCTTTATCTTTTATTCTATCTTGTCTTGCTCTTACAGAACCAATTACAACAGGGTCTACAATCTCTAAATGAGAAGGGTTATTAAATAGAGAAACATGTACTTCTCCTCCTTTGGTATTAAAATTAGATGAGAAACCTAAGTGATATTTCACATCTCCTGTACTAGCTCCTTCCAAAGTAGAGTCTTCATCAAACGCTGCAAATAGATCTGATGGTAATTTGCCAAGAACATTTACCAGAAGATTTAATCTTCCTCTATGAGCCATTCCAAAACATATTTGATTTGCCCCCATTGATCCGCACTTTTGTATTACACTTTCAACAAGAGGAACTAATGATTCTGCACCATCTATTCCAAAACGTTTCATTCCTGGATACTTTGCTGATAGATATTTTGCAAGGCCCTCAGCAGAGTTTAATCTTTCATAAATATTAAGTTTTTCATCATTATTAAAACTATAATCATTAAGCTTTGATTCAAATTTTCTTTGAAACCATCTTCTTTCTTTTGATTCAGTAATATGATTGCATTCTATTCCTATATTTCCGCAATATATTCTTTCTAATTGTTTTATTATTTCTCTTAGAGGCAACTTATCAGAATCAATATTTAAAGTGTCGGTATAAAACTCTTGATCTAGATCCTCGTTAGAAAAATCATGGAAACTAATATTTAAATCTTCAATAGAGGGTCTTTCCATCATACCTAAAGGATCTAGCTTTGCATTTAGATGACCTCTATTTCTATAAGCTTGAATAAGTCTAATTACCTTTCCCTGTCTTTCGTCAGCAGATGCTATAGAAACTGGATTATCCCTAGATATATTTTTAAACTCTTTGATTATTTCTAGATGTGAAATTTCACCATTAGATTTAGGATGGCTAGGGAGGTTTGTAAAGAAATCTAACCATTCTTTTGATAAATCTTCTGGATTATTTATGAATGTTTCATATAGACTTTCTAGATAGGCTGCATGTCCTGCTGAGATATGTGAGCTCCCCCATAGCTCTTTCATAGATAAAGTCATTTATTGCCTTTTTTTTATACTCCGTCAGAGACAATTATATCCTTTTTATTTTTATGTAACATAGATTTTATTTCACCAATTGCCTTATTTGGATTAAGTCCTTTTGGACAAACACTTACACAATTCATAATTCCATGGCATCGATAAACACTGAAAGGATCTGATAAAGATTCTAACCTTTCCTGAGTTTTTAAATCTCTAGAATCTGCTAAAAATCTATAAGCTTGAAGTAGTGCAGCAGGGCCTACAAATTTATCAGGATTCCACCAAAATGATGGGCAACTTGTAGAACAACATGCGCATAAAATACATTCATATAATCCATCTAATTTATCTCTATCTTCAGGGGATTGAAGTCTTTCTTGCTCTGGTGCAGTTGTTTCATTTTGCAAAAAAGGTTTAATTTTTTCATATTGAGCATAAAACTCAGTCATATCTACAACTAAATCCCTAATCACTGGTAAACCAGGAAGAGGTCTTAACTCTATTTTATTATTCTTTATAACTGAAGAAACGGGAGTAATACATGCTAGTCCGTTTTTACCATTAATATTCATACCATCAGATCCACAAACCCCTTCTCTGCATGATCTTCTATATGAAATTGACTGATCGTCTTCTTTTAATAAATGAAGTAGATCTAAAACCATAATATCCTTTTCAGGTTTATCAATAGTATATTTCTTCATATAAGGAAATTTATCCTCTTCAGGATTGTATCGATATAAACTAATCTGCAATTTATTACCAAACATTAGTATGACCTTGCCTTTGGTGGAAATGCTTCAACTTTTGTAGGACTGAAATTCACTTCTCTTTTAGTTACTGACTTAGAAATCGGGTCAAATACAGTATGGCATAACCAATTCTCATCATCTCTATCAGGATAATCATCTCTAGCATGAGCTCCTCTGCTCTCAGTCCTATAATAAGCAGATATTGCAGTAGCTTCAGCTACTTCAAATAAATTTTGCAATTCAATTGCTTCGACCCTGCTGGTATTAAAAGCACTGCTTTTATCTTTAAGATAAAGATTTTCAACTTTTTCTTTTAAGTCATTTAGTTGATCTAAGCCTTTTTTCATAAACTCTCCTCGCCTAAAAACTCCAAAATAATTTTGCATACATTCTTGAAGCTCTTTTTTTACATCAGCAGGATCAAAGCCTTTTGAAGATTCATTTAATTTATTAAGCCTTTCAAGAGAATTATCAATATCATCTTTTGATGCAGAATCTACTCCACCCCCTGACTTTAATTCATTTTGGATATGCATGCCTGTAGCACGTCCAAAAACTACCAAATCAAGCAAAGAGTTTCCTCCTAGCCTATTAGCACCGTGAACTGAGACACATGCCGCCTCTCCAGCTGAAAATAATCCTGGTATTAAGTTATCTTTATCATTATTTCTTGAAAAAGCTTGTCCTGAAATGTTTGTTGGTGTTCCTCCCATCATGTAATGACAAGTTGGAACAACTGGTATTGGCTCATATACAGGATCTACATGAGCGAATGTTCTTGATAGCTCACAAATACCTGGTAGCTTAGAATTTAAAACATCAGCACCAAGATGATCAAGTTTTAAGAAAATATGATCAGCATTTTCACCACATCCTCTTCCTTCAAGGACTTCAAGAACCATTGATCGCGCTACTACATCTCTTCCAGCTAAATCCTTAACATTTGGCGCATATCTTTCCATAAATCTTTCACCATCTTTATTGATAAGATATCCACCCTCGCCTCTGCAGCCTTCTGTAACAAGTGATCCTGCTCCATAGATTCCAGTTGGATGAAACTGCCACATTTCCATATCCTGAGCTGGATAGCCTGATCTTAATGCCATCGCCAATCCATCACCAGTATTAATTAAAGCATTCGTAGTTGAAGCATAAATTCTACCAGCGCCTCCTGTAGCCAATACAGTTGCTTGAGCTTTTAGATATGCAACTTCTCCGTTTTCAATTGAAAAGGCAATAACTCCTGTAACCTCATTCTTTGAATTCTTTACTAAATCAACTGCAAACCACTCATTTAAAAAATTTGTTCCTTCTTTCACATTATTTTGATACAAAGTATGTAATAAAGCATGGCCAGTTCTATCTGCAGCTGCGCAAGTCCTAGCCGCTTGCCCTCCTTTGCCAAAATCTTTTGATTGACCACCAAATGGACGTTGGTAAATTCTTCCATTATCAAATCTTGAGAAAGGAAGCCCCATATGCTCAAGTTCAAAAACAGCTTTAGGACCTTCAGAACATAAATACTCAATAGCATCTTGATCGCCAATAAAATCAGCACCTTTAACAGTATCATACATATGCCATCTCCAATCATCATTAGGATCAGCGCTGGCAATAGCGCAAGTTATTCCTCCTTGAGCGGAGACAGTATGAGATCTTGTTGGAAAGACTTTTGAAACAACAGCAGTTTTTAAACCAGATTTTGCCAATTCAAGAGAGGCCCTCATCCCAGAACCACCCCCACCAACTATAAGAGAATCAAATTCAATTACTTTGATATTATTTGAGAATATACTATTCATTATTATTTATATTTATAATTATATATCATTAATACTTATAACCATATTATATATAAAACAAATGTTAAATAAATAATTCCTAACAAAACGAAAATAAAATAATACATATTCCTTAATATATCCGCGGTATTTGCAAGAGGTTTACTAAGAAAACCTAAAGTTCGCTTAGTTAAATAATCAGTGCCCACTGTCCATAGACCTATAAAAGAATGGACAAGTATTAATATAAATATAATTGAAGTAAAAATTCTTATTTGAAAAGACAAAAAGAAATCTGACCATATAAAAAAATTTAAATCATTAGTAAATATAAAATATATAAGATATATCAAGTATGAAAGAATAAATACAGAGGTATATCTTTGCAGAAACCATATTCTTGATCCTTTCATAAAAATAAATAACCCATAAAAATTAAGTAACTTATCGCCCAAAAACAAATAACAAAAATTGAAGATAAATTAGCTAATTTTAGAGACTCACCTATGTGAAAAAAATCCATTATAAGATGTCTTAATCCAGTCAAGATGTGATACCAAAAAATTGAAATACTTAAATAAAATAAAACTGAAAAGATTGAAAAAGTATTTAGCTGAATAAGTAATTCATCAAAGCTCGCTTTTGACGAAGTAGATTTATTAATAATAAAAAGTAAAAAGGGTAAAGTTATAAAAAAAACGTACATCCCAGAAAGTCTATGAGTAATTGAAGATAGTGCAGACATCGGAAGTCTAATCTTCGTTAAATCAAGATATACTGGCCTTTCTTGCATTGTGTGCTTCAATAAAAAATATTTAAAATTTATTGTATCTGTTTTAAATTATACAGTAGATTCTTTATATTATATCTACAAAGAAATTACTTCTTGGGTTTCTTATTGTGCTTTATTAGGCGCTTTCTTTTTTTAATTTGTCTTTCTGATAATTTATTTTTTTTACCTTCATACGGGTTGTCTGCTTTTCTAAAGATTAATTTTAGTTGAATACTTGATAAGCCAAGATTAGATCGAAAACAGTTTTCAAGATACTTTTTATAATTACTTGGTATTTTTTTATCCTGGTTGGCATGAACAATAAGCGTGGTTGGACAGGTTCCTGCAAAATGAACATGTTTAAACTTTAACTGCCTTCCTCCAGATGCTGGTGGAGCGCTTAATGATATAAATTTTTTAAGTAAATTATTGAGCTTTGATGTTGAATGTTTTTTTTGTGAGAGGTCAATCAATTTATTTGTTAAATTAAAAACTTTTTTAAATCCCTTCTTTTTCATTGCAGATATTTCTACTTTTAAAAGGTTTGAAATAAACTCGGATTGCATTTTTTTTGTTTCATAAATATTACTAAGCTCTTCCTTGGAAACTAAATCTATCTTATTTATAGCGAATAAAATTGGCTTGCCATTCTCAACTACCATATTTATTATCTTTAAATCTTGATCAACCAGCCCCTCGCTTGCATCAATCATAAAAATAACTATGTCACTTTCTTCTATGGCATGAATCGCTCTGATATATGAAAAATATTCTACTTTGTGATTATATTTATAGCCCTTTCTTATCCCAGCTGTATCAATAAATATAAATTTCTGTTTATCAAATTCAAATGGAACACTTATAGCATCAATAGTTGTCCCTGCAATTTCACTTACTATTAATCTATCTTCATTAATTAAATTATTAATAAATGTTGATTTACCTGCATTGGGTCTTCCAAGTACAGCAACTTTTTTACCTTCTGGAAGATTGACTGACGCATCTGGTATCTTGCCTTCTAAATAAGATTTTAACAAATTTAGATTCTTAGAATGCTCAGCACTAATTTCAATATATTCCTTTATGCCATTTTTTGAAAGATCTTGTTTAATTGAAGAGGTAGATTTTTTATCTATTTTGTTAAGAACTGTTATGAATAATTTATTTAATTTTCTTAATTTATAAATAATATCCAAATCTACTTTGTTAAGATCCTCGGAACCATCAAATAGCAAAATAATCAAATATGATTCTTCTACAGCCTGCCAGGCTTGATATGAAATAGCTTCCTTTATATCTTCTTTCTGATTAACAATGCCGCCCGTATCAATTAACAAAGTTTTTTTATCTTTTAATTTTATATAACCATGATTTCTATCCTTAGTTAGGCCAGGAAAGTCAGAGACGATTGCATCTCTAGATTTTGTTAATTTATTAAATAAGGATGACTTGCCTACGTTAGGACGCCCTATGATTGCTATTGAAGTAAACATTTTTATATTCCATTTTATATGTTAATGGAAAATAAATTAAATGCCTCATCAATAACATATAGATTGCTACTTCTGCTAAAGAGAGTTTTAATTGGTTTTTTTGACAATCTTTTTCTACCTATTGTCTTTCCGTTTAAGGGATCAATAATATGAATATAACCTTCAAAATCACCAATTATTAAATTACCCTTGAAACTAACAGCGTTTGATAGACCTCGATTCAGATAATCCTCATTAATCCATGACTCCTCTAAAGATTTTAATGAAAATGACTTTATTGTTGAATCAGATTCAATGATTAATAACAATCCTCTCATAATAACTGGAGAATAAAATGAAGATGTATCATAAGACCAAACAGATCTTTTTTGAGCTATATCAAAAATATTTAATTTACCTTGGTAGTTAATTGTATAAACCAATCCGCCATCTACAACTGGGCTTGAATCAGCATCAATTAGATTCTCTAACTCTGAAGTTCCACTTACATAAGATATTGCTCCATCCCATAGAGGAAACCCTGAATTTAATTCAAAAACTCCAAGCCTGCCATTATCAAAAGAAGCATACAGTTTATCATCAGATATTATTGGGCTACTGCTCCCTCTAACTGTAAGGGCTGGCAGTTTAGATCTATATGACCATGTTATTGATCCTGTATCTTTATTTAAAGCAATCAATTCTCCTGATCCTGTTTTAACAACAACTATCTTCGTATCTATAGCTGCTTTACTTAAAACCTCTCCTTTTACGTTTGTTGTCCATAGCATAGAGCC
>CACEHH010000011.1 GCA_902559345.1 uncultured SAR86 cluster bacterium | reverse complement strand
AGTGACCCTTCTCTAATTTTAAATATATCTCTTTACTTAAATCTTTTTTATTTTCGCTCAACTCAATTGGCTCATAATCATAAGCTGAAACATTAATTGTAAAAATAAAGATTAAGAAATATAAATATTTCATAGATCCTATAATCCTTGCACTTTTGCCGCTTCTTTTCGAACTACCTCAGGTGATCCTAAAATATGTCTATTAAGGCCTATTCTTTTGAACCAGTAGTGCAAGCCCAAGAGATCAGTGAATCCCATTCCCCCATGAACTTCGGTTGCTTTTTTTGAGACCATTTTTGATACTTCTGAAATATGTGACTTTGCATGACATGCCATTAATCTAGAATCTGTTTCATCATTATCAAAGCTATGAGCTGCATGCCATACAAGCGAAAAACATGGCTCTAATTCAGCAGTCATTTCTGCACACATATGCTTAACAGCTTGAAAACTCCCAATTACTCTATTAAATTGTTTTCTCTCTTTAGAATATTCAACTGCTTTATCAATCATTGTTTGGGAAGCTCCTACTGAATCAGCTGATACAACAATCCTGCCTGCATCAATAGATTTATCAATAGCTTTAGTAGTATTTTTTGTGTCTTCTAATATTTCAATAGGAGTATTATTAAAGCACATTTCTTTATATATTCTTGTCTTATCAACAGTTGTTAAGTTTATAGCGTCTACGCCTTTTGAATCTAGAGAAACAATTCCAATTTTACCAGTATTATCACAAAGTAATACATGAGTAGCATAGTCAGAATCTAAAACAAATAAGGTCTTACCATTCACTTTATTTTTTGAGAAAGTTATACCGCTAGAGTCTCTCGAGCCAAAGTATTCTGAGAATCCAATTCCAAAGTTTATAGAATTATTAGACATTCCTTCAAATAAGTTATTTTTTTGTTTTCCACTAGCCCCATGCTTTATTGCAATTGGAGCCATAACATAGGGACCAATAAATGGAAGTGTTGCTATGCTGGAACCAAGACTCTGACTTATTGCTGTTGCAAATAATAAATCTAAACCTAGGCCGCCATTCTCTTCCGGAACTAAAATATTGTTAATACCTAAATTTATTAAACCTTGATGAAGTTGATCTTTAATTTCAGAACTATTACCTTCAACTATCTTTTTAACGATATCTAAAGGAGCTTGATCTTCTAAAAACTTTTTTACATTATCTTGGAAAAAAATCTGGTCTTCTGATAATCCAAAATACATATTAAGCTCCTTGTTGAACTTTTGGTTCTTTTGGCATTCCAAGGCCTCTCTCAGAAATAATATTTTTTTTGTATTTGGCTTGTTCCACCACCAATTATCAATCCTAAAAAATACATATATCCTATTTGCCATGAACCTCCATCTCTTAAATTTGGACTGTTCTCATATAATGTTCCTAATTCACCCATAATATCTATTGCAAAGCCTTCAAGCTCGTGTCTTAATTCAGTTCCAATTAGTTTTTGCAACATTCTTGCAATTTTTACATCTTGATTTTTGTTTAATTTTGCTGATAAAACTCTTAGTGAGTTAGATTGGAACGCAATTACTTTGCCTTGAATTTTCATAAGTTTATCTCTATAGACTGGATTATCAATAGCTTTTTCACCGTTTATGGTTTCACATTTCATTCTTTCAATAAGAGAATTTAATCTATTCATCATTGCATTTGGATCAGAAAGTGAGCCTCTTTCATGCCCTAGTGTCGCATTTGCTACAGCCCAGCCTTCACCACGCTTTCCAACAATATTATCTTCTGGAATTGTTACATCTGTAAAAAACACTTCATTGAATCCAGCATTAAGAGTCATATCAACCAAAGGTCTAATTTCAATTCCGGGAGTATCCATTGGAATTAATAGATAACTTATTCCGGCATGTTTAGATGCCTCAGGCTCAGTCCTAACTAAACAAAACATCATTTGTGAAAACTGCGCAGTACTTGTCCAAATTTTTTGACCGTTAATAACCCAATTACCATCAATTAACTCACCTTTAGTTTGTAGGCTTGCAAGATCACTTCCAGCATTAGGTTCAGAATATCCTTGGCACCAAATTATTTCACCATGTAATGTCGGTTTAATATATTGTTGTTTTTGTTTTTCTGTTCCAAGCTCAAGAAGAGTAGGCACCAACATATCTATTCCCTGTCCACCCATTGGAGGTGGAATTTTTGCTTTTGCAAATTCTTGAGCAATTATCCTACTTTTAATAATGTCACTTTCACCGCCATAGCCCCCATATTCTTTAGGAATTGATCTTGCAAAGTAACCTTTTTTTATTAATTTTTTTTGCCAATCCGATCTCTTCATTTTAATTTCACCAGACTTGAAAGCTCCTGATAAAGGAACCTTAGATGAGTCAGAAAAATGAACACCTGAATACTTTTTACAGAATTTTTTTACTTCATTTTTAAAATCTTTATATTCAGATCCAAAACTTAAATCCATAATATCTCCTGGTTAGTCCCAATTTGGTTTTCTCTTCTCAAGAAAAGCAGCTATTCCTTCTTTAGCATCTTTTCCCTCAAAGCATTTTGCTATTTGTTCTTTTAAGTATGGAAGCGCCTCATCAAAGCTTTTTGCATCTTGTTTTTCATATGCTTCAAGACCAAATTGCATTGTTTCTGGTGCCAAACCTGCAAGTTCTTTTGCTAGTTTATCAACTTTTTCATTAAGTTCTTCTTTTTTAACAGACTTGTTTATTAAACCCCAATCCTTCGCTTTTTTTTGAATCAATAGGCTTTCCTCTCATTATAAAATCAAGTCCTGCTCTTTTGGGCATTACTCTAAACAGACCTGCCATAACCATAAATGGCCATAACCCTCTATGGATTTCTGGCGCTGAAAAAGTTGCTTCATTAATTGCAACCGCATGAGTTGAGTTAGTTACAAGCAAAAGGGCGCCAGCAAGAACAGGTCCTTGAATTTTACATATGACTGGTTTGTATAGATGCCTTAGCGATAGACTAATATCATCAGCATTATCTAATTTTGGAACATTCGATTCAGATTTAGTTCTTGATAAATCTGCACCTGCACAAAAAATATCACCCTTTGCTGCAAACACAACCACTCTAATATTTTTTTCTTGTTTTGCATAAGCTAGGGCATAATTAATTTCATTCAACATTACATTATTTAAAGCGTTCTTTTTTTTGGGCCTGTTTAGAGTTATCGTCATAATATTATTTTCTATACCGAGTTCTGTTGCCCTAAACTTTAAACCTTTTAAGGATAATTTTTTCATCTTATGAATCTCCAATAATACTTTGTGGAACTTTTATTTTTTTTGCTCTTAAATACTCACCCAAAGATTTAGCTTGAGCATCTTTCCTATCATTAGAAGAGACACCATCTTGTAATATGTCATGAATATAGAAATTAAGTGAGTATATGTTTGAAAGTTCGTATCTTTCAATTTTAAATTCTTTTAGATCTGGTAATAATTCTTTAAGTTTATTTACAGTTAAAAAATTATAAAGAAATGCAAAGGAATGAGAGTTCTTAGCCCAAATACCTAGATTTGCACAGCCGCCTTTATCGCCAGATCTAGTTCCATAAAGGTCACCAAAATATATATCTTTTTCATTTTCTATTTCAACATTTTCTATTTTAATAGGTTCTTTTTGATAATAAATTTCTTCAAATTCTAACTGGCTTGTAGGTATAATTTCTATTTCATCTCCATCAATATGAACTTTTTCTTTAATATGTTTACTATCTACAAGAGCTGGCCAATAAACAATGACCGGACCGCTAGACTTAACCCCACCTTGTGCAAAGAATCCAGGTATATTTGCTAACGCTAATTCAATTATTTTTGCACTAAAAAGTCTGCCAACTAGATTTTGATCTTTGGATTTCACCGAAAGTAAAAGTGAGGCCATTGCTTCTTCGTTGCTTGAAGGGTTATCTTTATCTGTTCTATGTAGCTGAATTGAAACATCATCAAATTGATCCTTGCCTCCTACAGAATTGAATAGGGCATTAGTAAATACTTTAGCTTTATCTTCAATATCTAAACCTGTAAGAATGATCTCCATTCCATTTCTAAAACCTCCAGCAAGATTAATGCATACTTTATGTTTATTTGGTGGAGAACTGCCCCTACAACCAGCTATAAATACTTTATCCTTTTCAATTTCTTCAATTTTGAGTGTATCAAAATGAGCTACGACATCTGGATTTATATATGCTGGCGAGCTTATTTCATATAAAAGTTGGGCAGTTACAGTTCCTACAGATACCAAGCCACCTGTATTTGAATGTTTAGTAATATTAAAACTACCATCCTCAAAAATTTCAGCAATCGGATAACCAACATTATCAAAACTAGGAACTTCTTTGAAGAAAGAATAATTTCCACCAGTGGCTTGGCAACCACATTCAATAATATGTCCTGCAGCAAGCGCACCAGCTAGTGCATCATAGTTATCTCTTTTCCAATTAAATTTCCAAGCAGCAGGACCAATCACCACCGCAGCATCAGTTACTCTTGGACAAACAACAATATCAGCACTTTTATCAAGAGCTTCTTTGATGCCCCAAGCACCTAAATATACATTCGCTGTTAAAGGAGAAAAACCTGAGTCATTTAGTTTTATATTTTTATCAATATTTATAAAATTTTCTCCAGATTCTGTTAAATCAGAAATTTTTGGCATTAAATCATCACCACTTATATAGGCTACTTTCATGTCTAATGATTGCTCTTCTAATATTTTTTCAATTTCTAATGCCATTGATTTAGGGTTTAAACCACCGGCATTGGTAACAATTTTGATATTTTTCTCTTTGCAAGACATAGCAATTTCTTTAATTTGTTTTAGAAAGGTGCCAACGTAGCCTTTGTCCTCACCTCTTTGCATTTTTTGACCAAAAAGAATTGCCATTGTTAATTCAGCAAGATAATCTCCAGTAAGCACATCAATAGGACCACCATCTACCAAATCTTTTGCTGCAGATAATTTATCACCATAGTAGCCACTACAGTTTGCAATTCTTATAAATTCTTCTTTCATTAGTTTGCTAATTTAATCCCATTTAAAATAATTCTTGTAATTGAGTTAGCAGATTCCTCAGGAGTTAAGTCAATCGATTTTTTATTATCTTCCTTAAAAAATTCCCTTCCAATACCTCCTAAAAGAATAGACAAAGCTTTGACATCAACTGATTTGATCTCTTTTTTTGCAATAGCCTCTTCTAAAAGCTTTGTAATATAACTTTTAATAAAGTTTTCATGGTAATCTGCAGTTTTCTTTGAGCCATTAATTTTTTCCATGTCTTTTAGAAATCTATCAAACTTTGGCCCTACAGCTTGATTAACAATAAAAAGATATTTCTCTAATTTTTTTATTGGCGAATCAATTTCTGAGACAGAATCCATTGCATATTTACCTAATTTTTTAAGAATATTATCCATTGTCATTAAAATTAATTGGTCTCTACTAGGTGCAATTTCATATAGAGTTCTCAAAGAAATTTTTAATTTCTTTGCAATTTCGGACATAGTTATTTCGGGGACACCCTGTTCTAGTAATTCCTCAAGAGCATCTATAATTTCATAGTGTCTCTTTGTATATATTTTTGAGTTCTTGTTATGGAATGAATTCTTTTTATATTCAATATTTTCCATATAATGCCTATTTCACCACCATTAACAAAGCACCATTTTCTACCTGATCATTTAATGAAATCAAAAGCTCAGAAACTGTTCCGTCTTCAGTAGCCTTTATAGAATGCTCCATTTTCATTGCTTCAATAATAACCAAGGTATCTCCAGTTTTAACCTTTTTACCTTTTTTTACTTTAATATCAATTACTTTTCCAGGCATTGGCGCAACAAGACCACCTTGAGTAATTTCTGAACCTGGTATGTTAAATCTCGGCTTAATTTTTAGCATAACATCGCCAAAAGGCATGTGAACCAAAATATTGTTATCTGATAATGTGATACGGGAATAATGCCTTTTACCATCAAAAATTAAATCAATGCCTTTTGAATCATCTGAATAGATAAAAGCTTCTTTATTTGTAGAAAAGATAAATTTATGATTTCGTTGTTTTTTATATTTAACAACGAACTCTTTGTCTTCAAATTCAAAAGTTATTATTTGATTTGGAAGCCTTCCATTTGTCCAACCTGAGGGCATAAACTTAGCTACATTAGAATTATTTCTATTTTGTTGCTGTATCCACATTGCTGCAATAACCATAACGTGTTCAATTTCTGTTTCATCAATTTCAAGTCCTCGGCATGGATCAACTCTTTCAATAAAATCAGAGGTAGTATCACCATCTAGAAATTCTTTAGTTTTTAGACAATTAATTAAGAAGTCTCTGTTTGTTTTAATTCCCCCAATGTGAGCAGATTGAAGAGCCTTGGCTAATTTACTAGCTGCATCAGTTCTGGTTGGGGCATATGAGATTATTTTTGCAAGCATTGGATCAAAATCTGTTCCAACAACCGTTCCAGTCTTTACGCCAGTATCCCACCTTGCCTCAGCAGAATTATTTTTTTCAAATGCTAATAAAGTTCCAATCTCTGGGAGAAAGTTGTTAGCTGGATCTTCTGCATAAAGCCTTGCCTCAATTGAAGATCCTTGCCATGAAATATCCTCTTGAGAGAATTTAAGAGACTCACCTCTAGCTATTTTGAGTTGTTCACTTACAAGATCTATTCCAGTTACTTCCTCAGTAACCGGGTGCTCTACCTGAAGTCTTGTATTGACTTCTAAAAACCAAAATTCTTCAGTTTTATCATCAAATAAAAATTCAACAGTTCCGGCTGATTCATATCTAATTTGTTTTGCCAGTTTTACTGCCGCTTCACCCATCTTATGCCTAGTTTCTTTAGATATTCTTGATGAAGGAGATTCTTCAATTATTTTTTGATACCTTCTTTGTATTGAGCATTCTCTTTCGCCCAAGTGAACTATATTTCCTGCAGAATCGCCTAAAATTTGAATTTCAATATGTCTTGATTTTTCGACATATCTTTCAATAAAAATCCTTTCATCATTAAACCCACTTTTTGCTTCTCTTTTAGCACTTACTATCGACTCTTTAAGATCTTTTTCT
The DNA here is from genome assembly GCA_902559345.1 of uncultured SAR86 cluster bacterium. Classification (GTDB taxonomy): domain Bacteria; phylum Pseudomonadota; class Gammaproteobacteria; order Magnimaribacterales; family D2472; genus SAR86A. Next base: position 25,498 of record CACEHH010000011.1, on the reverse strand, counting down.
TTATTCACAATTCTCATTCCTTTTCCACCACCACCAGCAGCAGCTTTAATAAGAATAGGAAATCCAATTTTCTTTGCTTCGGTTAGTTTTGATGTCATTGGCAGGGTAGGTACATCAGCTTTAATTGCTAATTCTTTAGCCTTTAATTTATCACCCATCACTGAAATAACATTTGGAGATGGACCAACCCATATTATTCCAGCTTTTTTTACCTTTCTTGCAAAAGAAGCATTTTCTGAAAGAAATCCATAACCAGGATGTATTGCTTGTGCTCCTGTTCTTATTGCAGCTTCGATTATTTGATTTCCATCAAGATATCCCCCGTCCTTTAATCTTATTGATTCATCTGCTTGCTTAACAAATAGAGCATCTTTGTCGGCATCGACATAAACCGTGACAGATCTAATGCCCATCTCTTTTGCAGTTTTGATAATTCTGCAAGCTATTTCACCTCTGTTAGCTATTAATAATGAATCAAAGGTCATAATCTAAATACTCCATATTCTTTTGCCCCTTCAATTTCATTATTACTAACTATGGATAAACAAAATCCAATAACATCTCGAGTATCTCTTGGATCAATAATTCCATCATCAGTAAGCATGCTGCTAGCTACAAGACCATGAGATAACTTTTCTAAATAATCTACCACCATAGCTTTGAGTTGCTCATCAGCTTTTTTATCAAAAGGCTTTCCATCTCTTTTTGCTTTTGCTTTTCTTACAATAGACATCACGCCGGCCATTTGTTCCGGACCCATTACTGCAATTTTTGCTGTTGGCCATAAGAAAGTAAATCTGTTATTGAAAGCTTTACCAGACATTGCATATGTTCCTGCTCCATATGAAGCTCCCACGATAAATGTTATGTGAGGAACCATTGAATTAGAAACAGCATTTATAAGTTGAGAACCTTTTTTAATAATTCCCTGTCTTTCAAAATCTTTCCCAACAAGAAATCCAGTAACATTGTGAAGAAATATTAGTGGTATATTTCTTTTGTTACAAAGTTGAATAAAACTAGCACCTTTCTCTGCTGATTCTGGGTATATCGGCCCATTATTACCCAATATACCAATTCGATACCCATGAACAGAAGCCCATCCACATACTAAAGAAGATCCATACAGAGGTTTAAACTCCTCAAACTTTGAGCCATCAACAAATCTAGCTATGATTTCTTTAATATCAACAGCAGATTTAAGATCCTCACTTAAAATACCCAGCAGTTCTTCATTGTCGTAAGCCGGTTCTGATGGTTCAATTTCAGGATCTGGCCCAAGTTTTGACCAATTAAGATGAGATACAACTTCTCTACAAATTCTAAGAGCATCCATTTCATCTTCAGCCAGATAATCTGAGAGGCCAGAAACCTCGGAATGCATCTGAGCGCCTCCTAGAGTTTCATCATCTGATTCTTCTCCAGTAGCCATTTTTACTAGAGGAGGTCCTGCAAGAAAAGCTTTAGATTGATCTTTAATAAATATATTGTAATCCGACATTCCAGGCTGATATGCTCCACCAGCAGTAGAGGAACCAAAAACAACAGATATTACAGGTATTCTCAATTTTGAAAGTTCTGTCATTTCATAAAAAAATCTTCCAGTTGAGGCAAAGTGACCTTGTTGAATGGTCGGTGCAATAGGCGGAGTATCTCCACTATCAGAATTTGAAACGCTTAGGTCTCCTCCTGAAGATTCTACAAAACTAATAAAAGGAATTTTATTTTCTCTGGAAATTTCTTTTGCTCTTTTCCATTTTTCACCAACATAGACCGTCATTGCTCCAGCTTTAACAGTTGGATCATTTGCAAAGATAACACATTCAACACCAGAGATAATTCCAACACCTGACACACACCCGCCACCTACGTTATAGTTATTAGTTCCATAGGCTGCAAATGGTTGTATTTCTAAGAATGGACTATCTTGGTCTAGAACATTCATAACTCTTTGCCTAACTGGCATTTTTCCTCTTTTTGCCAACCTCTCATGGTGATGCATTCCACCACCGATATCAGCGAGATCAAGAAGACCATCAAGAAATTTAAGCTTTTCATGCATCATTTCTTTATTTTTAAGATATTGCTCAGATTTTGTATCTAGATTTGACTTTAATTTTGGTAAGATATTTTTTTGTTTCATAATGATAAATGCAAAAATTATTAATAATGGTAATATATTATACTTAATATTACCACTATTAAGATGTAAAATACTCAAATCTTATTTTAAAAAAAATGATAAAAATTTACGGTACAGAAAACTCAAGGGCAGTTAGACCAATATGGACTGCTGAAGAGATGGGCTTAGACTATGAATTAGTAATGATGCCATTTCCTCCTAGAGTCTTTATGAAAGAATATTTAGATATAAATATTCTTGGAACTGTACCATATATGATTGATGGGGATATTAAAATGACTGAATCAGTTGCAATTTCCCAGTATATTGTTGAAAAATATGGGCCAACCGACCTTCAAGTAAAAGCAGATGAAAAAGATTATCCAAATTATTTAAATTGGCTATTTCATGCTGATGCAACTTTGACTTTTCCTCAAACTGTTGTTCTTAGATATAAATTTCAAGAACCAGGAGTTGCTGATGCTGCAGTAGATGGTTATAGCAGATGGTTTGTTTCAAGGCTTAAACTTTTAGAAAAGTCTTTAGAAGATAAAGAGTATTTATGTTCTAATCGTTTTACACTGGCTGATATATGCGTGAGTTATGCCATAAATTTAGCTACAACATTAGGAATAGAGCAAGCGCTTAAGCCAAATATCAAAAGGTGGTCAGAAAATTTATTTTCAAGACCGGCATTTTTAAAAAGCAAAGGTTATAAATATGAAGATAAATAAAAAATCATTTGCATACTTCTTGATTGCGTTTCTTGCAGCTCCAAGTATTTGTGGAAATCAAACGAACCATATTCAAACTATTTATCTTGGTTCCGGTTGTTTTTGGGGTGCTGAAAAGGGCTATGAGGCGCTTGAAGGAGTTATTGATGCAGAATCTGGTTATGCAAATGGCTATGGTGTTAAGCCTAACTATAGATCAATAATTCAATTTAAGAATAAATACAACGAAAACAATTTTGCTGAAGTTGTGAAAATTACATTCAATAGTAATGCAATAACTTTAGAAGAAATTTTAATGCATTTCTTTGAAAGTCATAATCCAACACAATACAACAGACAAGGCAATGATGTTGGAACTCAATACAGATCAACAATTCTTTTTGAAGACGAATCCCAAAAAAATCTCGCAATAAGATTAATGAATATGTATCAGATTTTGCTAAATGATGGTGGGTATGGAAAAATTGCTACAAAACTTGAACCGCTAGATAATTTTTATCTCGCGGAGGACTATCATCAAGACTATTTAAAAAAGAATCCAAATGGCTACTGTCCAGATCTTTCTACAGGCATTGTTTTTAATCAAAATGCAAAAGATTTTCTTGATAACACTAACTTACTTGCTGGAAAGCATATTTTAATTTTAGATTCACAAGATTATTGTCCTTACTGCGAAAAACTTAAAAATGATGTCACAAATAAGTACAAAGGCAGCATCCCATTAACATACAGGACCTCAGATCAGCTTCATGGATTACAAATTAAATCGCCAACTTGGGCAACTCCCTCTGTAATTTTTTTAGAGGATGGAAAAGAGGTTTATAGTTATCAGGGATATATAGAATCTAAAGATTTCTATCAAATTTTAGGTAGATTTAAATTGGGTAATACCGAGGCATACAATGTTGCTTTTAATAAAGGAACTGACTCAAGGTTTTGTAAAGAATATCAGATTTTTAAAAATACGCCTGACGGAGTTTTTATAGATAAGTTAAGCGGAGAACCACTATTTGATACTGATGATAGATTTGTTTCTCGTTCTGGATGGCTTTCATTTACCAAGCCAGTTGATGGCTCTGTATATGAGTTACCTGATAATAGTTATGGTATGAGAAGAACTGAAATTAGGTCAGTATCTTCAGATATACATCTTGGCCATGTTTTTGATGATGGTCCAAATGGAATGCCAAGATATTGTATTAATGCAACAGTTTTAGAATTCAAAGCCAGAAAGAAAATTAGTTAATAACTAATACCATATCCATATTCATAAGTTGGATCTTCAGAGTCGTCAGGCAAATCCTCTTTTTGATTTAGGACAGTTTCCATTGATGAGGGTATTTCAAATGGCAGCCTGCCTGATGGATTAAACTCCCCAAAAATTCCTTCAAATATAATTTCATCTAAAACACCAAAAGTTCCAATAAGAGCCGATGAATAATCTTTAATATCCTCTAAAATCGCAGGTCTGTTTAAATCCACAACTATTACTAGCTCATTATTTTTGGAGTATTTTTTAATTTTCGATTTTATTTCACTATTAAAATTTAAATCCCCATTTGGAAATAAAGTGCTTAAAAAATTATCAAATAATCGATTTAAACCAGATTCTTGATTGCCATTAAATACCGTATGTACATACATTATTATTACATCAGCATCAGAAGGATTATCAACAACACTACCATATTTTTTACCAATATCTTTATCTAGACCATCTATAAAAATTTTAGTTTTTTTCTTAAGAGGCAAGACATCTTTATTTTCAAGTAAAACTATAGATTTTCTTTGTGCGTCTAGCCCGGCTTCTATATTTTCTTTGGTATTAACTTTTGACTTTACTTCATTCTCATTCACATAAGGATTATCAAATAAACCTAATTCAAATTTATTAATTAAGATTCTCTTTACCGACTCATTGATTCTTTCTTCAGGAATTTTATTTTCTTTAACTAGTTTAATTAAATATGAAGTATCTGATTCGCCTCCATATTGATCAATCCCTGCGTTGATAGATTTTTTATATCTTTCTTCAATAGAAAGAGATTCCACTCCCCAATGCCGACCAGTTATAATCCCCCAATCTGAACAAATAACTCCATTAAAATCAAGGCGCTCTCTTAATAAATTTGTAAGAATGTATTTGTTGTATGCCATAGCCACGTCTTCACTTGTTTGAGAAATGGGTATTCCATAATAAGGCATTATTACCTTTAAGTTATTTGCAATTGCTTCTTCAAAAGGTATTAAGTGATAATCAAAATTATCGGCTGGATAGGTTTGATTTTTCCCACTAAATAAATGAGGATCTAATCCATCTTCTTGCGGCCCGCCACCGGGAAAGTGCTTAACCATTGTATGAACACTTCTGTTATTAATTTTATTGCCTTGAAATCCATTCATATATGCTATGGTCATTTCGCTGGAAAGTAATGCATTAGAGCCAAATGTACCAAAGTTTCTAGCCCATCGAGGCTCTGTCGCTAAATCAGACATTGGATGCAGGGCAGTTCTAATGCCTACTGCAAGATATTCTTCCTTTGCAATTTCACCAAAATTTTTAACTATTGACGGATTATTTGTTGCTGCAAATCCAAGCTGAGAAGGCCATTTTGAAAACCCATCAATTGAAAAAGAAGCAACTCCTCCACCTTTAGGAACCTCATGGATAGGATCAGAACTTATTGTAATTGGTATACCCAATCTTGTTCTTGATGCTATTTCTTGAAAATCATTTATTTTATTAGCTAATTCCTCGGGGCTAGGGTTCCCATAAAGGTTGAAATGCGAAATATTATCAAAGAGAATCTGAGATTCAGTTAATCTATTACCTCTTATCGCTATTTCATAGATAAACATCCATAAATCAGGCTTTAGAATAAAAGGTGGATGAAACATTTGACCAATCTTTTCTTCAAGACTCATTTGACTAATAAGGTCCTCACTTCTTTTCACAGAATCGACTCTATAGTCTTCATATACATCTAATTTATTATTTTTATTTAGATCTCTAAATTTTTTTCCATCTATATTTAAGATCTTAACTTCATCATATAGAGAGTGGTTTATTTTAATTTTTTCCAATGGTTTAAAATAATTAAAGATTAACAAAACAGTTAGAACTGACAAAAGAAAGCAAAATATTATGAAAGATTTTTTAAAAAAATATTTAAGTTTAAGCAATTAAAGAAAGTCCAATACGTTTTTTAGTTGTCAAAAAAACCATTAATTCGCTCATAGGATTCAATGAATTCTTCTTTAAATTTTTGAACTGTTTGTCCCGCGCCTATGCTTTCATTTACTAGCCCAATACCTTGGCCAACCCAGTATGTTTCGAGTTGTTTTGCGCCTTCATGACCAATGGCAGCTTGATCAGCTACTTTTCTAAGAGCTGGCTCACTTACCATTGTTTGAAGTGGCATTGGAAGTGGTTCTGGTGCATCTTTATCTTCCCATGCTTCAACCCAAGGAGAAGTAAGTTGTCTTGAATGTTTACCAGTTCTGCTCTTTGATCTAACAGTATGGCTTGAAGATGCTGCTACTAGTTTTTCTTTTATATTGTCTGATGTCTCAGCTTCAGTTGTTGGTAAGAATACTGATGCACACCAAACACCATCAGCTCCCATAGCCATAACACCAGCCATTTGCTCTCCAGTACAAATACCGCCTGCAGCAAGAATAGGAACATCCCCATAAGGTTTAAGTGCTCTTCTAACCTCAGGAACTAGAACCATAGTTGATACACTTCCACAATGACCACCACCTTCAGTTCCTGATACAACAATAATATCTACACCAGCCTCTGCTTGTTTTACAGCATGTTGTTTAGCACCAACAAGTGCCGCTACCGGAACATTATTTTGTTTGCCCATATCCAACATCCATTTAGGCGGAACTCCTAGAGCATTAGCTACAAGTCCAATAGGGTGAGAGAATGCAACTTCTAGAACTTCTTTAGCTCCATCTAGACCTGCACCCAAAACTTGATTTGAGCTTTGTTCTGCTTTATGTGATTCTGAATCACCCCTCAGATCTGATGAATCAATATCATGTTGATCAAGTATATCTGCTCTAAACTCTCTATGTTCTTGAGGAATCATAGCTCTGAGATCTTCAGTTGTTAAATTTTCTCCTTTGCCAACATAAGAGTTTGGAACTAATACATCTACTCCATACGGCTTCCCACCCACATGCTCATCTATCCAATTTAACTCTATCTCTAATTTTTCAGGAGTAAGGCCAACAGCTCCTAGGACACCCATTCCTCCAGCTTTTGATACTGCAGCTACCACATCTCTACAATGACTGAATGCAACTAATGGAAATTCAATATTTAGAATATCGCAAATTTGTGATTTCATAATCTCTCCTTAAAAATATCTAATCATAGTTTATATTACTTACTTTAAATTTAGAATGAATTAAAATAGGTCATTATGAAAAATTTTACAGTGCCTGATATATGTGATGGAAATGAAGATATTCAGATAGGGAATTTATTTTTAACTTCCTATGGAGGCATAAGCAAATTCTATGGCCAGCTTCATACTGCGAAATGTGAACATTCAAACAGCATTGTTAAAGAACTAATTAATCAAGATGGAGACGGCAAGGTTCTATTTATAAATCATACAGGCATTGAATTATGTTCAATGGTTGGAGATCAAATAGCTAAGAAAGCTTTTGATAATAACTGGAATGGCATAATTACAAATGGATGTATTAGAGATATAGAAGTAATAAAGAATATTAAAATTGGAGTATATGCCTTGAATCCATACCCAAAAAAAACTGATAAATCTATTGGTGTCGGAGAAAAAGATGTTCAAATTGAAATTGGCAACGTTCAAATTAATCCAGGCGATTGGATTTATGTTGATACAAACGGATGGGTTGTTAGTAGAAAAGAATTAAATCTTTAGTTTTTCAATATCGTTGTCTTTTGATTGCCATATTTTTTCAATCCAAGTCTTAAAATCTTCTCTATATCCGCTATCTTCTGAGTAATTTTTATTTTTAAGACTATTTGGAATTTCATATTTTTTTACTAAAACTGTCACATTTTTCATTTCGCCACTTAAAAAAGACCATGCATCTCTTTTATTGCTCTTATAAACTATAGAATAATCTACTAAAGTATCTATGTTTGGTATTGCTGATAAAGATGTTGCCAATCCACCAGTTTTAGGAGTCAATAAATTTTTATATGGAGAGCTTTGGTTGACATGTTTTTCTTTTGTAAATCTTGTTCCTTCAGCATAACTAAAAATAGTTGAAGGACTTCTTAAAAATCTCTTGCAAGACTTTATAGTATTTTTATAGTCCTTCATTCTAAGAGATGGATCCTTTTCAATCGCATCTTTAGAATGTCTATTTACAAATGGCATATTAAGAGTTTTGTTAGCCAAGAAGATAAAAGGAATCCACCAAAGCTCTTTTTTCATAAAAAACTTTAGTAAAGGAATTTTGTAATTCGCCACAACCAAAAGGATAAAGATATCTGCCCAAGATTGATGATTAGACATTGCCATATACCATTTATCTCGAGCATATTCATCAGTATCATCAATTACATTAATGTTATTACCATGCATGATTAACATAATTAATTTAAGACCATAAACTGTTATGTCTCCAATATAGTTTGAAACTTTACTAAGTAAAACTTTAAAAAATTTAAATGGGAAAATAATTCTAGGAATATTAATTATTGTTAAAATGCCGAACCCAATAATCAATTCTACAACTATAAGAATAAAAGTTATCAAGCCTACAAAACTTGATTTAATCTTCTTCATTTTATTGCAAATAATCTCCTAAAATCCACTGAGATTTGCATATCTCTCTGTATGGAATTTTGAACTTCCAAAAATTTGTTCAGCAACCCTAGCTCTTTTAAGAAAAAAACCAATATCATATTCATCTGTGACACCAATTCCACCATGCATTTGAATAGCCTCGTTTGAAACTAAATGAAGAGTTTCACCAGCCATTGTTTTTGCTAAACTAGAAAGTCTTTGTAATTCATTAGATCCTTCCTCTGCAGCTTTCATTGCAGCCATGACTGAAGATTTTGTGAGTTCAAGCTCACAAAACATTTCTGCAGCTCTATGCTGAAGAGCTTGAAATGAACCAATAAGTACACCAAATTGTTTTCTTTGTTTAAGATAGTCTAAGGTTGTATCAAAAGCTGCTTCAGCATTTCCAAGCATTTCTGAAGCTATGGCAATTCTCCCTATATCAAGAATATCTTCAACAGTTTCACCGCCAGTTTCTATATCTCCCAAAACATTAGAATTACTTATCTCAACATTATCAAAAACTATATTTGCATAATTTCTAGAATCCGCCATATCAAGTTTTATTTTTTTAATTCCCGCTGAATTGCTATCAACTAAAAATAAGGTTAATCCAGCAAAATCTCCTTTATTGCCAGATGTTCGCGCTAATACAATCAATAAATCAGCACTAGAACCATCAATAACAAAGGTTTTTTTACCGTCTATAACAAAATTTGAACCTTCTTTTTTTGCTGTCACGTCTGTTTCCTTTGGATCATGATGACTAGATTCGTCTATTGCCAATGCAGTAGTTAAGTCACCACTTACAATTTTAGGAAGATAATTTTGTTTTTGTTCATCAGTTCCAAAATTTGTGATGGCATATGCACCCAAAACTCCAGTTGCAAACAAAGGAGAGGGGGTTAGTGTTTTTGCACATTCATTAAGAACAACCCCAATTCCTGTTATGCCGAAATTTGAACCTCCATATTCCTCTGGAATAAGAATGCCTGGCCACCCTAACTTCACCATTTCATTCCAAACTTCTTCATCCCATAAAACAGGATCATTCTTATCTCTTAGAGATCTAAAGTGTGTTATTGGAGATCTTTCATCTGCAAAGCTTTTTGCAGTATCTTTTAAAAATTGTTCTTCTTCAGTTAATACTAGTTTCATAATCTTTTATTGTGTTGGAAGACCAAGAACTCTTTTTGATATTACGTTTAACTGAACTTCTGAAGTTCCTCCTTCTATCGAATTTCCTTTTGTTCTCAACCAAGCTCTAGTTAAATTTTTATCACCATCATCAAATTCATCACCATCCCAAGCAACTCCATTTACACCAGAAGCTGCTACCATTAATTCATGCCTTTTCTTATTGTGTTCGGTTCCATAAAGCTTAAACATAGATGCAGTAGCACTTGCTTTACCGCCTTCATCTCCAGCTCTTTTTAAAGTTAATCCAAAGGCATGTTCTTTAATTTTATGAGAAGAAATTTCTGATCTATAAAAACTATTTTTAATTTTACCGTTTTCCTCTCCTAGATGTTTTTTTGCAATAGTGACTATATCTCTGCTACTTCCCATGCCAGCTGCAAGACCGAAATTAGATATAAATGCTCTTTCATGTTGAAGTAGTTTTTTTGCAATAGTCCAACCCGCATTTAAGTCACCAATTAAATTTTCTTTAGGAACTTTAACATCATCAAAGAAAGTTTCACAAAAAGGCGATTTACCAGAAATTAGAGTTATAGGTTTAGTGCTCACACCTTTAGTTTCCATATCAATTAATAAGAAACTTATTCCATTATGTTTTGGCTCTTTAGCACCAGTTCTAACAAGAGCAAAAATCCAATCAGCCTTATCTGCATAGGATGTCCAAACTTTTTGACCATTTACAAGAAATGTTTCACCAGTATCTTCTGCTTTTGTAGCCAAACTGGCAAGATCTGAACCAGAGCCGGGTTCAGAATAACCCTGACACCATCTAATCTCACCTTTTATTATTTTTGGTAGATGTTCTTTTTTTTGTTCTTCAGTTCCATACTCTAATAGAACTGGAGCAAGCATCCATATACCAAAACTTAATAGAGGAGCTTTTGCTCCGATGAAAAACATTTCTTCATTTAGAATTTTTACTTCATCTTTCGTTAGCCCACCCCCGCCATATTCAACAGGAACCGTCGGCATAGTCCATCCTTTTTCACCCATCCTATCTAACCATAGCTTTGATTCAGGGTTTTTATATTCTGCATTTCTACCGCCCCAGACCTCATCAATTGGTATATCTGGATCAGCTCCGCTTCTCATAGAAGGAGGGCAGTTCTCATCAAGCCATTTTTTTGTTTCTTTTCTAAATGTATCTAAATTACTCATATTTAACTAGTTTTATTATATTTCTCGAATATTATATGCACTTATTAATTTTTTTCGAGCATTGTGAATTTAAAAAAATCAAAAAGCTTGTTAATACTAAATTTTTAATAAGAGTATAATTTGTATCATGTTTAAAAATATAGGAATTTTTGTTAAAAAAAATAGCCAAGGCTTCCAAGATGAAGCTCTTAATAATATGGTTATCTCCTTATCAAACTGCGATGTAAATATATTTATTGATGAGTCCTCATCGTATAAGCATAAATTAGTTTCAGTAGTTACACATGAACAATTCGTAAAAGAGGTTGATATCATAATCGTATTTGGTGGTGATGGGACATTATTAAACTCTGCAAGACAATACCTTGAATATGAAATTCCAATCTTAGGAGTAAATATGGGAAATGTTGGTTTTTTGACTGATATTAAAGTAGATAATTTTGACAAAACTATAATTGAAATACTACAAGGAAATTTTAAGATTGAGGAGAGAAACCTAGTTTCAGCTAAATTTAATGAAAATCACTTATATGGATTAAACGAAGTGGTTATTCATTCTGGCGCATATGCGCAGTTAATGCGATATAGATTATATGTAAATAATAAAGTTGTTTATGAACAAAGATCAGATGGGTTGATTATAGCAACTCCAACAGGCTCCACAGCCTATGCTTTATCAGCTGGAGGACCAATAATTCATCCCAGCCTTGATGTATGGACAATACTGCCGATGTTACCCCAAAGCATCTCTTCAAGACCTTTTATAATTTCATCAGATGCAGATATTGAAATGGAGATATTTGATGGTCCGAATGATCATGCAAAAATATGTGTTGATGGGCAAGATGATATAGATATTCCATATGGCGTAAAGATATCTATCTTAAAAATGGAAAAAACTCTTAAATTAGTTCATCCTGAAGATAATGACTTTTTTGAAGCTTGTAGAGAGAAGTTGGGATGGAGTTTAAATCTTTCAAAGAATTAAGTTGAAACTAACCAAAAATTTATACATACCATTAATATTATTAGCAGTTGTCATAGCTGTAATTTCTAATCTTGGCTCTATTTCTAATGTTATTAAGCATTTAACCTTCACAGAAATTAATGTTTCTAATAGTGGATACATTATTTCGATGGCATCATTTAATCAAACATTTTTTATAGATAATCAGTGGTGGAGGCTAATAAGTCCTATTTTGATTCATTTTTCTTTTGCTCACTTAGCCTTCAACTGTCTTTGGATATATGTTCTTGGTGAAAAGATTGAGAGAATAGATAGTAAGTCTGCTTTTGTCTTTCTTGTATTAATTTCATCAATTTGTAGCAATTTCTTACAATATTATTGGACAAACTCAAGCTATTTTGGAGGACTATCAGGAGTTATATACGGGTTATTAGGATATTGTATGATTCTTGAAATGGAATCTGAAAATGATAGGTATGGGCTTCCTCCCGCATTATATATTTTTATGATTGTATGGCTATTATTGGGTTTTTTTGAAGTGTTAGATATGTTTGGCTTTGGCAAAGTTGCAAATTTTGCACATTTAGGTGGCTTAGTCTCAGGAATGATGTTTGGTATGATGTATAAATATTATAAAAAAATATCTTAAAGCATGATTAAAAAAGCAGTTTTACCAGTAGCCGGATTTGGAACAAGATTCTTGCCAGCTTCAAAGGCTACTCCAAAAGAAATGCTTCCAATAATAGATAAACCGCTTGTTCAATATGCTGTTGAAGAGGCTATAAATATTGGCATTAATGAAATTATTTTTATCACAAGCCCAGAAAAATATTCAATAAAAAAACATTTTGATAAAAACCAAGATTTTGAAGATAGGTTGAGATCATCTGGTAAAGATGAGATGGTCGAAAGATTGAACCCAGGAATTTTTACAGATGTTAAATTTCATTATGTAAACCAAAATGATCAGAATGGCCTTGGACATGCAATTCTCCAAGCTGAAGATATTGTTGATGGAGATTCATTTGCAGTATTACTTCCAGATGATTTATTTTTTTCAGAAAAATCATGTTTAAGTCAATTGCTAGACCTCTACAAGAGAGTTGATGCATCTGTTATTGCAGTTAATAAAATTGATAAAGATAACATACATAAATATGGTGTAATAAAACCGGGTAGTATTGACAATAATGTGATCAATATTGAAGACATTGTAGAGAAACCCAATAAGGTTGATGCTCCATCAGATATAGCAGTCTGTGGAAGATATATTTTTAAATCTTCAATATTTAATTTTTTAAAATCAACTGGTTTTGATAAATCAGGAGAAATTCAGTTAACTGATGCAATTAAAATACTTTTAAAACACGAAGAGGTATATGCAGCAGTATATACAGGAGAAAAATTTGATTGCGGTAGCAAACAAGGATTTGTTCATGCTACTATTGCACTCGCTTTGAGAGATAAATCGATTAGCAACGATATCGAAAAAATTATAAAGGAAATTATTTGAATTATTTTCTTCAGCTTTTTAAGTTATTACCACCAGAATTAGCACATTCTTTTTCATTAAAGTCCCTTAAGATTCTCTATAAATTAAGATTATTAAAATACTTTATCACTTTTGATGATAATCATATTGATGAAATTGAATTTGCAGGAATGATTTTTAAAAATCGTCTTGGTACAGCTGCAGGACTTGATAAAAATGGTGATTATATTGATGCCTTGGGTGAGTTAGGTTTTGGATTCTTAGAAGTTGGAACAGTCACTCCCGTTCCACAAGATGGAAATACAAAACCAAGAGTTTTTAGAAATTATAAAGAAAACTCAATTATTAATCGCCTCGGGTTTAATAATAAAGGCGTTGATCATTTATTAAAAAATCTAAAGAAAAGAAAATATAAAGGCATACTAGGAGTTAATATTGGCGCTAATAAGGATTCATCTGGCAATCAAAGGATTAATGATTACCTTATTTGTCTTGAAAAAGTTAATAAATACGCAGATTACATCACTATAAACATTTCTTCACCAAATACTCCAAATTTAAGAGATCTACATAGCGAAGCTAATTTAGCTAAACTAATTAATGAAGTAGATAGAGCAGTTGAAGATTTCAAAATTAATATACCTATTTTTCTTAAAATTTCTCCTGATGAAAAAAATGAATCGATTGATTTAATAATAAAACTAGTAGAATCATCTTCAATCATAGGGATAATAGCAACAAATACCACTATTGATAAATCAAATATATTAAGTAAAGAGTTTAAGGTGATCGATGGAGGGCTATCTGGAGAAAAATTAATGGATGAATCCACTAAAAAGCTATCTTATATAAAATCTAAATCACAGAATATGCCATTGATAGGAGTTGGAGGGGTTTTATCAAGAGAAGATTTCAAAAAAAAGATTGATTCAGGCGCTGATCTAATACAAATATATACTGGTTTTATTATTAAAGGACCTGATTTAATAAAAGATATTCTAGGCAATTAAGATGGAGTACATATTTATTTTTGCTGCTTTTTTGCTTTTAATTGGATCTATTTCAATAGCGCTTCCATCAAAAGCCTCCAAAAAAATATCTAAGGTTAGAATGGATGCTAAATTGCTGGGATGTAAAATTTCATCAACTTTGTATGGCGAGAATAAATTTAAAAATCAACATTCTTCTGATACCAGCTACCAAATTAAAAATAAAACTAATCTACGAGATGCCCATTTTGTTAGAGACAAAGAAGAATTAATCTTGTATTCTCCCGTGAAATTAAAATATTCAGATAGTTTCGAAGGTTTAAATAAGCACATACAAGATACCTCTGATAGTTTATTTGAAGTTATTTTTACAAACTCCTCAATATCATTTTTATGGGATGAAAAAAAAGGCATTGAGGATTTAAAAATAATATTAAAGAAACTAAATGAAATAAATTATTTTTAAATTTATCTTGCATATCAGACCAGTTTAATGATATTCATAAAAAAGGAAGTACGTAAAATATGTCAAAATCATTAGTAATAGTTGAATCTCCAGCAAAGGCTAAAACTATTTCAAAATATCTTGGATCTGAATATATTGTTGAATCAAGTGTTGGTCATATAAGAGATCTTCCTAAAAAAGCATCACCTAATTCTAAAAGAGCATCGATACCAAAAGATGTTTCTGCTGAAGAAAAGTTAAGACTTAAGACCATCAATGATAGAAATAGGTTAATAAGAAGGATGGGTATAGATCCAGATAATGGTTGGACTGCAGAATGGCAAATAATCCCAGAAAAAGAAAAAGTAATAAAGTCATTGAAAAAAGCAGCTAAGGGTGTGGAGCATATATATCTTGCAACTGATCTTGACCGTGAGGGTGAAGCAATAGCCTGGCATCTTAAGGAGGCACTTGGCCCCGAAAAATATCAATACTCTAGGGTAAGATTCAATCAAATAACAAAATCGTCAATCATTGATTCTTTTAATGACCCAAAAGATATAGATTTAGATTTAGTTAAAGCATATAGGGCCAGAAGATTTTTAGACAAAGTAATTGGTTTTGAGCTATCTCCATTACTATGGAAAAAAATTGCTAGAGGCCTTTCCGCAGGTAGAGTTCAATCCGTAGCTTTAAGAGTCTTAGATGAAAGAGAAAGATTGATACAAGAATTTATACCTGAAGAATTTTGGGAAGTTTCTATGAATCTGCTCAAGAATGAAATAAATATTCCCTTTTATTTAAATAGAAAAAAGTCTGAACCTTTATTAAAGGAAGAAGAGGCAAGAAATATTGAAAACCTTGTTAAAAATACAGACTTATCAATAAATGAAATAATAAAGAAACCAGTCAAAACAAAGCCTAGGGCTCCATTTATAACATCTACACTTCAACAAGCTGCAAGCACCAAATTAAGTTTTAATGTAAAAAGAACAATGAGGGTTGCACAGAAGCTTTATGAGGCTGGTCATATAACATACATGAGAACTGATGCTCCAAGTTTAAGTAAAGAATCAATTCAAGATGCCAGAAATTTTATTGGTGAGAGATTTGGTGAAAAGTACTTAACTAATGCCCCTAGAATTTATTCAAGCACTGATAATGCTCAAGAAGCACACGAAGCTATAAGGCCTACAAATGCCTATATGACTTCAGATGATCTTATGAATCAAACTGAAGAAGAAAAAAGACTTTATCAATTAATTTGGCAACAATATATTGCTTGTCAAATGCCAGATGCGGAATATTTATCAACATCAGCTAAGATTAATGTTGATGAATATATTTTCTCGGCAAAAGGTAGAGAAATCATTTTTGATGGTTACACAAAAGTCTCTCAAGCAATTAAATCAGATAATGATGATATTTTACCGCCTTTAGAAGAAGGAGAAATCCTTAACCTTGATGAGGTTAGGTTAGATAAGAAATTTACAAAACCACCATCAAGATATTCTGAAGCAGCACTTGTAAAAGAATTAGAAAAGAAAGGCATTGGAAGACCATCAACGTATGCAAATATTATTTCTACAATTCAGGATAGGGGTTATGTCGAAATTCAGAATAGGAGATTCTTTGTTAAAAAAATTGGCCATATAGTTGCTGAAAGATTAATAGAAAGTTTTGATGACATCATGGATTATGAGTTTACTGCTAATCTTGAAAATAATTTAGATAGAGTAGCTAGGGGTGAGCTTGATTGGAAAAATGTTTTAGATGAATTTTATAGCGCCTTTCAAAAAGATTTAGTTTTAGCATCTGATGAAAATGGTATGAGAGGAAATCGAGCTACTCCTACAGATATTACCTGCACATGTGGAAAAACTAATATGGTTATTAGAAATTCTTCAAATGGTGTTTTCTTGGGTTGTTCAGGATATCAAAATACAGGCGATGATAAATGTAAAAAAACACTTAATTTAATCTCTGGAGATGAGGCAATTAGTATCGATGATAGTGAAGAAGCTGAAAATCTTTTGATTAAAAAAAGATGCCCAAAGTGTGGTACCAGTATGGATAATTATCTTATAGACGAGAATAGAAAACTTCATGTCTGTGGAAAGAATCCTGATTGTGATGGGCATCTTGTTGAAGACGGTCAGTTTAAAATAAAAGGATATGATGGCCCAACTCTAGAGTGTCATAAATGTGGATCTGATATGCAATTAAAAACTGGGAGGTTTGGAAAATATTTTGGATGTTTAAATGATAATTGTGGAGCAACAAGAGCATTACAAAGAAATGGAGAACCTAAGCCATTAACAATGGAGCCAATAGAACTACCTGATTTGAAATGTATAAAATGTGAAGATCATTATTTGCTTAGAGACAGCATGAAAGGATTGTTTTTAGCTGCTAGCCAATATCCTAAAAATAGAGAAACTAGAGCCCCAATGGTAGATGAAATAAAAGATTTAAAAGATCAATTTATAAATGCTTGTAGATTTTTACCTAATAAAGATAAGCATTTATATTTATTAAGTGCTCCAGAAAGAGACAAGGATGGAAATCCATATGTTATTAGATATAACCGAACAGATGACATTCATTATGTTGCATCTGAAAAAGATGGAAAGAAAACAAAATGGACTGCAACATTCTCCAATGGTGAGTGGGTTCAAAATTTAAAAAGTTAGTGAAAAATAAAGACCTTTCTAACCTTTATATAGATATTTCAAAAGAAATTTTAATAAACCTTTCGCCAGGTAATAACAAAGATCAGTTATTATTTCTTATATGTATTGAAAATAGTTTATCGCATCTAGCAGACGATATATTTCTAAATTTTAAGAATGAATTAAAACCAATCGAACATCTAAATTATGTATTTAAATGGAATGAGCTTTCTAATTTAATGGTTATTAGAAATATTATTTTAAAAGAACTATCACCAGATGGATTAATTAGTCTTATAGAAATATCAAAAAATATTTTCTTTAGAGAAGATAATAAAAACTTAATAACTACTTCTGAAATAAATGACTTGAAAAAATTTAATTTAATATTAGATAAATATAAAGCATTCAAAGAGTTGCTTCGCAAAACTCTTGATGAGTGTTAAGCTTAAGGAATATATGAAAGACACTTCTAATTATCTAGAATTAGCTCAGTTACCAGACGGGAGTATTGTATTAAGAAGATCCGACGACCATGATAATCCTATTGTAAAGATAGAATTTTCAAATGAATCTAAAGATTTTCTTCAGGGCCAAGAACTTTCGGTAGCAAAAGAAATGATAAGAGCTGGTATAGAAAGCGTTAGTGGAAATGTAAGTGATTTAGATGATTTTTTTGACAAACAAAGAGAGAAATTTTCAAAGAAACAAACTACTATTCATTAATTTTTTCTTAATAATCCTACGCTCTTTCCTTCAATATGAAGCTCATCTTGTTCAAGATTAATTATAATGTTTTCAAACTCTTCATTAGCAGGCTCTAACTCAACGATTTTAGGAGATTTTCTTTTAAAGAATTTTACAGTGACTTCATCTTCTAACCTGGCTATAACAATATCACCATTCTTTACATCAGTAGTTTTTTTAACAGCTATTAAATCATCTTCCATAATTCCAGCATCTTTCATACTGAGACCTTTGACCTTTAAGAAATAATCAAAATTTGATTCAAAAAATGAATTAGGGCAATTTATTGTTTTCTCAATATTTTCTTCAGCCAAAGTTGGTGACCCTGCTGCAACAAGACCAATTACTGGGTATTCATCATTATTTGTTGGATATTCTTGATTATTTGTTATTGATATCCCCCTTGAAGTTCCTTTTTCAATCGAAATAAATCCTTTCTTTTCTAGTGCTCGAAGATGTGTTTCAGCAGAATTGGGTGATTTGAATCCCAATTCTTTACAAATATCTGCTCTTGTAGGAGGAAAACCTGTTTTATTTAAGTAAATTTGAATACAATCTAATACTCTTTGTTGTTGTGAGGTTATTTCTTTCATAATAATAAAAATACTGAATATATGTACAGTATAATACGAAATATAATATATTTTCAATATTTATGACTAAAGAAAAATCTAAATTAATAATTGGCATCTCTTCACGGGCACTTTTCAATCTTGATGAAAGCCATGAAATCTATGAAAAACATGGTTTAAAGTCATATCAAGATTATCAAATTGAAAATGAGGACAATACTCTTGCACCAGGAGAGGCTTTTAACTTAGTAAAAAAAATTTTAAAAATAAATGAGCTTTATGAGAACTCTGATCGGGTTGAAGTAATTCTCTTGTCAAGAAATACATCTGATACTGGGTTAAGAATTAGGAACTCAATTGAAGATCATAATTTAAATATATCAAGAGCAGCATTTTGTGGAGGCGAAAGTCCACATAGGTATGTAAAAGATTTTGGAGTACATTTATTTTTATCCAGCAGTATTGAGGATGTAAAACTTGCTATTGAAAGTGATGTTGCTGCTGCAACAATTATCTCAAGGCCTTCTGAAAATCATAAAGAATCAAAGTCAGATTTATTAAAAATAGCTTTTGATGGAGATGCAGTAATTTTTTCAGATGATTCTGAAAAAATTTATCAAGAGAAAGGACTTGAAGCATTTATTGAGAATGAAGCTAACGCTGATACAAATTTGAAAGAAGGACCTTTTAAGTCTTTTTTAGTGGAATTAAATAAAATTCAGAATGATTTTGAAATCAATGAGTGTCCAATTAGAACTGCACTTGTAACAGCAAGATCAGCTCCTTCTGATAAAAGGGTTATAAAAACTCTTAGAGAGTGGGGTGTAAGAATTGATGAATCATTATTTTTAGGCGGAATGTCTAAAAGTCAATTTCTTGAATCTTTTGATGCAGATATCTTCTTTGATGATCAAAAAAAGCATATTATGAGCGCAATAGATAACACTACATCAGGACATGTTCCTTATGGAATTAAAAATGAATAGATTATGGAAATAGTATGTTTAGACATGGAGGGAACGTTAACGCCAGAAATTTGGGAAAGAGTCGCTTCAAATACAGGTATTGAGGAACTAGGTCAAACAACTAGAGATATACCTAGCTATGAAAAGCTAATGGATATGAGGTTACAAATCATGACTGAAAAAGGGATTATGCTATCTGATGTTCAAGAAGCAGCAGCATCACTTGAACTATTACCAGGTGCTTTGGATTTTGTTTCTAATTTACGAAAAAACTTTCAAGTAGTAATACTCTCAGATACATTTCATGACATAGCGAAACCTTTAATGAAAAAGTTAGGATTTCCTTTTTTGCTTTGCCATAATTTAGAAATAAATAATGATCAAATTATTTCCTATAAACTAAGACATCCAAAGGCAAAACATCAAGCAATTTCATACTTTAAACAAATGGGGTATAGATGTTTTGCAGCAGGCGATTCACATAATGATATTCAGATGTTTGAGATAGCTGACAAAGGTTTTTTTATAAATGCACCAATAAAAATATCTTCATTGCATCCTGAAATTGACTCTTTTGATAGTTATAATGATCTCGAAGAAGCAATACTTACAAATTCAATTTATGTTGATCATGAGTGAAAACTACAAATTAAATAACTATAAACGACCTAAGCTTCAACTACCTAATAATGAAGATAAGCTTCTATTACATAGTTGTTGCGCTCCATGCTCAGGAGAAATTATAGAGGCAATTGCTGCATCAAATATAAAGACTACAGTATATTTTTATAACCCTAATATTCATCCAATAGATGAGTATGAGATAAGAAAAGATGAAAACAGAAGGTTTTGTGAAAAAGTTGGTTTTGAGTGTATTGATGGAGATTATGACAAAGATAATTGGTTTGAGAGAGTTAAAGGTCTTGAAGATGAACCAGAAAGGGGAGCAAGATGTACAAAATGTTTTGACATGAGATTTGAAAGGTCTGCTCTATTTGCTTATGAAAATGATTTCAATGTATTTGCTACCACGTTAGGAATTTCCAGATGGAAAGATATGAATCAAATCAATGACTCTGGTCATAGATCTGCAGCAAGATATGAAAATATCATTTTTTGGGATTTTAATTGGCGAAAAGAGGGTGGGTCCTCACGAATGATTGAAATTTCAAAAAGAGAACATTTTTATCAGCAAGAATATTGTGGATGTGTTTATAGTTTAAGAGATACTAATAGGTGGAGAAGACAAAACAATAAAGATAGGATCATTAGAGGAGTAAAATTTTATTAAAATGCAGTCAGGTCAAAAATTTAGAGATGCTCTCAATAAAAACAAACCCTTAATCATACCCGGAACAATAAATGCATATTCTGCAAAACTAGCTGAAAAATCTGGACATAGCGCTATTTATTTATCAGGTAGTGGAGTTGCAGCTGCTTCATATGGTTTGCCCGATTTAGGCGTCACTACTATGCAAGATGTTTTAATTGATGTTAAAAGAATTACTTCTGCGACCTCACTACCTTTACTTGTAGATATTGATACTGGTTGGGGTGAGTCTGATCAGATCGCAGAAACTATTATTGAAATGGGTAAAGCTGGTTGCGCAGCGGTGCATATTGAAGATCAAGTTTTTGACAAAAGGTGCGGACATAGACCCAATAAACAATTAGTTTCCATAGAAGAAATGAGAAGCAGATTGAAAATTGCGATTAATTCAAAAGTAGATGATTCTTTTTTTGTAATGGCAAGAACTGATGCAATTGCATCTGAGGGTATTGATGGAGCAATCAAAAGATGTGAATCTTATATTGAAGAAGGTGTGGATGGCATATTTCTAGAAGCTGTAACATCAATAGAGCATTATAAAAAACTCAAAAATCATTGTTCGGTTCCTGTTTTAGCAAATATTACTGAATTTGGAAAAACACCTTTATTTACTCAAGAACAATTGAAAGAAGTCGGTGTTGATATGGTTCTTTATCCGCTTTCAGCTTTTAGAGCTATGAGCCAATCTGCAGAAAAAATATATAATTCAATAATTAAAGACGGGACACAAGAGGCTCTCTTAGATATAATGCAGACCCGTGAGGAGTTGTATGAGGTTTTAGATTACTACAACTTTGAGAAACAGCTTGACGATAAATTGCCAAAAAATTAAGGGATATAAATGACAAAAAAATTAGAAGGAGCGGGCCTAAGAGGACAAGTAGCTGGAGAGACATCTCTTTCTACGGTTGGTCAAATAGAAGGACTTGCTTATAGGGGCCATAAAATTGAATTACTTGCAGAAAAATCAACATTTGAAGAAGTAGCCTATCTTTTACTTTATGACAAATTACCCAATCAAGACGAATTAAATAACTACAAAGCATTACTAAGAAGTCATAGAGATCTCCCTAACTCCTTAAAAGAAGTTCTTCAAAAAATACCTGCTACGGCTCATCCAATGGATGTAATGAGAACTGGAACATCTATGCTGGGAAATCTAGAGCCTGAAGGTGACTTTTCAAATCAATTAGATTCAATTAATAGAATGATAGCAACTATGCCATCAATTGTTACTTACTGGTACAAGTTCTCACACGAAGGAGAAGATATCGATTTGGTAAATGATGAAGATAGTATGGCTGGACATTTTTTACATATCCTTCATGGCAAAAAACCATCTGACCTGCATAAGAAAGTTATGGATGTATCTCTAATTTTATATGCCGAACATGAGTTTAATGCCTCTACTTTTACAGCAAGAGTTTGTGCTTCAACAATGTCTGATATTCATTCATGTGTTGTTGCTGCGATAGGTTCATTAAGAGGTCCATTGCATGGGGGCGCTAATGAAAAAGCTATGGAATTAATAGAAAACTGGACATCAAAAGAAGAAGCTAAATCTAATATTATTGAAATGCTTAACAATAAAGAAAAAATAATGGGATTCGGCCACGCTGTTTATTCAATTAGAGATCCAAGAAATGCTGTTATCAAAGAATATGCCAAACAATTATCTGAGCTTGCTGATACAGACACTCTTTATCAAGTAGCTGAAGAGGTTGAAAAAGTTATGGCTGACGAAAAGAAGATGTTTGCTAATGCAGACTTTTTCCATGCTCCTGCATATTTTTATATGGGCATACCAACAAAGTTGTTTACCCCAATATTTGTTATGTCCAGAGTTTCTGGTTGGGCTGCACATTGCATGGAGCAAAGAGCAAACAATAGAATTATTAGACCAAGTGCTGATTACATCGGAGTTGAATCTTCAGACTGGGTTGAAATCGCAGATAGGTCTTAAAATATGTCATCAAATGTTGATCTGAATGTCAGACCAGGTTTTGATGGACTTATCTCTGAAATAGCTAACTATGTTTCAAATTACGAAATTAAATCTGATTTAGCTTTAGATACTGCAAGAAATTGTTTAATGGATACCATTGGGTGTGGTCTTTTAGCACTGCAGTTTCCTGCCTGCACAAAAATGCTTGGCCCAATTGTAAAAGATACCAAAGTGCCTTTTGGTGTAAGAGTTCCTGGTACAGATTATGAATTAGATCCAGTAAAAGGAGCATTCGATATAGGATGTATTGTTAGATGGCTTGATTATAACGATACTTGGCTTGCGGCAGAATGGGGCCATCCTTCTGATAACTTAGGCGCAATATTATCGGTATGTGATTTTATTTCACAACAAAATGTTGCTAATGGAAAAGAGCCATTGACCATAAGAACTGTTCTTGAATCTATGATTATGGCGCATGAGATTCAAGGTGTTTTAGCACTTGAAAACAGTTTTAATAAAGTTGGTCTTGATCATGTCATATTAGTAAAGGTTGCTTCAACGGCAGTAGCTACAAAATTATTGGGCGGTTCTGTCAATCAAATTAAAGATGCTGTAAGCCAAGCTTGGGTGGATGGTCAAAGTTTGAGAACATACAGACATGCTCCAAATGCTGGTTCTAGAAAAAGTTGGGCTGCTGGAGATGCTACTAGCAGAGCAGTTAGGCTAGCAATGATTACTATGTTAGGTGAAATGGGATATCCAGGAGTTTTATCTGCACCCGTATGGGGTTTTGAAGATGTTTCGTTTGATGGAGAAAAACTTTCTTTGGCTCAAGCTTTTGAAACCTACGTCATGGAAAATATACTTTTTAAGATTAGCTTTCCTGCAGAATTTCATGCTCAAACTGCAGTAGAGGCTGCAGTAAAACTGCATGACAATATCAAGGACAAAATCGATGAAATCAAATCTGTTGAAATTACCACTCATGAGTCTGCAATCAGAATTATTTCAAAAGTAGGTGAGTTAGATAATCCTGCTGACAGAGATCATTGTTTGCAATATATGGTTGCCATTGGTTTATTGAAAGGCAATTTAGTTGCTGAAGATTACGAAGATGATGTTGCAAAAGATCCAAGAATTGATGCATTAAGAGAGAAAATGATAATTAACGAGGATAAAAGATATTCAAAAGAATATCTTGAGGCAGATAAACGTTCAATTGCAAACAGAATTCAGATTCATTTTAACGATGGTACTTCAACCGAGGAAGTTGAGGTTGAATATCCTATTGGCCATAAAAGAAGAAGAGAAGAGGGTATACCGGTATTAGAAAAGAAATTTATGGATAATTTAACTATCACATACGATGAAGAAGTTTCTAGTAAGATATTCAAGCTTTGCATGAACCAAAAGGAACTTGAAGAAACTTCTGTTATTGATTTTCAATCATTATTTTCAAAAATCCCATAAAATAAGGCTTTTTTAGCTTTTTGGACTATAATTATCGCCATGTCAGGTAATACGTTTGGAAAAATATTTAAAATTACGACCTTTGGTGAGAGTCATGGTACGGCTATGGGCTGCATCTTAGATGGTTGTCCACCTCAGATAGAACTAACAAAAGAAGATATTCAGCATGAATTAAATAAAAGAAAGCCTGGTCAATCAGATGTAACTACACAAAGAAAAGAGGATGATTCTGTAGAGATTTTATCTGGAGTTTTTGAAGGGAAAACTCTTGGAACACCTATAGGAATGATTATTTACAACAAAGACCAACAATCTAAGGATTATTCAAACATTAAAGATGTTTTTAGACCAAATCATGCAGATATTACTTATCAAGCAAAATATGGCCATAGAGACTATAGAGGCGGCGGAAGAGCGAGTGCCAGAGAAACAGTAAATTGGGTAGCTGCCGGCGCGATTGCAAAAAAGATTCTTGAAAAAGAAGATGTTTCTGTAAATGGTTTTGTTTCTGAAATAGGAAAAGTGAAGGCCGATGTAATTAATCATAAAGATATAAATAATAAATACTTTTTTTGTGATGAATCGAAGCTTTCTGATCTAGATTCAATGTTTAATGATTTAATTGAAGAGGGTAATTCTGTTGGTGCAAAGTTAGGCGTTGTTGTTGAAAACTGTCCGGTTGGACTTGGTGATCCTGTTTTTGAGAAGCTGGATGCAAATCTTGCAAAAGCAATCATGACAATCAATGCAGTTAAATCAGTATCTATTGGTAATGCAGATGATCTTTTAAGCCTTAAAGGGTCTGAAGCTAGAGATGAAATAACTTCTACTGGATACTCTTCAAATAATTCAGGAGGAATTTTAGGCGGAATATCAAATGGTGACAGTA
>CACEHH010000010.1 GCA_902559345.1 uncultured SAR86 cluster bacterium | reverse complement strand
AGTTGTTTATTTGGGCGATTTACCTCTACTCCCTCTTCAGAAATTAGAGAAAGTGAAAGTGGATTAATTGGTGCTGGACCACAAGCAACTAATAGAAACAGCATTATGAAAAAAATTATTTTTTTATCCATATAAATAATTATACAATAATTAACTTGTAACCTTTACTTCTCATATTATTAATGATAAGTTTGCGTTACATTTTATTTACAGGAGAATATTTATGAATGATATAGTGCCAATTTTAGGCATACTTGTGTCAATTATAATCCCAGTTTCAGTATTCATATGGCTTTATTTAGAAAGCAAAGATAGAAATAGAACTATATTAGAGATATCTAAAAATTTAGAAGACTCCTCAAAGATAGGGGATATGATTGATATGCTTGATGAAAGAAAAAAAGAACCAATTGATTATAGAAGAACTGGGGTTGTTACATTATTTACTGGTGTGGGTCTGTTTCTATTTGGAGTATTTTTTCTGGGTTCGGTACTCAAGGGTGTTGGGGCCCTAGTTGCTGCTATTGGTATAGGGCAGATAGTTGCTGGTTATCTTTATCCAAATACAAGTGAAGAATTAACAAGTGCTGTTGAAGATTTCGAAAAAAAATAGGAGGGACATAATGATCTATAAGAAAAATTTAGTTATGCATATGGGTCTTTTAATAAGCATATCAGGCATTGCCTTGTATGATCCTTTGGGGTTGATATATGAAGGTGCAGGATTGATAATTTTGGGAATTGGTTTTATTTGTTTGTTTTTTGGTAATAAATATACAACTGAGTATGAATCAATTAATAGAGCAGTTGAAAGGTTTGAAAATAAATAATTTTGGGCAAAGATCATAAAAAACTTCTTAACAATCTTGAGAAACTTCGAAGGAAAGCAGGATTAACTCAACAGGAGTTATCTGAGAGTGCTGATGTTTCAAGAAAAAGCATTAATGCAATTGAGAATGGAGTATATGTCCCTTCTACTGTTCTTGCTTTAAAAATTTCTAAAACACTTGGATGTAAGGTAGAGGATTTATTTAAATTGCCAAATAATTAATTCGGCAAACGAAACCGCTCCATCGCAACAAAGTATCCGTAGCAGGTTTTCTCATGGCTCATTATTTTTATTCAGCGGTTTCTGCTATATTAACTATCCAGATAGTTCTATCCACACCGTCATGATTCGTGCGTATTTTTCTTACTTCTACTTGCTCTTCATGTTTAGTGCAGTACTTAGTAATTCTTTCGCCATTTTTTAAGTTAAAAATATCTAGATAATCGTCATCACTAAAATGATATATCTTGAAATCGTGACTTATAATTTTTCCTCCAGTTATTGCTAATGGAGTGCTAGCACAACCTGTAATAAAGAAAACAATTAAAATTAATAAGATTTTTTTCACAGAATCATTCAACAGTGACTGACTTGAACAAAACAGTGATTATTATTAAGCATTTTTCCAAAAATTTAATGTTCTCATGTTTATTTGATTATTATCCTTAATTAATTCTAAAACATTTTTATAAAAATTATCTGCTTCTTCATCGGAGACTAACAGTCTTAGACACTCTATAACTCTGGTAATTCTCAATTGATTATGATCATGTTGATCATTCCAATACATATTTCTCTCCAAAAAAGAAAAGAACCATTGAGAAGACTTAATAATATTATTTGTTGCTTCTTTATTTTTTTTAATTTGATCAACAATATCTTGACTATCAAGATAATATCCATGGAATACAGATTGACTAGGTTTGTTCAGTGGAAAAACTATTTGAATAAAATCATGATTTTCTTCTATTTCTTTATCTGAAAAAGACCAAATGTCTTCGAGAGTTCTTCCTTTAAAATCTTTTCCTTTCAAAGTTAGGAAGTCTTCATAAATCACTGTTCAAATCTACTCTACAGTTATCGAGTGTTTTACAACAGTAAATAATACTAATCTCTTTTTGGCAAACACATTAATAGAGTCAAAATAAAGCAGAGTATTGAAATAAACATAGTGGATGCCAAAACGATCATTGTTATTTCATCGACTGATGTTGCAGAACCGTCTTGCACTGACTCAAATCTCCATGCCCAAGAGCGATAATGCTGACAAAAAGTAAATCCCCATGCCCCGCATAAAATACCTATCGCATTTGAGTTTTTTAAAGCTAGCACGCTACCCGTTACTAGAAGTGCGTCGGCAATTAAGTCAGGCAGGAGTCCTAAAAATGACTGTCCGAATTGTATTGTGTATAGACTTTCTAAGATGAAATGAATTGCAGTCACACAAAATGTAAAGATAACAAACCTTCTAATGAAAACTTGGTTGTTTATAACCATTTCAACCCCTGCTTATTTACTGTTGTAAACTACTCCACTGTAACGGACTTTGCCAAATTTCTTGGTTGGTCAATATCTGTTCCCCTTAATAGAGCCACCTCGTATGAAAGAATTTGTAGCGGGATAGTATAAATAATTGGGGTGAGTAAAAAATCACATTTTGGCATTTTAATAAGCCTGCCAGATTTAAGCTCCATGCTAATAGATGGATCAGAGAATACATAAAGCGTTCCTCCTCTAGCCTTTACCTCTTCTAAGTTTGAAACCAGCTTTTCAGCTATCTCGCTCTCAGGAGCCAGTGCTATTACTGGCATATCTTCATCAATTAGTGCAAGCGGTCCATGCTTTAGTTCTCCCGCTGGATATGCTTCAGCATGTATATAAGAGATTTCTTTTAATTTTAACGCGCCCTCTTTTGCAATTGGATAAAAAATTCCTCTTCCTAAGAATAAAGCATTATCTTTGTTAGCAATCTCTGGGGCGATTTCAAGAATCTCATCTTTAAGCTTAAGGGTTTCATCAATCGTATCTGATAAAGATCTCATTGCTGTAATAACGCGACTTCTTAGCTTGGGGTTTCTGTCTCTGCTTTTGGCTAGAGAAAGTGCAAGTAGCATTAGCGCAGCTAATTGAGTCGTAAATGCTTTGGTTGAAGCAACGCCAATTTCTGGACCTGCATTAGTAAAAATAGAATAGTCAGACTCTCTTGCCAGCGAGCTTGTTGGAACATTGCAAACTGTAAGTGTAGACAAGTATCCATTTTCTTTTCCATATCTTAATGCAGCTAATGTATCAGCGGTTTCGCCTGACTGAGATATTGTTACTAAAAGAGAGTCCTCATCCACATGTGGATTCCTATACCTGTACTCAGATGCATAATCTATTTGTGTTGGGAGTTCTGAAATTGCTGAAAACCAGTTAGCAGCCACCCTTCCAGCATGAAGACTAGTGCCACAAGCTATTATTTGGATTCTTTTAACTTTTTCAAAAATATCTGAAGAACCTATTCCGAATATATTATCTAATACATCATCGCCTCCAACCCTTCCATCTATGGTGTTTAAAATTGCCTCAGGCTGTTCATAAATTTCCTTTTCCATAAAGTGCCTGTAATCACCCTTAGATGTAGATTGGTTTGAAATATCTATATGAGATATTTCTCTGTCAACTTTCTTTTTTAAATCGTCATAAATCTCGAAACTTTGCGCTGAAATCTCTGCAACATCTCCGTCCTCAAGGAAAATAAATTCATTGGTTAGCTGTCCTATTGCGAGCGGATCTGAGGCGGCCAAAATCTCATCTGTGCCAATACCTATAAGAAGTGGTGATTTATTTCTTGCAATAATTATATTCGAGTTATCTTCTCTATCTATTGCTGCAATCGCATAGGCTCCTTCAAGTTTTTCTTTTGTTAAATACATTGAATCTATCATCGTGTTTCCTTGATTGAGGAAATATTCAAGCATATGAGCTATCAGCTCGGAATCTGTTTGAGAGGAAAAGCTATATCCTTCTTTTTTTAAATAGTCCTTAAGCTCAATGTAATTCTCGATGATGCCGTTATGAACAATATAAATTCTTTCATTAGATTTGTGAGGATGTGCATTTTCTTCAGAAGGCTCGCCATGAGTTGCCCATCTTGTATGCGCAATACCAAGTTTGCTTTTTGGTTTTTCTGCAATCATCTTCTCTTCAAGAAGTTTAACTTTTCCAAGAGTTCTTAGATGAGCTATTTGATCATTTTGATGTAATGCTATTCCTGCAGAATCATAACCTCGATACTCCATCTTATGAAGACCCTGAACCAGGAGCTTACCAACATTTCTTTCAGAGGCAGCAGCTATAATTCCACACATATTCTAGCTCTTCTTTTTGGACCAGTTTTCTTTATTATCTTGTTTAGCCCTGCTAACCCCTAAAGCGTTATCTGGAACGTCCTTGGTAATTACAGAACCAGCAGCAATATATGAGTTAGAGCCTATAGTCACAGGTGCAACTAATGATGAGTTTGTACCAACAAAACTATTATCCCCAATTTTTGTTTCGTTTTTATTTTTGCCATCATAGTTGCAAGTTATTGTTCCAGCTCCAATATTTGACTCTGTCCCTATTTCGGCATCTCCAAGATATGCAAAATGATTAGCCTTTGAGGCTTTTCCAAGTTTCGTTTTCTTGGTTTCAACAAAATTGCCAATTTTTGCCTCATCATCTATGTGGCTCCCCTCTCTTAATCTTGCATAAGGGCCTATGGAACAGCTCTTACCGACTTTTGATGATACTAGATGAGAAAAAGCCTCTATTGAAGAGTTATCGCCTATCTCCACATCTTTAAGGATAGTGTTAGGGCCTATGAATACGTTATTACCAAGAACAATATTTCCATCAAGTATTACATTTATGTCTATATGACAATCTTTGCCTACTGTGATATTTCCTCTAATATCAAGCCTAGTCTTGTCTGATAGGGTTACGCCCATCTCTAAAAGTTCCTCTGCTTTCATTTTTCTATATATGCTCTCTAGTTCTGATAACTCTGTTTTGGTGTTAGCGCCCTTAACTTCTTTATTGGGCACAACACATGTTTTAATTTTATACCCTTTTGAGCTAATAATTGAAACTATATCAGTTAAATAATATTCTTCTGCTGCATTGTCATTGCCAACTTCATTAATGGCTTCTTCTAATAATTTTTTATTGCAACAAAGAATGCCTGTAAATATCTCTTGAATCTTTTTTTCATCATCAGAGGCATCTTTTTCTTCAACTATTGCAGTCGCATAGCCCTCTGCATCTTTTTTTATTCTGCCATAACCAAATGGGTTTTCTATTTTCGTGCTAAGTATTGTTAAAGAATTATCAGTATTTGATATTAAACTTTTTAAGGTATTTTCTTTTATTAATGGAACATCCCCATATAATACGATCACTTTTGAGTCATTCGATATTGAATCTAGAGAGGCTTTTACAGCATCTGCTGTTCCAATAGCTTTTTTTTGCTCTGTTATATAGTTCTTTCCATCAAAGTTTTTAATTTCTTCTATTATTGATTCTTTTTCATAACCAACAACAAAAGATATTTCATGGCTTATTTTTGAAGCGGTATCATAAATTCTTTTTAGCATTGAGTGACCCCCAAGAGGTTGGAGGGATTTTGCTTTAGTTGAAAGCATTCTTGAGCCTTCGCCTGCAGCCAATATAACAGTATGGATATTCACAATATAAGGCTAAATAGATACCTTACTGTTTTTTGCGAAGTTTTTGAATAGTTTTTAGTCTAGCAACTGCCTCAGCTAATTGAGAAGCTGCTTTTGCATAATCAAGCGTGGCATCTTTATTTGCTAGTTCTTGTTCTGCTGCTTCTTTTGCTTTGATTGCTTCAGACTCATCAAGGCTGTCTGCTCTTTCAGCAGTATCTGATAAAACAGTTACTAAATCAGGCTGTATTTCTAAGAATCCACCAGAGCAAAAAAAAGCTTCTTCTTCTGATCCATTTTGTACCCTAACAGGTCCTGGCGCTAGGCCAGTTAAAAGCGGTGTATGTCCAGGCGCTATGCCAAGCTCACCTAGTGTTCCTGTTGCATAAACCATAGTAGCTTCACCAGAATAAATTTCTTCACTTGATGAAACTATATTAATTTTAATGGTGCTCATTTTATAACGTCTTAGCCTTTTCTACAGCTTCTTCTATTGTTCCTACCATATAAAAGGCCTGTTCTGGCAAGTGGTCATAATCGCCATCTAAAATACCCTTAAAAGCTTTAATAGTGTCTTCAAGTGACACATATTTTCCAGGTGTTCCTGTAAATATTTCAGCAACAAAAAATGGTTGTGATAAAAATCTTTGTGCTTTTCTTGCTCTTGCAACCAACCCTTTGTCTTCTTCAGAGAGTTCGTCCATTCCTAAGATTGCGATAATATCTTTTAGCTCATTATATCTTTGTAAGATTTTTTGAACTCCTTGTGCAACATTATAGTGATCATCACCAACAACAAAAGGATCAAGCTGTCTGCTGGTTGAATCAAGAGGGTCTACAGCGGGATAAATGCCTAATTCTGAAATTTGTCTTGATAGAACCACGGTTGCGTCTAAGTGAGCAAACGTTGTTGCTGGAGATGGGTCTGTTAAGTCATCAGCCGGAACATAAACTGCTTGAATAGATGTTATAGAGCCTGTTTTAGTAGATGTAATTCTCTCTTGAAGCGCTCCCATTTCTTCAGCTAAAGTTGGTTGATATCCAACAGCTGAGGGCATTCTTCCTAGCAAAGCTGAGACCTCAACGCCTGCCAAGGTATAACGATAAATATTATCAATAAATAATAAGACATCTTTACCTTCATCTCTAAAACTTTCAGCCATAGTTAATCCAGTCAAAGCAACCCTAAGCCTGTTCCCTGGCGGCTCATTCATTTGTCCGTATACCATAGCAACTTTTGACTCGCTTAAATTGTCAATATTTACAACTCCTGATTCCTGCATTTCATAATAAAAATCATTACCCTCTCTAGTTCTTTCACCAACACCTGCAAATACTGAAAGTCCAGAATGTTGCAAAGCAATGTTATTAATAAGCTCCATCATGTTTACAGTTTTACCAACACCAGCCCCTCCGAACAATCCAATTTTTCCACCCTTAGCAAACGGACACATTAGATCGATAACTTTAATACCTGTTTCAAGAACATCATTGGAAGCTGACTGATCTGTGTATGTTGGCGGTTTTCTATGGATTGGCATTTTCTCTTTTTCACCAATTGGTCCTTTTTCATCAATTGGGTTGCCAAGAACATCTACAATTCTTCCAAGAGTCTCTGGGCCGACAGGAACAGAAATAGGGGCGTTAGTTCTTGTTGCTGTTAAACCTCTTTTTAATCCTTCGGTTGCTCCCATAGCAATAGTCCTAACAACTCCATCTCCTAATTGCTGTTGTACTTCAAGGGTTGTGCCACTTTCATCTACCAATAGCGCCTCATATACTTTTGGAATATTATCTTTGTCGAACTCGACATCAATAACAGCTCCAATAATTTGTGTAACTATTCCATTGCTCATATTATTCTCCTTAAACTGCAGCTGCGCCGCCAACTATCTCTGAGAGCTCTTGAGTGATAGCTGCTTGTCTTACATTGTTATATAAAAGTTCTAATTCTTTAATTAAGTCTCCCGCATTATCTGTAGCGTTCTTCATGGCGATCATTTTTGCTGCTTGTTCACATGCGCTATTTTCTACAACCGCCTGATAAACCAAAGATTCTATATATCTGGTTAACAACCCATCCAATAACTCTTTTGCTTCTGGTTCATATATATAATCCCATTGTGATGGGTTTGACTCTTCTTGTTCCTCTGGTGCAAGTGGAATTAATTGCTCAACATTAGGCTGTTGTGTCATGGTGTTAACAAAGATGTTTGAGCATAAATAAGCCTGATCAATATCCCCATTTTTGTGCATATCAAGAACTACTTTAGTAAGGCCGATCAAGTCATCTGGGTTTGGTTTGTCCCCAAGCTTCTCTGCAACTGCAATAACCTCTCCTCCCACGCTCTTGAAAAAGCCTGCTGCTTTCGTTCCTATTAGGGCAAAACATGACCCAATACCTTGTTCATTTAATTCAGCAGATTTTGCTATTACTTGCTTGAATAGGTTGATGTTAAGCCCCCCACAAAGACCCTTATCTGAAGAGACCACTATAAAACATGCTTTTTTAGCAGCTCTTTCTTCGTAAAAAGGATGTGGATACTCTGAGCTTGCTAGCGCTATATGAGAGATAACATCTTTGATTTTTAAAGAGTATGGTCTGCCTTCAAGCATAGAGTCTTGAGTTTTTTTCATTTTACTAGCTGCAACCATTTCCATAGCTGAAGTAATTTTTTGCGTGCTTTTAATGCTCGCAATCTGTTTTCTTACTTCTTTTGTATTAGCCATTATTAATAAGTTTGTGTTTTCTTAAAATCTTCAACAAGATTCTTGAATTGACTTTCAATATCATCATTCCAATCCCCTGTAGAGTTTATCTGCTCTTCAAGTTCACCTTTTTCAGACGTTAAATAGCCATGAAGGGCCTCTTCAAAATCTAAGATTTTTTCGACATCTGCATCTGCCATGTAACCTCTGTCAGCGGCAAACAAACTTAAAGCCTGTTGAGCAACGCTCATTGGTGCGTATTGTTTTTGTTTAAGCAGCTCGGTAAATGCTTTACCGTTTGCGAGTTGTTGTTTTGTAGCCTCATCCAAATCTGAAGCAAATTGTGAGAAGGCTGCTAGTTCACGATATTGAGCTAATGCAGTTCTAACCCCGCCAGCGAGTTTTTTCATAATTTTTGTTTGGGCTGATCCCCCAACCCTTGAAACTGATAGGCCTGGATTAATTGCTGGTCTAATGCCTGAGTTAAATAATTCAGTCTCTAAATAGATTTGCCCATCAGTAATTGAAATAACATTTGTTGGCACGAAAGCAGAAACATCTCCAGCAAGTGTTTCGATAATTGGCAAGGCTGTTAAAGATCCAGTTTTTCCTTTAACTTTTCCACCAGTGACTTGTTCAACATATTCGGCATTTACTCTTGCCGCTCTCTCTAATAGTCTTGAGTGAAGATAAAAAACATCACCTGGATATGCTTCTCTGCCAGGAGGCCTTTTTAATAAAAGTGATACTTGTCTATATGCGACCGCTTGCTTAGAAAGATCATCATAGACGATTAATGCGTCTTCGCCCTTATCTCTAAAATACTCACCCATTGTGCAGCCAGAGTATGCTGAAAGGTATTGCATTGGCGCAGGATCAGCAGCTGTTGCTGAAACAACAATTGTATGTTCCATTGCGCCGTATTCTTCAAGCTTTCTTACTACGTTTGCGACTGTTGATTGTTTTTGTCCAATCGCAACATAAATACATTTAATTCCAGTACCTTTTTGGTTAATAATTGCATCGATAGCTACAGCGGTTTTTCCTGTCTGCCTGTCTCCAATTATTAGCTCTCTTTGGCCTCTTCCAATTGGAACCATTGCATCAACGGCTTTTAAGCCGATTTGAACAGGCTGATCAACACTTTGACGAGCAATAACACCAGGAGCAACTACCTCAACTGGCATATTTTTTTCAGCTTTTATCTCTCCCTTTCCATCAATTGGCGTGCCTAGTGTATTAACAACCCTTCCTAATAGAGCCTCTCCAACAGGAACTTCTAAAACCTTTCCAGTGCAAACTGCTTTTTGACCTTCAATAATCTCTAAGTAGTCTCCCAAAACAACAGCCCCAACAGAATCCTGTTCAAGATTGAGAGCCATGCCTTTTGTGCCATTTTCAAACTCTATAACCTCACCATACATAACATCCCCCATGCCATGTATTCTTACAATGCCGTCCGAGACACTAACCACAATGCCCTCATTTTTTCTTTCTGCTGAAAGGTCGAGACCAGCTATTTTTTCTTTTAAAACGCTGGAAATTTCTGATGGATTTAATTGACTCATTTTTTCACCTTAAAAATTTAATTGGTTTACAAGTTTATTGACCTTTCCTCTAATTGAAAGATCAAGTGTTTCATCTCCTATCTTTATAGATAGGCCGCCCATCATCTTTGGGTCTTTTAAAAAATTTATTTTGGCATCTTTGCCATATGTAGTTCTTAGTTTTTTTTCTATATTTTCTTTTGCCTTTTCTCCAGGCTCGGCCGCAACAAATACCTCAATAGAGTTTTGATCATTATGTTTTTCTAATAAATCTTGATATATAAAATATATGGGTTCAAGTAAGTTGAGGCGCTTATTCTCTGCTAATATTTCAATAAGTTTTAAAGAATTGCTTGAAACATTTTCTTCAAATAATTTAATTAGAATATCTACAATCTCTTGTCTTGAAAGTGATGGATTCTCGATTGTGTTTATAACCCCCTCTGTTGCAGACGCTGCTGCCATAACTTTTAACTCATCCGCCATTTGATCTAATTTTTTAGAATCTTTTGCTGAAGAAAATAAAGCTTTTGCATACGGTCTCGCTAATGGGGTTAATTCAATCATTGTTTACAATTCCTCTGCTGCTTTTTTAAGAATCTCTTCATGCTTTTCCTTAGAAATTTCTTCACCGAGAATCTTTTGAGTTGTATCAATAATAATTTCTGACATTTGCTGTCTTAGCTCTTCTTTAGCTTTGTTGGTTTCATTCTCAACAGCTATAGACGCCGAAGCCATTATCTTCTCAGCCTCCAGGTCTGCTTTTGATGATGCATCGCTAACAATTTTAGATGCTCTAGCATTAGCTTTTTCAAGAATCTCTGCAGCATCTTCTTTTGCTTTATTAAGCTCTTTGTCAAAAGCAAGCTTTGCCTCCTCTAAGGAGTCATCTGCTTTCTTTGCTGCCTCTAAACCATCAGATATTTTTTTCTCTCTTTCTTGCATAACCGAAAGAATTGGCGGGTATATATACCGCCAACATATTGCTACAAAAACAATCATTACAACTGCTTGAGCAATTAAGGTCGCGTTTATATCCATATCTTATTTTCTATCTTTATGCAGCGAATAACATATACATTCCAAGGCCAACTCCAATCATAGGAACCGCATCGGTTAGCCCCATCATCAAAAAGAATCTGCCCTGAAGAAATGGTGCCAATTCAGGCTGTCTAGCTATTCCTTCAATAAATTTGCTTCCCAACACACCAACACCAATCCCCGCTCCAATAGCTGAAAGCCCCATAGTGATCCCAGCTGCTAAAATATTTAATTCCATTTTTTTCTCCTATAAGTTGAGGATTAATGCTCCTCTGTTTCATGCGCCATTGCTAAATATGCAATTGTTAACGCCATAAAAATAAATGCTTGCAATGCCACAATTAATATATGGAAAAGCGCCCAAACTAAATGCAAACCAAAACCCATTACGCCTACTGGTATGCTACTAAAAAATAACATTAATGCAATCAAGATGAAAATCATCTCTCCAGCATAAAGGTTGCCAAATAACCTCAAACCAAGCGATATTGGTTTGGCTATAAAATTAACCATCTCAAGAATAAAGTTAACTGGTATTAACCACTTCCCAAATGGGTGAAGAGTTAATTCTGCTATAAAAGCTTTTGGCCCTTTTACTGTGATGCTGTAGTAAATAGTTAAGATAAAAACCCCAAGCGCCATTCCAAGTGTTATGTTTGGGTCTGTGGTCGGAACCACTTTGAAATACAAGGATTCAGGCCCTTTAATCCATTCATGGCCCTCTCCCACAATAGCATATGCCAGGTGCCCCGCTAAAACAGGTAAAAAATCAACAGGCACTAGGTCCATTAAATTCATTAAAAGTATCCACACAAAAACAGTTAGCGCTAAAGGCGCAATAAGTGGATTTTTGGAAGACCCAAATAGTGACTGAACATTATCTTCAACAAACTCAATGCTCATCTCTACAAAGTTTTGCAATCCTTTGGGCGGGGTGTCTACATTTGTTTTCTTTGACATCGCGGTTTTAAAAAGTAAAACAAAAATACCACCAAGAAAAATAGACCAAAAAAGAGAATCTACATGAAACGTCCAAAAACCCATCTCATCTACCTTATAAGGATTACAGGTCCAGCCATCCGGGGTTTTGCCACATGTAAGATTGGTAAGGTGATGGCTAATATAACTTTCTGTTGTTAGCTCTGAGGCCATTACTGTTAAACCCTCTTGTTGTTAAGCATGAAGCTTTTTGGGTTAACTGAAATATTAAATAAAACAAACAGGGCTAGTGCGTATAAAAAGATGTCTGGTGTATAAATGCCTGTAAAAATTAAAAAAACCGAAAATAACACCCATTTTGAAAACCAAATATAACCAACATTTATGGCTATATCTTTAATTTTTGATCCAAAATAATACACCAAAATCATAACGCCCATATAACATAGGGCTATTAATATGAGAATTGGGTTTATAAGAGCTCCGGCAATAAGTATTAATGTATTAATACATATAAAGGTGAGTTTTAATTTTAAGCTATTTGTTTTCAAGCTAGCGGTTAATGGGTTGATTATATTGTTTTAATGGAGAGAATTATAAAAATATATCATTCTATAAACAAGGTGTTTATTGTTTATTTTTTATTTTTGAAATAATGTTATCTAACTCATCTAGTGTCTTGTATGTAATTGAAACCTTTCCAGATTTTTTATTCTTTGTTTCTATCTCAACCCTGTGACCAAAACTCTCTGACATTTCTCTTTCTATATTTAAAATATCTGTGTCTTTTGTTTTGTTTTTGTTTGTTTTGTTTGTTGTTTTTTTAGACGCAAGCGAGCTTAGGTCTTTTACAGATAGTTTTTCTTTGATTATTTTTTTTGCTGCAATTTCTGCATCATCTTGACTCATTGATGCTAAAAGTTTTGCATGTCCTTTTTCAATTGTGCCCTGAGAAAGCATTTCTAAGACGCTTTTTGGAAGGGTGAGAATTCTTAAGGAATTTGCAATTGTGCTTCTAGCTTTTCCTGTTGATGATGCTACCTCATCCTGTGTTAGTCCAAACTCTCTCTTGAGCCTATCTAAACCCATAGCCTCTTCTACAGGATTTAAATCTTCTCTTTGAAGGTTTTCTACAAGCGCTGAAATCAAGGCGTCTTGGTCTTTTTTTTGGTCAACTAAACACGGGATTGTTTCTAAGCCAGCCATTTTTGAAGCTCTAAGCCTTCTCTCTCCTGCTATAACCTCGTATTCATTAAACCCAAACTCTCTTACAAGAATTGGTGATAAAACACCTTGTTTTTTTATAGACTCTGTTAATTCATCAAGTTTTTGGTTGTCAAAATTTGATCTAGGTTGAAACCTTCCGGGTTTTATTTTTTTTACGCTAACTTCTTTTATAGATCTTTGTGTCCTGTTTGTTTGTCCTAAAAGTGCGTCCAACCCTTTGTTAAGTGTTTTTTTATTTTCAGACATATTCAAGCTTCCTTATAAGCTCGCCGGCTAGCGCAAGGTAAGCTTTTGCGCCAAATGAGCTCGGCATATATTTTATACCAGATGTTCCATGGCTGGGAGCCTCAGCCAGTTTAATATTTCTAGGTATTAGTGTGTTAAATAAGAGGTTTGAAAAATGTTTTTCTAGCTCATCAGAGACTTCTTTTGCAAGGTTGTTTCTCATATCAACCATTGTTCTAACTATTCCTATCACCCTGTTTGTTGTCATGTTTTTATCTGATAGTGTTTGAATGGTGTTCATTAAACCTGTTACTCCTTCAAGAGAATAATATTCACACTGGAGGGGGATTATTGTTCCCTCTGCGCAAGACAAACCCTCAACTGTTAACTGGTTTAGTGTTGGAGGGGTGTCTATGATTGTGTAATCGTATACTGTTTTAAAGCGGTCGAGACTTTTTGATAAAAACCCTTGCTTTCCATCGTTTCGGATAGCAACCTCAAGCGCAATAAGGTCTGCGCACCCAGGTATAACACTATAACCATCAGAGGCGTCATATATGCATTCCTTTATGTTTTTGTTTTCGAAATAGTGGTCATAAAGGGTGGATGGGTTTTTTTTTGTAAGTCCTGTTGCGGTTGTGGCGTTTCCTTGGGGGTCGAGGTCAACAAGGAGAACCTTTCTTTTTGTTGCGGAAAGGCTCGCTGACAAATTAATGGCAGTTGTTGTTTTACCAACCCCTCCCTTTTGATTTGCTATTGCGATAATTTTATTCATTTGTAATTACAACAATGTTTCTCTCTTGATTTGTGTTGTTTTGTTTGATTATTTCATATTTAAATTTTTTTTGGTTTAATAATTTCAATTCTTCTTTGATTTTTTGTTCTTTACCTTTTAGTAAAATATATTTTGTTGTTGTTGTTTGGTTTTGTTGGGTGAGTTTGATTATCTTGTTAATGCTAGCGAATGCTCTTGCTGTTATTATGTCAAAAACGCCGATTTTGTTTGTTTTGGTTATTGTTGTGTTTAATATTGTTGTGTTTTTTAACTCAAGAGTCTCAACAACTAGTTTTAAAAAATAACACTTTTTTCTACTGCTTTCTAAAAGGTTTATTTTGTTGTTTGGTTTTGTTATGGCTAAAAGAATTCCTGGGAATCCGCCCCCAGAGCCAAGGTCAAGCACGTTTTTGTTGGCTGGTATTATGTTGATTATTGGCGCGCAATCAAGAATATCTTTCTTCATAACCTCTTCTGAGGATTTTCTTGAAAAAATGTTGTGGGTTTTATTAAAGTTAATAGCTAGGTTGATAAAAATATTTATTTTTTCTTTTTGGTTTTTTGTAAAGTTTATTTGGCTTACCACTGATTAGGTTTTTTGTTTTAATAGTTCTTCTTTTTTAAGCTGTATTAATATTAGATTTACAGCTGCCGGGGTTACGCCCTCCATCCTTGCGGCTGACCCTATTGTTCTTGGTTTGTTTTTGTTAAGCCTTTCTTTAACTTCATTTGATAGTCCTGAAATGTTTGAATAATTGGTGGTTGTTGGTATTTTTTTGTTGTTTTGTTTTTTTGTTTTTTTAACCTCTCTTAGTTGTTTTTCTATGTAGCCATGGTATTTGGTTTCGGTTATTGCTCTTTTGTAGTGTTTTTTGTTTGTTTTGTTTGTTTTAAAAAGCTTGTGTTTGTCTACATCGTTTCTTTTCAGGAGTTTATATATGTTTTTGTTTTCAGATAGTTTTATTTTTTGTTTTTTGTTGTTAATAAAATTCTTTGTTTTTGTTTTTTTGAGAATGTCGTTTACAAAACGCTTGTATTCTTCCTCTTGTTCGTTGAAATTGTTATACCTTTTTTTGTCTACCAAACCAACCTTATAAGCTTTTTTTAATAGCCTTTGTTCTGCGTTGTTTTGAGATAACAACAGCCGGTGTTCTGCCCTGCTTGTGAACATTCTATAAGGCTCTGTTATCCCATGGTTTGTAAGATCGTCTATTAATACTCCGATGTAGGCTTCGCTTCTTTCTAATATAAGCTCTTTTTTGTTTAAGATTGAAGCTGCTGCATTTACTCCCGCAATTAGCCCTTGGGCCGCCGCTTCTTCGTAGCCCGTTGTGCCGTTGATTTGTCCTGCTAGATAAAAGTTTTTTAAGGTTTTAAGCTCAAGGGTTGGTTTGATGCTTCTCGGGTCAACAAAATCATATTCTACTGCATAGCCAAAGTCTGTTATCTCTGAGTTTTCTAGGCCTTTAATTGATTGTATGAACTCTGTTTGAATGTTTTTGGGTAGGCTTGTTGATATCCCGTTTGGGTAAACCAGGTCTTTGTTTATCCCCTCGGGTTCTATAAAAATTTGGTGGCTGTTTTTTTCCTTAAACCTATTAATCTTGTCTTCTATTGAGGGACAATATCTTGGCCCTATGCCTGTTATGTTTCCTGAGTACATTGCTGAAAG
The DNA here is from genome assembly GCA_902559345.1 of uncultured SAR86 cluster bacterium. Taxonomy (GTDB): domain Bacteria; phylum Pseudomonadota; class Gammaproteobacteria; order Magnimaribacterales; family D2472; genus SAR86A. The sequence goes on along the minus strand of CACEHH010000010.1, from coordinate 16,998 downwards.
GTGTGTTGATTGCTTAATTATTTCGTGAGTTTTTTTGTTAGTTCTTGTAATGAAGCAAGATATTTGTTTTTGGTGTTTTTTTGGTTTTTGATATGTTGACATCCAAGGGGTTGGTTTCTCCCCTGGCTGTTCTTCCATTTTATGAATATTAATGCTTGATAGTTTTATTCGTGCTGGTGTTCCTGTTTTAAGCCTCCCCATTGGCAATGACAGTTTATATAGTTTTTTTGATAGTGGAATCGAGGATGGGTCGCCCGATCTTCCCCCTGTTGAAACTATGTCTCCTGTATACATTTTCCCATTAAGAAAGGTTCCTGTGGTTAAAATTGTTTTTGCTCCTTTTATTGTTTTGGTTTTGGTTACAACTCCTTTTACCAGGTTTTTTTCTATAATAATATCCATAACCTCTTCGTCAAAAACTTCTATGGTTGTTTTTTTTAGAATTTTTTGTATAGCTTTTTTATAAAGATCTCTATCACATTGAACCCTTAGGGCTTGAACAGCATCTCCTTTTCTGGTGTTAAGGGTTCTATATTGTATGCCTGACATATCTGTCGCTATTGGCATGATGCCTCCCATAGCACCAATCTCTCTTACGATGTGTGATTTTCCAAGGCCGCCGATTGCTGGATTACATGACATTTGACCAATGTTTTTTATATTTAGTGTAACAAGGGCACAAGAAAGGCCCATCCTAAAAACAGAGTGCGCAGCCTCTACACCAGCATGCCCCCCACCAACTACAACAACATCAAACTTATCCATAATTAATTAATACAATAATATCTACATTATATACTTTTTGTTATTTCTATTAGTATTGGTTTTTTTGTTAATAAGCCTTTAAAAGGTAGGAAAAACGGGAGGCGAACAACAATATAAACAACCTTATAAATTGTTATAAACACCAACCAAAAACGCTGGATATTTTGTTAACAAAAAATATCACCAAATCTTAACAACAACATACTAACAACATAACTACTTACCAATACAAAAACTACTAAAAATATCACCCAACAAAGAATCTGAATATTTAACACCAACAACCTCGTCAAGATTAGATCGAGCGCTTTTTAAATCTTCAGCAACCAACTCTAAAGGTTTATTATCCAACAACCCGGCAACAGCCAGCTCAATATCTGAAACCGACTTATTAAAAAGAGCCTCATGCCTATCTCTTATTAGAAAATCATATTTCTCTAATTTAAGACCTGACTGAAAGCAGTTACCAATAACACCTTTTAAAACATCAAAACCGGCTCCGGTTTTAGCAGAAACATAACAATCAAAAACTCCTTTTATGGGCTTGTTTATATCAACCTTGTTTTGTATCGATATAAAACGATTATGTTCACAGAGCCCTTTAAAATAATCAAAAACACCCTGATCAGACTCTTCGAAAACACCTATAACCAAATCTGAATCATTCGCCTGTGATAGAGAATATTGTATACCTGCCTTTTCAACATCGTCTTCAGCATCTCTAACACCAGCGGTGTCAAATATAGAAAAAACACTAGACTCAAAAAAAAGCTCAGACTCTATCATATCCCGCGTTGTGCCCGGGGTGTTTGAAACAATAGCTCTATCAAAGCCCACCAACCTATTAAAAACAGAAGACTTGCCTGAGTTTACCGGACCAATTAAGACAATATTTTTCTTCTGGGACCCCACCTTCTTGTTTACACAACCACCAACAAAAAGATCAAACCTATTTTTAAGATTTTTTAAATCATCTAGAAGACCAGCTACATCATAAAAACTCTCACCCTCATCAGAAAAATCAATCTCAGCCTCAATCCTCACCCTTATTCCATCTATTTCACCAGCAAAAAAAGAAACTTGTGATGCCAAACCCCCAAGCAAAGAGTTTGTTGATAAAACAACCCCGTTTTCATCTGTACAATCAATAAGGTCAGATACAGCCTCCGCTTCATTAAGGCTTATTTTGTTATTTAAGAAAGCTCTCTTTGTAAACTCACCGCCAACAGCCTCTTCAAAACCAAACCCCCTAAAGGCTTTTGATATATTAGACATAACCGCAAGCCCCCCATGGGCATAAACCTCAAAAGAATCTTCACCGGTATAACTTTTTGGCGCTTTAAAAACAACCAAACCAACCCTATCAACAACCCCATCAAGGCCGCTAAAAAAAACCACATTAAAAACATTCGGCTCAAAACAACGACTACCAAAAAAATTATTAAGAGATTTGTGACAACCCTTCCCGGTAACTCTAAAAACACATATAGCAGACTTAGCAGGCGGAGTCGCTAAAGCATAAACAACAGACATGCTTAGTCAGACCCAAGGGCCCCCTGTTGCTTATATAAGTAGCTTTGCTGGGCGAGCTGAACCCCTGTATTAACCACCGTATACAAACACAAAGCAGCAGGGAAAAATATGAAAAGCACTGAAAACATCACAGGCATATACTTCATAACCTGGGCCTGTGTAGCGTCCATCCCAGCCGGCTGAGGGTTAAGCCTTTGTGTCATAATCATAAGAAAGCAAAACATCGCCGGTAAAACAAAATACGGATCCGGGGCGGAAAGATCTGTCCAAAAACCAAGATCGCTGTGTCGAAGCTCAACCATTTCTCTCAAAGCAAAAAAGAAGCCGATAAAAAAAGGCATTTGAATCAACATCGGCAAACAACCACCCAAGGGGTTCGCCCCATGCTTCTTCATAACCTTCATGGTTTCAGCGGCGCTTTTTTGCCTATCTTCTTTATATCTTTCTTTAATTTCATTAAGCTCTGGTGATATTTTCCGCAAAGCCGCCATTGATCTAAAGCTTTTTGAGGTAACTGGCCAAAAAACCAACTTAATCATAACCGTGAAAACAACTATAGTTAAACCCCAATTATTTATATACCCATTAAGCAAATCCATAAACCAAACCATTGGTTGTGATAAAAACCAAAACCAACCCATATCAATTGACAGCTCAAGATTTTCCGCTCGCTGCATAAGGTCTTTTCTGATTTTGGGGCCAACAAAAAGCCTATGCTCATGGCCGTAAGTAACGTTGCTTGTTGAAGAGCCCTCAACCGTATAACCCATTCTAAAAACCCCCGATTCTTTGGGTAAAACATAGTAGTTATATATATATTCATCAGAACCAATAATCGCCGCAAAAAAATACTTTTGAATAAAAGCAACCCAACCAGATCTAGACAAAACCTCTTGTGGTTCATCTACCCTTCTAAGGCGGGTTGTTGAATATGGGTCCGCTTCAGAACTCAAAGCAATCCCCTCATATGAACTGTTGTTCATCATTCCACCACTAAGAGCCTCTCTTTTTAGATCTAAAGCCCTTCCTTCGGTTCTATACAGCCCCGCAAAAGACTTGCCACGAACACCCCCAGAAGAAGAGTCGGATATAGATATTTCATATGTAGCGGGTAAAAAAGATATTCTTTTTGAAAGACCCAGCTTTTGATCAACAAGCTCAACATAGTTTTCTCCAGCACCCCCACTTTCCAGTTGATATGAGGGAACAACCCCGGTGAAACCACTATTAAAATAATAACTAAAAGCAGACTCTTTTGACTCACCAAAAACACGAAAACCAACAGCGTCATTCACTTTTTCAACTGGGTATTTTTTAAGCCTTGTTTCAACTATAGCCCCAGTTTCAACAGCAATCACCACATATAACTCATCATTTTCTATGTAAGTATTAGAACCACCCATATCAAAACCAGAAGACCAATCTTCATTAACATGGTTTTGAATGGATTGGTATCTTTTTTCAGAAGTCCATTCAAACAAAAGACCCAAAGAAAGGACAACCACAACAACCCAATAAAAATTTCTTAAACCCACTGTTCACCCATAATAAAAAACCTATATTAAAACTAACAAAAAAAACTACAACTCAGCAAGCAATGCGTCAATAAACAAATCCGCGTTCATCCATGGCGCTATAACAAAAAAGTAAGTAGCATAATATGTTTCAACATAAAAACACGTACCCATTATAGCCCCACAACTCGTGTCATCATAATAAACATCGCTTTTATAAACATCTGTAATTGTGTTTAAAGGAATTACGGTTGTGTTGTGCGGGTCAGTACCCAAACAATCAAGCGTTTCCACCCAAGGGCCTGTACCATCACAATATATAACAAGGTTTTTGTCTGTAAGAATATAGGACTCGGAATCATCTAAAGAAATTGTTGCATCATAGTAAGCTACAAGCCTCTCTCTATTTAAATTAACAACCCCAGACTCTTGAATATAATTTCTGCTAGAGCTAGAAACATCAGAAGCAAGCAAAACGCCATCTACACTTGGGTTGCCAATGTAGTTACACCCACCAACACCAAGCACTAAAGAAAACAAAAAAACAAACCTTAAAAAAATACCCTTCACCAAAACACCATTATTAAAAATCATCAACCTATTCTCCTTTCAAATAAAACTCTTTAGCAGAGACAACCTCTTGTCTGGTTTGAGTATATGACAGCTTCTCTAAAGGACCAAATACACAAAAAACAATATGCCCACCAAAAACCTCCAACAAAGAACCCTCTCTAAAAATCTCCTTAATTCTTCTTTTTATTTTATTTCGATTTACAGCAAGTTTAAAATATTTTCTAGAAATTGATATATCCAAAGATTGTTTGGAAGAATTTTTATGTAATATGCGAAAATATTTACAAGAATAAATAGGTTTAAAAGATTTATATTTTTGTTCTGAAAAAGACAAATTATGCGCTTAGGACTTTTCTACCCTTTTTTCTTCTGTTAGACAAAATAGATCTTCCAGCCTTGGTTGACATCCTGGCTCGGAAACCGTGTGTTCTCTTTCGTTTAAGGTTGCTTGGTTGAAAAGTTCTTTTCATAATATTGTTAGGTCAAAAAGTTTGGGAATTATAGCTTAATATTTTTTTAAAACCACAAAAACAACAATATTATTTCTATTTTTTTTATATACAACTTATCCACAGAAAATTCTTATATTTATTCTGTAGATATCTTGTGAATTTTTTAATAGACTATCTAGTCTAATAGGAGATAGTAATTGGAACTTTGGAATAAGTGCTCGCAAAAACTCGAAAACAGTTTAACACAAGAGGATTTTAATACCTGGATAAGGCCTTTAAAAGCTACTATTGACAATAATACACTTGAGTTGGTTGCGCCCAATGAATTTATTTTAGACTACATAGAAAAAAATTTTTCTAAAGAGATTCAAGATATTGTTCAAAAACAATCAAAAATCGATATAAGCCTAGTTTTTAAAACACACACAAAAGAAACATTTGTTGATAAATATAAGAAAAACAAAAAACCATCAATTAAACTTGTTGAGGGATATACTTTTAAAAACTTTGTTGAGGGAAAGTCCAACCACTTAGCCCTGGCAGCTGCAAAGCAGGTTGCAGCAAATCCTAAGGGAGACTATAACCCTCTGTTTATATATGGCGGGGTTGGTTTGGGTAAAACTCACTTAATGCATGCGGTTGGAAATGAAATTCTCAATAACAAACCAAACAAAAGAATAGTATACGTCCACTCAGAGAAGTTTGTTTCTGACATGGTAAAAGCTCTACAACTTGGTGCAATGAATGAGTTCAAGTCATTTTACAGAAACGCAGATGCGTTGTTGATAGACGATATTCAATTTTTTGCTGGAAAAGAGCAGTCCCAAGAAGAGTTTTTCCATACATTTAATGCATTATTAGACAGAAATAATCAGATGATTCTCACGTGTGATAAATACCCAAAAGAAATCGAGGGTTTAGAGGAGAGGTTAAAATCCAGGCTTGGTTGGGGGTTGCCGGTTGTGATTGACCCACCAGAACTAGAAACAAGAGCAGCTGTTCTTCTAAAGAAAGCATCTTCGATGAGGGTCGTCCTTCCTAACGATTGTGCAATCTATATTGCGCAAAGAATAAGATCAAACATTAGGGAGTTAGAGGGCGCTTTGAAAAGGGTTGTTGCAAATGCAAGATTTACAAATCAAGAGATTGATTTGGCATTGGTTAAAGATGCTCTTAAAGACCTTTTTGTAATATCAGCAAAAATGGTAAGCATTGAAAATATACAAAAAACTACAGCAGAATACTACAATATAAAACTATCAGATCTTTTATCAAAAAGAAGAAGCAGATCAATTACAAGGCCCAGACAAATGGCCATGGCTCTAACCAAAGAGCTTACAAACCACAGCCTACCAGAAATAGGTGAGGCTTTTAATGGAAGAGACCACACAACAGTCCTTCATGCATGTAAAAAAATTGCAGAGCTTAGACAGGAAAACCCCTCACACGAAGAAGATTATAGAAACTTAAACAGAGCCCTAACAAATTAATGGATTTTTACATCACAAAAGAAGAAATTGTTAAATCTTTAAGCCTTACACTTGGGGTTGTTGAAAAAAGACAAACACTTCCAATAATTTCAAATGTTTTGTTTGAGGTTGACGAATCTTCTTTAAAACTAACCGCCACAGACCTAGAAAGCGAAATCTCTACAACCTCAACAATATCAAACTTTAAAAGCGGTGGTAAAACAACAGCTCCTGCAAGAAAGCTTAATGACTTATGTAGATTATTGCCAGATATGGCTGAAATACACTTTTTTCTTGATGGAGACAACCTAAAAATTGAGTCAGGAGCAGGAAAATACAACCTATCAACCTTACCAAGTGAAGATTTCCCAGTGTTTGAGCATGAAGAGACCCAAGCACAAATAAATATCTCAGCACAAAATCTTAAAACCATTATAGAAAAAACTACATTTGCTATGGGAAACCAAGACTGGAGGCATTATCTTAATGGCCTATATTTGCTTATAGACGATAAAAATATTACAAGTGTTGCGACCGATGCTCATAGGCTGGCTTTGGCTATCTCATCTTTAAACGAAGCATCATCTGAAAATATAAGCGGCATAGTTCCAAGAAAATCAATAAACGAAATTGGAAAGCTTGTTGGAGATGAAAAAGAAAATGTTGTAATTAAACTTGGTACAACATCAATAGCTGTTTATATTTTAGGAACAACTTTTATTAGTAAGCTGATTGAAGGAAAATTTCCAGACTACGAACAAGTTATTCCCTCGGGTGACAGCACCCTCTTAAATATTAATAGAAAACTTTTATCAGATAGTCTTAGTAGGGTTAGTGTTTTGTCAGGTGAGAAATATAAAGGCGTAAGAATATTAACAGGAGAAGACTCAGTAAATATTTCTGCTAACAACCCAGAAAAAGAACAAGGGGAAGAAATTATAGAATGCGAATATAAAGGTGAGCAGGTAGATATAGCATTTAATGTTAATTATCTTCAGGAGATACTCTCCACACTCGATTCAGAAAATGTTCAAATTAATTTCTTCGGTTCTGACAAAAGCTGTTTAATAACAGACCCAGGTTTTGATAACCTTAAATATGTCGTTATGCCCTTGTTAGTATAAAGTGTCACTTACTAATATTTCCATAAAACATTTTAGATGTTTTGAAGATACAAATTTTACACTCTCACCAGGTATTAATTTTTTCTATGGAGTCAATGGGTGTGGCAAAACAACCATGCTTGAATCTATATATTTATTCTCAAGCGGCAAGTCATTTAAAAGCTCCAATTTAGCTTCTTTAATAAAACACAATAAAGACTCTTTTTATATAAAAGGGTTTGATGGTGATAGGGGGTTTGTAGTTGAAGTAGAAAAAAATATTACAAAGCCAATCTCTGTAAAACTCAACTCAAATAAAATAACCACAAGCAAGCTAGCAAGAAAATTCCCATGCACTTTGATCCATAATGAAACATTTGCATTTGCCAACGCAGCGCCAGACTTTAGGAGAAAGCTTTTAGATAGATCGATCTTTATTATAGATGAGATCTTTTCTAAAGCATGGTTCAGCTACCATAGGGCCTTAAAACAAAGAAACTTTTTACTAAAAAACAACCGTAAATCAGATATTTATGCATGGAATGAAAAACTTTCCACAGAGGGAAATATTTTAACTTCATATAGAAACAAATTTTTTAAGAACTGCTATTCAGAATTTTACTTATTATTAAAAAAGCTTGATTTGGTAAATGTTTTTGACTTTTTTGAAACCATGTCCATAGAGTTTTTTCAGGGGTGGACTTCTAATCTATCTTTATTTGAGGTTTTAGAAAATAATACAAACAAAGATCTTCAAAGAAAAATAACAACCGAAGGCCCCCACAGATCAGACATAAAATTTTTAATTAAAAAACAGGATGCTAAGCAGTTTATGTCTCGCGGTGAACAAAAATTTTTTTCTATTTTGTGGTCCTGCGCCCAAAACGAGGCATTAAAAAAATTCTACAATGTCGAATCAACATTAATTATTGATGACATCAAATCAGAGCTTGACGACCGAGTTTTTTCTCTCTTTATAAAACTATTAGAAAATAACAAAAATCAAGTTATCTTTTCCTGTATAGACGACCCTTTTAGTAGTAAAATAACTAGTAATTTTAATGCGTTTAAAAAGTTCCACGTGGAACAATTGGGATAAAGAAATGGCAAAAAAATCTAAAGAAGCCAAATACGATTCATCCAACATTCAAGTCTTAAAAGGATTAGAGGCTGTCAAAAAAAGACCAGGCATGTATATAGGCGATACTGATGATGGATCAGGATTGCACCATATGGTTTTCGAGGTCCTGGATAATTGTATTGATGAGGCAATGGCTGGCCACTGTTCAGATATCCAAGTAATAATAAACAAAGACGGGTCGGTGACTATAAAAGATAATGGAAGAGGAATTCCGGTTGATGTTCACAAAAAAGAAGGAGTATCAGCAGCACAATTAATTTTAACCACCCTCCACTCAGGTGGAAAGTTTGATGATAACAGTTATAAAGTTTCGGGAGGGCTTCATGGTGTTGGAGTGTCAGTGGTGAACGCATTGTCAAAAAAATTATTACTTGAAGTTCACAGAGATGGCGGAGAATATTTTCAAGAATACGTTGAAGGAAAACCAAAAGCAAAACTTAAGAAAATTAAAAAATCTGAAAAGAATGGAACAACAATTACATTTTATCCATCTAATGAAATCTTTACATCAACTAATTTTGAAACGGATAAAATTCATAAAAGAATACAAGAACTATCTTTTTTAAACGCTGGTGTTTCAATAAATGTCGAAGACAAAAGAACAGGTAAATCTAGAAAATTTAAAAACAATGGCGGGCTTTCAAGTTATGTAACTCATTTAAAAGGCAGAAAGCAAACTGTTTCTGATATTTTTGAATGTTCGGCTACAAATAACGATGTTGGTGTTGAGATCGCAATGCAATGGACAGATTCATATTCTGAAAATGTGCTTTGTTATACAAATAACATACCACAAAAAGATGGAGGAACTCATTTAGCGGGCTTCAGGGGCAGTTTAACAAGAGTTCTAAAGTCATTTATCAAAAAAGAAAATGCAAAAAAAACACCCACAGACCTTTTGGGAGAAGATGTAAGAGAGGGCTTAATAGCCATAATATCTGTTAAAGTTCCAGACCCTAAATTTTCATCACAAACAAAAGAAAAACTTGTTTCATCTGAGGTAGAAAGTGTTGTTAGCACAGTTTTTAGTAAATATTTTAATGAATTCTTGCTAGAGAACCCTAAAGATTCAATGAGCATTATCTCCAAAGTCTCTGAAGCAGCACTTGCTAGAGAGGCCGCAAGAAAAGCAAGGGAAATGACAAGAAGAAAAGGTGTGCTAGAAATAGCTGGACTTCCAGGAAAGCTTGCTGATTGTCAGGAAAAAGACCCAACCTTATCTGAGATATATATAGTTGAGGGAGATTCTGCAGGCGGATCTGCAAAACAAGGAAGAAATAGAAAAAATCAAGCAATTCTTCCACTAAAAGGAAAAATAATAAACGTTGAGAAAGCAAGGATAGATAAGGTTTTGGGCTCTGCTGAAGTAGGGACTCTAATAAAGGCTTTAGGATGCGGCATTGGTAAAGATGACTTTGATATTAATAATCTTAGATACCATAGAATAATAATTATGACTGATGCTGATGTAGATGGATCTCACATTAGAACCCTTCTTTTAACTTTTTTTTACAGACAAATGTATGAGATTGTCGATAAAGGACATATATACATAGCCTTACCCCCTTTATATAAGATTACCAAGGGAAAAGAATTTATTTACGCCTCTGATGAAAAAGAAAAAGATGAAGCTATTAAAAACCTCTCCAAAAACGGTTCTAGAGGGCTTGAAGTGCAAAGATATAAAGGTCTAGGAGAAATGAATCCAGAACAATTATGGACAACAACAATGGATCCAACAAATAGAAGAATGATGCGTGTTGACATTAATGATGTTCAGGATGCAAATGAATCATTTGAAGTTTTAATGGGAGATGATGTTGAGCCTAGAAGGGAGTTTATCGATGCAAATGCCCTTTCTGTTAAAGAGCTAGATATTTAGTTAATTTCTTTAAAATTAGAGTTTATCCAATTATAAACATCATTTGTTAGGTTTTTTGGATTATTACCTGTTATTGGCTTTCCAATCCTTACTTGAACACAACCCCTTACCTTATTAAACTTTCTATTTCTCCAATATAGACCAGAATTGTGACATATTGGAATAATAGGAATATTGTTTTTGGCAGCTAAAATGCCGCAACTTTTTGAGAATGATTTTAATCCTTTATGCGGCCTGGCCCTGGTTCCTTCAGGAAAAATGATTATAGACGATCCATTTTTCAGCTTTTTTGAACCATCTTTAATGACTTTTTTTAAACTTGTAATTTTTTTTGATCTTGTTAAATGAATTGGTTTTAGGCAAGCAAGAGCCCACCCAAAAAAAGGAATAAACAACAACTCTTTTTTTATAATACTAGAAGAAGGAAAGCATAAGGTCTGTAAAAAGAATGACTCCCATGCTCCTTGATGATTCGACACCAGAATACAAGGCTTGTTAGGTATATTATTGATACCAGAAATGTTCCAATTTACACCACATATAACTTTTAAAGCATTTAGGATAAAAAACACCCACATTGATGCAATTTTCTGTAAAGACTTGGTGTTTAGAATGGGAAATAGCAAAATAACAACTAGAGATGCAGGAATAACAGTTAGGTATAATAGAATATTGAATAAAAAGCTTAATATAGTTTGCAATTTAAAGCTTTATCTTTTTAGTTACAATTTCATTAAGACTATTAGAATCTACTCTTGATTGCTCCATAGAGTCTCTATCTCTTAAGGTAACGCTTTTGTCATCCAGGCTTTCAAAGTCAACCGTTATGCATACTGGTGTGCCAATTTCGTCATGCTTTCTATAGCTTTTTCCTATATTTCCTGTATTTTCAAGTACCACTCTGCCTATTTTTAAAGCTTGTAATTTTTTTATAATTTTCTTAGCATAAGCTACCATTTCGGCATTATTTTTCTTCAAAGGAATAACAGCTATTTTGATAGGTGCAAGATGTGGTTTTAATTTAAGGACTATTCTTTCTTTGCCATCTGAAAGTTTTTCTACAGTGAATGATTCATTTAAAATTGCTAAAAAACCCCTTTCAACTCCAGCGGATGGCTCAATAACAAATGGAACAACCCAACCTCCATTTTCATCTTTAATTGCTAGTTTACTATTTGAATCTTTATTTTTTGTTACAGAAGCATTTATATTTAACTCTGATTGTTTTTTTGAATGTGATCCAAGATCAAAATCAGTTCTGTTTGCTATACCTTCCAACTCTTCAACACCATGTGGAAATTCGTACATTATATCAATCGTTTTTTTAGAATAATGAGCAAGCTCATCCTTGGGTACATCATATAATTGAATGCTTTTCATGGGTACACCTTGATTTACCCACCAATCCAGCCTTTTTTGTACCCATGAAGAATGCGCTTCTTCATCATCTCCTGGGGTAACAAAATATTCTAGCTCCATTTGTTCAAACTCACGCACTCTGAAAATAAAATTTCTTGGCGTTATTTCATTCCTAAAAGCTTTGCCAGTTTGAGCTATACCAAATGGCAGTGTTTTGGATGTAGAATCTATTATGTTTTTAAAATTAGTAAAAATTTGTTGTGCTGTTTCTGGCCTTAAATATGCAAAGTTATCACCATCGTCTATTGGGCCCACATTTGTTTTAAACATTAGGTTAAATTGTCTAGGCTCAGTAAGATCCTCTTCTTTACATTCAGGTGGCACTTGGTCTGCTCTAAACCTTTTCTGACAAGATTTGCAATCAACCATAGGGTCTGAGAATGTGTCTTCATGGCCTGAATACTTTAAAATTAATGGGTTTGTAAGTATTGAAGAGTCTAATCCTTCAATATTTTCATTCTCATAGACCATTGACTCCCACCATGACTGTTTAATATTATTTTTTAACTCTACCCCTAGTGGACCAAAATCATATACGCCTTGTAAGCCTCCATAAATATCCCCAGATTGAAAAATAAAACCCCTTCTTTTACATAAGGCAACCAATTCATCCATATTTTTTGCAGGCAATTAAATTCTCCTAATATTATTCGACATTTGTCTCTTAATTTTATATATCAAATTATTTTTAAATTTTTTTGTATATTATTGATATTTATGATTATATATCATGCATTATCATTTAGCTTAGTATGAAAGCACTATTTTACATAATTTCTCTTTTTCCCAAGACTTTTTTTATATATTTGGTTGATATTTATATCTTTTCAAAATTATTTTTAATTTTTAAATCATATAAAATAACTAAAATTAATTTAAAGATAGCATATCCTGAACTAAATCCATCAGATATTAACCTTCTCTCAAAACTAAGCATAAGAGAATCTATTATATCTGGCTACGAAACAGTTTATACCTGGGGCAGAAGTAGCCATGAATCGAATAGCCAAGTTTTTAAAATTGAAAATAACTTTTTATTAAAAAATCTTATAAATAAAAGAAAAGGATTAATTGCTGTTGCCATTCACAACAGAAGCGTGGATATGTTGTTAAGATGGTTAAATTCTAATTTTGTTACCGTAAGTTTGTATAAAAAGATAAAAATTAATGCTTTAGACAGATTTGTCAAAAGAGAAAGGGAGGCCGGGGGTTCAAAAAGCATTGAAACATCAATACATGGCGTAAGAAAAATTTTAAAGGCATTAATGTCTAAAGAAATTATATGTTTTGCAGCAGATCAAGTTCCACAACGAGGGCATGGAGAATATATTAAGTTCTATAATAGAGAAGCTTACAGCACCACACTAGTTCAATCATTAGCCGCTAAAACAAATGCCTCAGTATTATATTTTTATTTAAACTCTAACAAAGAAGGATTTTTATCAATTTCTTTAAAATCATGTAGTAATGATATCTATGATGATAGTAAGCACAAACTATTATTAAATTCTGATATTGAAAAAATGATTAACAAAAGACCCATCGATTATTCTTGGGAATATAAGAGATTTAAGAAGAGTAGGGCTGGCGAATTAAATCCTTATTCCTCTATTTAGCCCAAAACATTGGCGTAAGAATAACCAATAAAGTAAATATTTCTAACCGACCAAGGAGCATAGCAAAAGCTAATATCCCTTTTGAAAACGAATTTATATCAGCATAATTTTCAGATACAACTCCAAGACCTGGTCCAAGATTATTCAGGCATGCGCCAACGGCTGAAAAAGCTGACTCAAAATCTAGTCCTGATATCAATACCCCTACCAGGAGAATAACAAAAGAAATTACATAAATTGAAAAGAATCCCCATACCGATGTAGCCACCTCTTCATCAACGCTTTTAGAACCAAGCTTTATAGAAGTAACAGAGTTTGGGTGAATTATTTTCATTATATTTTTATATGCATGGCTTAACATAATCATCACCCTCCACGACTTAATTCCTCCACCAACTGATCCTGAACAAGCTCCTACGAAGGCTCCTATAAGAAGTAGGAATGATATTGAAAAAGGCCATTCTGAGGAACTTCCAATTGTAAAACCTGTTGTAGTAACCATTGAAACAGTATGAAATGTAAGCTCTCTAGTAGTTGGAGTGTTATCGCTTTGGCTAAAAATACTAACAAGGAAGGCCACAATGAATATTAGAAGAATAAACGACATGAAAAACTTAAGCTCTGGGTCAAAGGCATACTTAAGAGGCTTTTTCTTATATATAGCAAAATAATGTAAGGCAAAGCTAAAAGCAGACAAAAACATAAATACGATACAAATAACCTCTATATATATATTGTTAAAAAAACCAATACTTTCATCGTGAGTTGAAAATCCTCCAATTGCGACTGTTGACATAGAGTGTGAGATAGCATCAAAGACTGACATATCATTAAAATAATATAAGACTGCGCAAATAAGGGTTAGCGCAAAATATATCAACCACAAAGCTTGAGCAGTTTCTTTGATTCTTGGTGTTAGTCTTTGTTCGCCCATTGCTCCAGGCACTTCTGTTTTGTAAATTTGACCACCACCTATTCCTAAAAGAGGCATTACTGCAATAGCAAGAACAATAAGCCCCATTCCACCCATCCACTGTAACAGCTGTCTGTAAAACAATAATGATTCTGGCATACTATCTAAACCGGATATCACCGTCGCGCCAGTTGTTGTAATTCCTGACATTGATTCAAATATAGAATCTATGAGACTCATTCCGCTTAAATAAAATGGAACAGATCCAGCCAATGACAGCACTATCCAAAACATAACGATAATAACAAAGCCATCCTTTTGTGATAGATCTTTTTTAATATTTCTAGTAAGAAAAAGGCCAACAAGCCCTACAAATGAAACAAAGCCTAATGTTGTTGTAAATAAGCTAAGAGCACCATCATCAAATGCTACAGAAACAATTATTGGGAATATATATGAAAAACTAAATAACAATATTAATATACTAAAGAGATTTAATATTGACTTAGGATTCATTAATTTATCTTAAATAGAACTTCTACTTCAGACATCATATCCTTATTTGCAAGAAAAATTATAAGATGGTCATTTAGACAGAGCTCAACATTAGAATCAGGCATTATAAGTTCGCCATGTCTTACAACTGCACCAATAGACGCTCCTTCTGGCAATGGAATCTCTTTAAGAGATTTGCCAAATAAATTAGATGTAAACTCATTTGCATGAACAACGCCTTCGATAGCCTCGGCGCCAGTATGCATTTTAAGCAATACATCTTGAGCAACATCACTTTCACGCAGATCCTGAAGAACAGACGAAACAGTAAGTCGGTATGGAGCAATATATATATCAATAAATCCTGGCACTAAACCTAAATATGATGGGTTATTTAATATTATCATCGTTTTTTTGGCTCCCATTTTTTTGGCGAGGAGAGATGACATTAGATTTGTTTCATCATCATCGGTTATGGCGCAAAAAATATCTATATTTTCAATTCCTTCACTTTTTAATAAATCTTCATCTGTTGCAGATCCATGAAGAACAATTGATTTCTCAAGTTTCTTTGATAGATCACTACATTTTTTTTCATTAGAATCAATCAATTTTATCTTATAGTCATTTTCAATTTCTTTTGCCAAAGAAAACCCAACCTTACCCCCTCCTACAATCATTACTCTTGAAAAATCATCCTCTTTATCTCTAAATTCATTAACAATTTGATCAACATTAGACTCAGATGATATAAAGTAGATTTCATCTCTTGCCTTAACCTTGGTATCACCAGAAGGTATAAAAGGCTTTCCGTCTCTATAAATAGATGCAACAAAAGCATCTGTTTCAGGCATGTCGTCTTTAAATTCTTTAAGCTCTCTCCCAACAAGCTTCCCTTTCTTTTTAGCTTTAACGCATACTAGACTTACATTGCCGTCGGCAAACTTCTCAATTTGTTCAGTTCCAGGATGGATAATTAATTCTTTTAAGTGATTCATCACTTCATTTTCAGGACTGATAACCATATCAATTACATTTTCACCAAAAATATCAAGATTATCAGTATATGAGCCTTCGCTTAATCTGCAGATAGTTTTCTTAACATTAAATTCTCTTTTAGCAACTTGGCATGCGATTATATTTACTTCATCATTAGAAGTAACAGCAATTACTATAGTTGATTCATCTGCGCCAGATTTTTTTATAGATAAAGGATGCGCAGCATGTCCCTCTACTGTCATAATATCTAACTTTTCTTCCAAAGAAGAAAGGGTATTTTTATTTTGATCTACTATTGAAACATCATAGTTGTTATTAACCAAAGCTCTGGCAAGACTTCCACCAACTCTTCCAGCACCCAGTATTAGTACTTTCATATTGTGTAAATTAAACCTCTTTCTCGATAATTAAAAGAGTTATTTTAAAAATAAATTTTATTTAAAAAAAGATGAATAAGAGTTAAAAACATCCAATGAAGTAATTTTATTTTTATTAGGAAACTGTAAGTGAGTAATTACTATCTTATTATCCCTTGTATTGATGTACATTCCTGACTTATCAATTCTATCTATAGTGCCTGGAGAATTACAACTTTTTTCTCCAGATATTCGAATTCCATGTATTTTAATAACAGTATCATTATATATAAAACTCATCCCTGGCCACTCAAAAAATGCCTTAAACTTATTAATTATATCTATTGAACTATCATCAAAATTTGTTACTGAGTTCTCTTTAAAAATTTTCTCACAGTATGACGCCATGTCATGGTTTTGTTTTTTAAAAGCTATATCCTTCGTATTTGTTTTAACTAATACTTCATTTATTTTTTCAATAGAAAGATCAGCTAATCTATTTTCTAAAGTTACTTTATTGTCATCTGCAAGAATATCTAAATTGTAGGTTGATATGATATCTCCCTCATCTAACCTCTTTGACATTTTCATAAAGGTTACTCCTGTTCGTCTATCGCCGTTTAAAAGAGTTGATTGTATTGGAGACGACCCTCTATATTTTGGCAATATAGAAAAATGTATATTTATTGCCATTATTTTTGGGTGTTCAAGCAACCAACCAGGAATAAGGTTCCCATACGCAACCACAACCATATAATCAACATCCAA